>JANQLP010000056.1 GCA_028280515.1 Hyphomicrobiales bacterium
TTCGATACCCATGGTGTGGTGCAGATTGTGGGCGAGCAGTTCGTAGATCTGATTGCCGCGGTTGCCGCTGCGATCGGTCACCAGCCCCTTGCCCGCCGGCACGAAATTGACCGACGGTCGCTTGTTCAGGCGGTGGAAGAACATCGAGGTGGGCACTTCCAGGGCGTCGGCAATCCGCACCAGCGTCTGGATGGAAGGCGCCACGTCGCCCTTTTCGATCTTGGTCAGCATACCCGCCGACACACCGGAGAGACTGGCAAGCTTCGCGCCGGTGAGGCCACGATGGTTGCGCCAGAACCGCAACTCCTGGCCGACCGCGACCTTCAGGTCCGCCGACGGTTCGTGACTGTCCAAGCGATCGGCCGCGAACTCGACCAGACTCTTTTCTGCTGGCGCCTCATCCTTGCGAGGCTGCTTTCGTTGCCGGGGGCGTTTGGCCGAGGTCATCAGTCAGGATCCGATCGTGGCAGACATGCGTGCCGAGCAAGACGGGGCGGGATTGAACCACACTCAACGAATTGTCAACTGAATGGCGGGCGCTCTGTCTCATACGCCCAACGAGATCGACCCAAATCGCCTGCGCCTCCGTGGCATTTACTGATGATAAATAGTATTGTCTATTGGTCAGTCCGCGATTTAAGCTGGGCACCTGGGTCAGGCTGCCATGATCCTGTTCGGCATGTTGGAGAGTAGAGCCATGAGTGTTACCGCCCGCCGCGACGCCGCTCGAAAGGAACAACGTCCGCACCCCGACGACCGCGGTCTGCCGAATGCGTACTTCACCGACGAGGCGCACTACCGCGAGGAGCAGGAGCGCCTGTTTCGCCGCACGTGGGTGATGGCGGGCGTCGAGGGTACGCTCCTGGAAAAGGGTGCGGTGGTTCAGGCCGACGTCGCCGGGGTTCCCATCTTCTTCACTCGCAATCGCGATGGCGAGGTCAGGGCATTCCAGAATGTCTGTCCACACCGTGGCGTCCGGCTGGTCGTCGAAGATCAACAGCGCGCGGCGATGATTACCTGTCCCTATCACGCCTGGACCTATGACCTCGACGGCAAGCTCAAGAGCCGCGCCCATTTCTTCGGCCCCGGCGCCCATGCAACGGCAGAGGACGAGGCGCTACACGCTTGCGAAGGTCTTTGGCCGGTCCGGGTCGCGACATGGAACGGCGCCCTGCTCGTCAACATCGACGGCAACGCGATGCCGATCGAGGACTATGTCTCGCCGCTCGATGTTGAAGCTGCCGGCTATGATCTCGGCGCCATGCGCTACGCCGGCGTGGTGTCCAGCACGTTCGAGGCGAACTGGAAACTCACGATCGAAAACTTCCTGGACGCCTATCATGTCTTCGCGGTGCACCCGACACTCGACAGCCTCATGACGCCCGATCAGCGCAAGTCGTCGGTCGGTTCGGGAAACCTGATCTATTCGGACTACTATTCGACCGATACCGGCAAGGCGATGCGCGGCGGTTTGCCGCTGATCCCGGACATGCCCGATGAACTCGTCAATGTCTCGTTCTTCGGCGTCATGTTCCCCAACTGGATGCTCTCCATCCATCCGGCCTATCTGCTGCACTGGCACGTGGTGCCGCTCGGCGTCGACCGTACGCGTGTCGACGTCCACGCCCACTTCGTCGGCGAGGCCGCGACCGATGCGGCCCATGCCGAAGCACGCAAGAAACTTCTGGACTATTACATAGCGCTTAACGGCGAAGACGAGTCGATCTGCCGGCGCCTACAACAGGGGCGCCAAGCGCCGGCGTATGACGGCGGCCGTTTCTCACCGTACTGGGACGGCGGCACCGTTTACCTGGCCAATCTTGTACGGGCGGCGATGTCGCAAGCATAGGCAGATTAGCCAAGCCTCCTAACGCACCAAAGCACGGTTCTGGGCAGCCACAGTTGGGCGGTCGGCTGGGGTGCAGCTCTTAGACGTTGCCATAGCAACTCGGATGGTCCTGCGCTCTCGCACCCAAACTGACATCTCAACTTTGCTCAGCACTGACGTTTTAACTCTGCGCTTACAACAGTCAGCGTCATAATCTGCATTATGGAAAATCGGCAGCGGGTGCAGCAATCAGACACCCAAAAGCCAAAGCGATTTGAACGGTGAAGATTTTGACGAAGGTACCAATCGACCGACATAACGGTCTCGCTTGCTGATGCCTAGCCTTACTGCCGAAATCTGGGGTTTGAGAAGCGACAGCCGGTGATCTAACCATCTGGCGCGTGGTCGATGATTGGCCGGAGGAGATCCCCGCGATGCTTAAAAAGGTGGACGTATTCGAGTGTTGGTTTCGGGACCCTCTGGAGGATACGCTCGAGTCCGAAGCCGGCGGTGAGGAAAAGTAGGCCAATCTTCCGTCGCCAACTGCGCCGAGTTCCGGGCGCACGACACCTCACTCTCGTATTAGGCGACGCCTTTTCGCCCCCATGCTATCTTTAGCTGCACTAGCCAATCTCTGGAAAACGCTGTTTCTCGTCGTGACAAAGGTTGCATCCCTACCGCTTCCAATCGAGGGGCATTTCGAGCGATAAGAATAGAACCTTCAGTCGTGACTCATGCGAGGAGCCATCATGGCTGTCAAAAAAACGGCCGTCTATTCAAGTCTCTGGAAAAGCTGCGATGAATTGCGTGGCGGAATGGACGCGTCATCCTATAAAGATTACGTTCTCGTTATTCTATTCGTCAAATACGTCTCGGATAAATACTATGGTAAGAAAGGTGCTCTGATCGAGGTGCCTGAAGGTGGCAGCTTTGCTGACATGGTGAAGCTGAAAGGCGACAAGGATATCGGCGAGAAAATCGATGTCATCATCCGCAAGCTCGCCGAAGCGAACGACCTGAAAGGCGTCATCGATGTCGCAGCCTTCAACGATCCCGAAAAGATGGGCAGCGGCAAGGACATGGTCGACCGCCTGTCAAACCTTGTCGCGATCTTTGACCGTCCAGAGCTGAATTTCCGAGGCAACCGAACTGCTGACGATGACATTCTAGGCGACGCTTACGAGTATCTCATGCGCCACTTCGCAACGGAGAGCGGAAAGTCGAAGGGCCAATTCTACACGCCCGCCGAAGTCTCCCGCATTATGGCGAAGGTGATCGGCATTGGCGAGGCGAGCAGCACCAATCAGACGATCTACGATCCGGCCTGCGGGTCCGGCTCTCTACTTCTCAAGGCCCATGACGAGGCACCGGCCGACCTCACGATGTACGGCCAAGAGAATGACACGGCGACCCGTGCGCTCGCCAAGATGAACACGATCTTGCACGACTGCCCGACAGCAGACATCTGGCGGGGCAACACGCTTTCAGCCCCTTACTGGAAGGGCCCAGACGGCAAACTCAAGCGTTTCGACTTTGTTGTCGCCAATCCGCCGTTTTCTATGAAGAACTGGTCGAACGGGATTGTGCCGGAGGAGGATGAGTTCAAGCGATTTGAGCCTGGCGTCCCGCCCGCCAAAAATGGCGATTACGCCTTCCTGCTTCACATTCTCGCGTCGATGAAAAGCAAAGCCAAGGGCGCGGTGATTCTGCCCCATGGTGTGTTGTTTCGCGGGAATGCTGAGGCGACGATCCGCCAGAACGTCATTCGGCGTGGCTACATCAAGGGTGTCATCGGCCTGCCGGCTAACCTCTTCTACGGCACCGGCATCCCCGCCTGTATTGTGGTCCTGGACAAGGAAGGCGCTGACAAACGCGACGGCATCTTCATGATCGATGCCTCGAAGGGCTTTGTGAAGGACGGCAACAAGAACCGCCTGCGGGAACAGGACATTCACCGTATCGTCGACACCTTTACGCGCGGCGAAGATGTGCCCGGATACGCTCGCTTCGTGCCAAACGCTGAGATCAAGGCTCACGGCCACAACCTCAATATCCCACGCTACGTCGATGCGAGCGAGCCCGAAGACCGTCAGGATATTGAAGGTCACCTCAAGGGCGGCATACCCGAGCGAGATATCGACGCGCTCCAGGAGTTCTGGAACATCATGCCGTCCGTGCGCGGCGAGCTCTTCGAGGCCGATCGCCCCGGCTATGTGACGCCGAAAGTCGAGCCTGACGAAATGCGCGCGGCCATCGAAGCGCATGATGAGTTTCTCGCTTATCGGGGCAGAATCTCGAAACTCTTCGCTGACTGGCGCGCCGCGACGCAGCCGAAGCTTGAAGCATTCGCCAGAGAGCAACTGCCCAAGGCGCTCATTCACGACATTTCCGAAGATCTGCTTGCGCGGTTCGCTGCCGCGGACCTCATTGACAAGTATGACGTCTACCAACTCCTCATGAGCTATTGGGCCGAGGTGATGCAGGATGACGCTTACATCATTTCCGGCGACGGCTGGGAGGCGGGCCGCGTCGTGCGCGAGTTGGTCAAAGGCCCTGATGCCAAACTCATGGAGGAGCCAGATATCACGCTTGGCTCCGGCAAAACGGCAAAGAAGCTGAAAGCGGAATTGATTCCGCCCGCGTTGATCGTCGCACAGCACTTCGCTGACAAACAAGCCAAGATCGACGCAGCGAACGAGCGTGGCGAGGCGCTGCAGACTGAGATCGATGGACTCGACGAAGAGCATGGCGGCGAGGATGGCTTGCTGACCGATGCCAAGACCGACAAAGGTAAACTGACTCAGAAGTCCGTGAAGGACCGCCTGAGGGCGGTCAAGGGCGAGCTAGATATCGACGGCGAGCATAACATGCTGGCGCATGCCCTTGACGTGATCGAGCGACAGGCCAAGGCCGCAAGGGAGGCCAAGGCGCTGCAGAAGGCACTCGATGAAGCCGTGGTCAACCACTACCCGAAGCTTTCGATCGATAACATCAAAGCGCTGGTCGTTGAAGCCAAATGGCTCGCCCGGATCGAGGGCGACGTTATGGGCGAACTAGACCGCGTCAGCCAGCACCTTACGACACGGTTGAAGACGCTCGCGGCTCGGTACAGCACACCGCTGCCGAAGCTTCAGGAGCGGGTTGAAGGGCTAGCTTCAAAGACTAAGAAGTATCTCGCCGCCATGGGGTATGCGGTATGAGATTTGACGAGGCGCTGCCTGCGGGATTCAAGCAAACGGAGATCGGTTTGATCCCGGAGGATTGGGAAGTACGAGAATTCAATCGAACACTCTCCATAGCGAACGGACAAGTAGACCCCAAGCGGCAACCCTTTTCGCGCATGATACTCGTTGCCCCTGACCACATCGAAGAAGCATCAGGATTGCTGCTTGAGCGACGCACAGCCGCAGACCAAGGGGCCAAGAGCGGCAAGTACTTGTTTCGCCCAGGCGATATCGTTTACTCAAAAATTCGGCCCTACCTCAAAAAGGCAATCTTTGCCGATTTTGAAGGGTTATGCAGCGCAGACATGTACCCGCTGTCGCCGTTGAATGGCGTTGATGGCCGGTTTGCCTTTCACCTTGTGCTTGGGCAGCAGTTTAGTGATTTTGCTGAGACCGTTTCTGCAAGGAGCGGAATTCCCAAGATCAATCGCTCTGAACTGTCAGAGTACAGGCTCGCCCTCCCACCACTTGCTGAGCAGCGAGCGATTGCTAAGGTGTTGTCGGATGTGGATGAGTTGATTGCGGAGCTGGAGGCGTTGGTCGCGAAGAAGCGCGATCTCAAACAGGCCGCCGCCCAAACGCTCCTCACCGGCGAGACGCGCCTGCCGGGCTTTTCGGGCGACTGGGAGGACCTAAAGGTTGGAGAGCTGTTCGAGTTCAAGAACGGCTTGAACAAGGCCAAAAGATTTTTCGGGTACGGATCTCCTATCATCAATTACATGGACGTATTCCGACATTCCGGTATCCGATCAGAGCATATTGCTGGAAAAGTCGACGTCACTGCTGATGAGATTAGAGCTTACGAAGTTCAGCGTGGCGACGTTCTCTTCACTCGTACGTCGGAAACAGTCGATGAGATAGGCGTGTCAGCCGCTGTGTTAGAGTGTCCTGATTGCACCGTTTTCAGCGGTTTCGTCTTACGAGCTCGCCCTAGTTCTGGTCGCCTTGTGGATGACTTTAAGAAGTTTTGCTTCAGCGCCAACTATGTGCGCGACCAGATCGTGAGCAAGGCCACCTACACGACACGTGCCTTGACCAATGGCACTCAGCTTTCCCAAGTCACCTTGCGGGTCCCGAGCCCTGAAGAACAGACCGCCATCGCCACGGTCCTCTCTGACATGGACGCGGAGATCGGAGCGTTGGACGCGCTGCTCGCCAAGACGCGCGATCTAAAAGCCGGCATGATGCAGGACTTACTGACGGGCCGTGTGCGCCTGACCGCCTCCGGAGAAAGGCGGGCCGCATGAGCAAAATCGGGCAGCGCGAGCGCGAAACCCAGAACCGCGTCGTCAAACTGTTCCGGCAGCACCTGAGCTATGACTATCTCGGCAACTGGCAGGACGATCCGCGGGGGACCAATATCGAGGAGGGTCTTCTCCTCCGCTTCCTAACTGAGACCCAAGGGCTGCCCCCTACGCTCGCCACCCGTGCCGTTCAGGAGTTCACGCGCAAAGCCGGCGATCAGGGCGCCTCACTCTATGACGTCAACAAGACCGTCTACGAACTGCTGCGCTATGGCGCAAGGGTGAAGGACGAGCAGACTGGCGAGTTCCGCACTGTTCACCTGATCAACTGGGGCAAGCCGGAGCGCAACCACTTCGCCATCGCAGAAGAGGTGAGCATCGTCGCCGCCGATGCCAAATCTTACGGCAAGCGGCCGGACGTGGTGCTCTATGTGAACGGCATCGCGCTCGGCGTACTGGAGCTCAAACGCTCCACAGTCTCGGTGTCGGAAGGCATACGGCAAAATCTCGACAATCAGACCAAGCTCTTCATCCGACCTTTCTTCACGACCATGCAGCTCGTCATGGCCGGCAACGACACCGAGGGCTTGCGCTACGGCACAATCGAGACGCCGGAGAAATTCTATCTCACCTGGAGGGAAGAGAACCCCGACTATGAGATTGCCCGCGACCCGCGTGAGAAGAAGTATCTGCCGCAGGCACCTTGCGCCGAAAGCGAGTCGGCCCTCGACTGCGCACTTGCTCGCATGTGCAATAAAGAGCGACTGCTTGAGCTGATACACGATTTCATCGTCTTCGATGCGGGCTTCAAGAAGTTGCCCCGTCATAATCAGTACTTCGGGGTGAAGGCCGCACAGAAGCGGATCGCCGAGGGCGAGGACGGGATCATCTGGCACACGCAGGGCTCGGGCAAGAGCCTCACTATGGTCTGGCTCGCAAAATGGATCCGCGAGAACCAGAACGACGCCCGGGTGCTGATCATCACCGACCGAACCGAACTGGACGAACAGATCGAAAAGGTCTTTGCCGGCGTCGGCGAGAACATCCATCGAACCAGTTCTGGCGGGGATCTGATTGGGCGACTGAACGACACGGTGCCCTGGTTGTTATGCTCCCTAGTCCATAAATTCGGCGGCAAGGACGACGCCGATCCCGATGTCGACTCGTATGTCGATGAACTGACTCGCAACCTGCCGCGCGATTTCTCGTCAAAGGGCAATCTCTTCGTTTTTATCGATGAATGCCACCGCACCCAGTCAGGCAAACTGCATGCGGCGATGAAGAAGCTGTTGCCTGGTGCCATGTTCATCGGCTTCACCGGAACGCCGCTTCTGAAGGACGACAAACAGACCAGTATCGAAGTCTTCGGGACCTACATCCACACCTACAAGTTCGATGAAGCAGTCGAGGACGGCGTCGTGCTCGATCTGCGCTATGAGGCCCGCGATATCGACCAGTCGCTCACTTCGCCGCAAAAAGTGGATCAGTGGTTCGAGGCGAAGACACGCGGTCTCACTGATCTCGCCCGTGCTCAGCTCAAGCAGCGCTGGGGCACGATGCAGAAAGTGCTCTCCAGCCAGTCGCGACTGGAGCGGATCGTCGCCGATATCATGTTCGACGTGGGCACGAAGGACCGTCTCGCCAATGGTCGAGGCAACGCTATTCTCGTGTCAGATAGCATACGCAACGCCTGCAAACTGTACGACCTGTTCCAGAAGACGGAACTCGCGGAGAAGTGCGCCATTGTCACCTCCTACCGTCCGACCGCGGAGAAGGTAAAAGGTGAGACAACCGGCGAAGGCGACACCGAACGTTTGGAACAGTTTAAGACCTATCGGCAAATGCTGGCGCAATGGTTCAACGCGCCGGAGGACGAGGCGGTCGGCAAGGCCGAGGAATTCGAGAAGCAAGCTAAGAAAAAGTTCGTCGATGAACCAGGGCAGATGCGGCTCTTAATCGTCGTTGACAAGCTGCTCACTGGCTTCGATGCGCCGTCTGCGACTTATCTCTACATCGACAAGACAATGCATAACCATGGCCTGTTCCAGGCAATCTGCCGGGTCAATCGTCTTGATGACGACGATAAGGAGTACGGCTACATCATCGACTACAAAGATCTGTTCCGAAGCCTAGAAGGGGCGATCGAGGACTATACATCTGGCGCCTTTGAGGCCTACGACAAGGAAGATGTCGAAGGGCTTCTCTCCAACCGCGTGGAGAAGGCGCGAGATAGGCTGGAAGAAGTACTCGAACAGATCCATGCGCTGTGCGAGCCAGTGGAACTGCCGCGCGGACAATTGCAGTTCCAACGCTTTTTTTGCGGCAATGACACAACCGACAAAACGCAGATCAAGGAGAACGAGCCGAAGCGTCTAACGTTCTACAAGCTGGCTGCTTCACTTCTGCGTGCCTACGCGAACATCGCCGCCGACATGGCTGAAGCTGGGTACACGGGCGCGGAGGCCGAGGCGATCAAATCCGAAGTCACGCGCTTCGAGGCCCTCCGCAATGAGATCAAGCTTGCAAGCGGTGATCATGTCGATCTCAAGCTTTATGAGCCAGCTATGCGACATCTCATCGATACCTATATCCGCGCCGAAGAAAGCACGACCTTGTCCGCCTTCGAAGATCTGACACTAATCGAGCTGATCGTGAAAAAGGGCGCGGATGCGATTGAAGACTTGCCCGAGGGTATTCGTGGCGACAAGGAAGCTGCAGCGGAGACCATCGAAAACAACGTTCGCAAGCTCATCATCGACGAGCAAGCTGCTAACCCGAAATACTACGAAGCTATGTCCGACCTACTCGACGAGTTGATCGAACAGCGCCGGCGCGGGGCGATGGCCTATGAAGAGTATCTGAAGAAGATAGCGAAACTCGCGGCGGACTCCGCTGAGCCGCCCAGCTCCGGCTACCCACTTTCGATTAACCGTCCCGCACTACGTGCGCTCTACGACAACCTCGAACGTGATGAGGCGTTGGCGCTTTTGATCGATGAAGCTGTCAGGCGTGTTCGCAAAGATGGCTGGCGTGGAAACCGGATAAAGGAACGCGAAGTCCGCAATGCCATCGAGGCGCTCATACCTGATACAGATCGACTCAACCTTATCTTCGGCGTCGTGGTGAATCAGGATGGCTACTAAAGGCGCAAAGCTTCACGTGTCTGAACTAGATGTTTCGGTTCGGAGGAAAGCGATCAAAAACCTACATCTCGGCGTTTACCCGCCGGATGGTCGTGTTCGTGTGTCCGCGCCTGAAGCGATGAGCGATGATGCTATTCGGTTAGCTGTGGTCACTCGGCTCAACTGGATTAAGGCGAAACGCAAGGAATTTGAGAAGCAGGCACGCGAGTCGCAGCGCGAGTATGTGTCTGGTGAAACACATTTCGTGCAGGGGCGTCGCTACAGATTGAACGTGATTGAGGGCAGGCGAACTCCGAAAGTTTCGTTTAGCAAATCCGGATGGCTTGACTATCAGATCCCGGTGAACAGCGCGCATGATGAGCGCGAACGGTACTTCCAAAACTGGCAAAGACGCGAGCTCCGCCGCCTCGCTGAACCGATCATCTCCGATGCGGCGTATCGCATGGAACTTCGGCGACCGGACTGGGGAATCCGGCGAATGAAAACTAAATGGGGAAGCTGCAATGCCGAAGCTCGTCGCATTTGGCTGAACCTCGAGCTCTTCAAGAAACCGATAGGCTGTCTTCAGTACATCATCGTCCATGAGCTCGTTCACCTTTATGTTCGCCATCACAACGACGATTTTCACCGTCGGATGGACCGATACCTGCCTCTTTGGAGAAACCTTCGTGATGAACTAAATCGCGAACCCTTGGCTCACGAGGATTGGACCTACTGAGCTCGATTGCTCGGTTTACCTGCCATGTTCAAATGCATGCGAGTTCTGGGTGGCGGGCCATGCCGGACCCTAACTTCTCAATCTCCATCAAGCTCTGAACCAAGGTCAGACATGCTGAATTGTCCAATTGGCGGGAGACAACCGACAGGTAGTTTGCTGGTTTTGCTTGGCTTTCGAAGGGCGTGTCAGAAACAGAGGAAAAGATCTCGCTGCTGGCAGATCTCAACCTGCAGGCTGGGGCTTTGAATCTTGAACGGAGATGAAGGCTAGCCGCTCTCTACACAGCTTCAGAATCATCATAATTGTTATGTAAAGTGTATAGTTACGACGGCATACCGCTGCAAAGAAACTCGAAAAGCAGGCGTGCCCAGCAGACCCCCACCCTGGCCATCTCATAAATGCGGCAATCACTTCAGCAACTCAAAGGGCTCAACTTCAAGCGTTTGGGCAATCCTCTCCAGCGACGTGACCGTGGGATTACGCACGCCCCTCTCAATTCCACTGATATAGGTCCGATGTAGGCCGCATTCGAAGGCCAGTTCTTCCTGGGACCAGCCCTTCGTCTCCCGGTATCGGCGCACATTGAGCCCGACCTGCTTGCGGATATCCATGGGCCGAAGCAGGCGGGACTGCAGACTTTTGATCTACAGACTATGAGTCTCATTTTCGTTGACTTCCTTGGCCAAGCAAGCGTGTCTTGGGCTATGCAAATGGCGCCGACATCGCAGCAGCCGCCTATCGAGGCCTCATCGGCGAAGTTCATCAAACTCGGCGAAGCCGGCGCGTGGAACGAGCTGTGCATTGACGACGGTACGCTGCGGCTTGCCTACGACGACGTGCCTCATGAGATGGCGCTCGCCAGCGACCGGGCGGGCATCCGGAAGATCTATGCCGACCTTGGCCACACGGCGGGAACCGCATCAGACCATGCCCGCCAAGTCCTCGACTTCTATCATGCCCCAGCGGATACCGTGTGGATCACCTTTTACAAAGGTCTGCTGTGGTGGTGCCGAGCCAAACTCGGGGTGGAGTTCTTGGGCCTGGGTCGGGATGGCGCTTCACAAGGCAGCCGACTTCGCCGGACTGAAGATGGTTGGCACAGCGCAAGTCTCGACGGCGTGCCGTTACGCCAGCGAGAACTCAGCGGCAAACTAACCAAAACCGCTGCCTACCAGGGAACAATATGCGATGTCGACGCCGTTAACTATCTGATCGCGAAAATCAACGATGAGGATTTGCCGGTCGTCGCACAGGCTAAGGCCGCCAGGGCGACAAGCCTTGCCGCGATCGAGTCTTTGATCACGCACCTAACCTGGCGGGACTTCGAGATTCTGGTTGACCTTATCTTTGCCCAAAGCGGCTGGCGCCGGATCGGTGAGGCCGGCGGCGCCCAAAAGACCGTCGACATCGAACTTGAACTCCCCAGCACCGGTGAGCACGCGTTTGTTCAGGTGAAGTCGGCAACCGGACAGAGCCAACTCAATGACTACATTGAGCGAATGGACGAAGTCCCCGGCGCCCGAATGTTCTACGCCTATCACACTGCATCCGAACCCCTCACGGTCGACGATGCCCGGGTAACATTGGTCGGGCCTGAGCATCTCTCTGAGCTCGCCCTGGATGCTGGGCTGTTCAATTGGCTGATCCAAAAGGTCGGCTGACGGACGTCAGCGCGCACAAGCGCCAAGATTAAAGAGACTGACCGACTTTGCCTCAAAACCGGACCTGCCAAGGGATCCCCGAACCCGCAGAGTTGTCTTTTGTCTCAAAGACTTACGATTATCTCAGGGCTTGAAAATGATCGGCCTTTGAACCATATTACATTTACCTGAGTTGAGACCCTGCCGGGGTGCCGGTGGCATCTAGGGTGATCCGATACGGCGGGGATGTAGGCTCAAAGTGAGGGCGTGACGCCTGATGGGTTCGTGCCAACCGCGTGGCGGAAGGCGCGATGGTAACCATCAAGGGGTCGCGCCTTAAGTTTTTCGGACGCGGCTCCTTAGCTCACAGGAGTCCGTATCCATGGACAACCTCTCACTTTGCTATCGCAACCTCACGTCGCTGCGGTCGCGGGCAACCAACCCGCGAACCCATAGCGACAAACAGATCCAGCAGCTCGCTGCGAGTATCGAAGAGTTCGGCTTTGTGAACCCGGTCCTCATCGATAACGACAACGTCATCGTCGCCGGCCACGGCCGTGCCGAGGCCGCCAAGCTGCTCGACATTAAAAAGGTACCAACAATCCGTATCGAGGATCTGACCCCAGACCAGATCCGCGCCTACGTTATTGCCGACAATAAGCTCGCGCTGAACGCCGGCTGGGACGACGATCTGCTGGGTATCGAGCTCGGCTATCTCTCCGATCTCGATATCGAAATCGACCCGACCATCACCGGCTTCGAGATGGCCGAGATCGATATCCTGATCGGCGATCTCGGTGCTGAGGACGAAGAGGTCGATGACCCCGCGGATGTCATACCTGAACCCGAAGCCGGTCCGAACGTCACACGGCCGGGCGACATCTGGACTATCGGCGGTAAGCACCGGCTCATTTGCGGAGACGCGACCGATCCCGTTACGTATGCGCGCCTTCTCGACGGCGATAAGGCGCAGATTATCTTTACCGATCCGCCCTATAACGTACCGATCGACGGTCATGTCAGCGGCCTCGGCAAGGTTAAGCACCGCGAGTTCGCCATGGCATCAGGCGAGATGTCGAGCACCGAGTTCGAGGGCTTTTTGGCGACCGTATTTGCCAACCTGGTCGGCGCCAGCGCCGACGGGTCGGTCCATTTTATCTGTATAGACTGGCGTCACCTCGGGGAGGTCCTGACCGCCGGGGCCAAAGTCTATACCGAACTCAAAAATCTCTGCGTATGGGCGAAGACCAACGGCGGCATGGGGTCGCTCTATCGGTCCCAGCACGAGCTTGTCTTCGTGTTTAAGAACGGCACGGCCCCGCATATCAATAATGTCGAGCTCGGCCGGCACGGACGATCACGGACAAACGTCTGGACCTATCCCGGCGCCAACGCGTTAGGCGCCAATCGGCAGGAAGATCTCGCCATGCACCCGACGGTGAAGCCCGTCGGCCTTGTCGCCGACGCAATCCTTGATTGCTCGCGGCGCCGTGACATTGTTCTTGACGCCTTTACGGGCAGCGGCACGACGCTTATCGCCGCGGCCCGGACCGGCCGGCGCGGCTACGGCATCGAGATCGATCCCGGCTATTGCGATGTCACCATCAAACGCCTCGCCAAGGTCGCCGGCCTTAACGCCGTTCACGCCGAGACCGGTCGTACCTTCGATGAGATCAGGGCCGAACGCGCCCAGGAACCCGAGGAGGCGGCCGATGAGCAAGAACTATGAGGTCGGTCGCGGAAAGCCGCCGAAGGAATACCAGTTCAGAAAGGGGAAATCCGGCAACCCCAGCGGCAGGCCACCAAACACCAAGCGCAGCCCCATCGATGTTGCCGCCATCCTCGATGGGCCGGTGACTGTTAGTAAAGGCGGTACGACAGAGACGATGTCGGCCTTTGAAGCGCGGGTAAGGAACCTCGCGCGCCGGGCTATCAAGGACGCCCATACCAAGTCAGCGATCGAGTTCGTTAAGCTGTGCGTGAAGTATGACGCCCTCAACCACAAGAAACCCTTGTTCAGCAACATCCTCACGTTGCCGAAGGGCTGGGAGATGGACGAGTTTCTGGCCATGCTTGAACGCTACGGGCCACCGCCGTGGCCGGGCGAGCGAACCGGCCTGACCAAATCCCTTGAAGCTGAACTGAGGAAGCGGGGTGAGCTATGACTAACCACCGAAAAGAGGATGACCCGCCAACGCCGGAGGGCAACGACGACAGTGGCGGTTATAGGAAGCCCCCAAAAGCGACCCGGTTCAAGAAAGGACAGTCAGGCAACGGGAAGGGCCGGCCCAAGGGCGCCAAGGGGCACAAGGCGATCGTCCAAGAGATCGCCAACGAGCTACACGATGTCGGCATTGAAGGCCTACCGTCCCGGCTGTCGACGCTTGAGCTTGTGCTGGTCACGCTCCGCAACCGTGCGATGGCGAGTGATCTGACGGCGAGTCGTTTTGTCGATGACGTGCTGAGCCGCTACGGCAACCGAGAGATCGATAAGCAAGGCGGCTATATGATCTCACCTGAGGCGATCCCCGTGAAGGACTGGATCGCTAGAGAGGAAGCCAAAAACGCCAGAGTAGACCGCGAGATGACCGCCTACGGGACCGCGGATTACAGCGAATACCTACGCTTGAAGGAGGAGGACGAAAAGAAGAAGGCAGGCTAAGGCGCTCCGCCAGGGTCACGTTCCGGGTCAGCGTCGCTGATCCGGAACGTGCTGGACTTCCCGGGCAAAGCAAGCGTCATTGGTGGCCACATAAAGGAGTGCCACCATGGGCCTGGATCAGCGCGAGATCGTCACGCGACTGTTCGCGACGGCAACATCGTTTGCCGAAGCGGCGCATGAAGCGTCGTGCGATGGTCAGGCCCACGATGCGAGCGTGGCGCACTATCAAGCGGCGCTGCACCGCATTCTGTCGGCCGCGCACGACCTTCAGGTATTGGGTGAGGTCATCGGCGATCTGGTCGAACACACCTCCGATGAGGCCGCCGAACAACCATGACATCGCAATCGCAACGTGACTGGACTTCCACCGCAAAGCAAGCGTGCATGGTCTAGCTGAACGCGATCTTCCTCTTCTTAGCGCCCTGCCCGGTGACGCCGGCAGGGCTCCATCAGGTGACAGCGCCGGTATCCGACCAGCGCATCACTTAAGAGGATCTAACCATGTCATCTGCGACCACCAAAAAGGCCGCCACCTCGCGGAATCAATCAGTATCTGACGCCGTCGAGACCAAAACAGACAAGGTCATCAAGCTGCTGCGTCGCAAGAATGGCGCTACCATCGCCGACCTGCAGAAGGCAACCGGTTGGCAGGCACACAGCGTCCGCGGGTTCCTGTCGGGCACGTTGAAGAAGCGGATGCGGCTGGCCGTCACTAGTGAAGCCGATGCTAAGGGCATACGCCGCTACCGTATCGCCCAGGTCGCAAAGTGAAGCGAGTGCCACAGGTCGAAGTCTCCACGCTTTCTCGCCTCGACCGGGAGGCGCTACTGGATCTATGGCAACAGTTCCATGACCGCAAACCACCACTTAATGCCAGTCGCCAGTTTCTTCGGTACTGCCTCGCGTACCGAATTCAAGAGATCGAGCACGGCGGGCTCGGACCATCCGTCCGACGTGAACTTCGTCAAATCGCGATCGGTGACACAGTTGCAGCCACTGATCGACGGTCGCGAACTCCTATCAGGCCAGGAACACGATTGCTCCGCACATGGCAAGGCCGGACCTATGAGGTGAGCGTTGCCGAGGACGGATTTGTGCTCGACGGCGAACGCTACCGATCGCTCTCTGCGGTGGCGCGGGCGATCACTGGCACTCGGTGGAACGGCTGGACATTCTTCGGCATCAAACAGCCTGCCAATGGCGCATAGAGGGTACCCGATGGCCACGAAACGTCCCAAGGCAACATGTGCCATCTACACCCGAAAATCCTCCGAAGAGGGCCTTGATCAAGCGTTCAACTCGCTCGACGCCCAGCGTGAGGCAGGTGAGGCATTCGTTAGCAGCCAACGACACGAGGGCTGGGCAGTTCTGCCCGACCGCTATGACGATGGTGGCATCTCGGGCGCGACGATGGAACGACCGGCCCTGAGGCGGCTGCTATCAGACATCGAGGCCGGCACGATCAACGTCGTTGTGGTCTACAAGGTCGACCGCCTGACACGCTCTCTTTCGGACTTTGCCAAGATGATCGAAATCTTCGACCGCCACGAAGTATCTTTCGTCTCGGTCACCCAGCAGTTCAACACAACGACGTCCATGGGACGGTTGACCCTCAACGTGCTGCTGTCTTTCGCCCAGTTCGAGCGTGAGGTCACCGGCGAGCGCATAAGGGACAAGATCAAGGCGTCGAAGAAGAAAGGTATGTGGATGGGCGGAAGGCCACCACTTGGCTTTGACGTCGTCGATCGCAAACTGGTCATCAACCCAGACGAAGCCAAGTCAGTGCGGTGGATCTTCAGGCGTTACCTTGAGGTGCGCGCCATCAATCGCCTACATACCGACGTCGTACGCCAAGATATCACCTTGAAAATCTACGTGAGCAAAGCAGGCCGCCGGTCAGGTGGTGAACCATTCGGGCGCTCCGCCCTACACCGAATGTTGGGTAATCACCTCTACGTCGGCGAGGTCGCACACAACGGCAGCGTCTACCCAGGCGAGCACGATGGTATCATTGATCGTGAACTCTGGGATCGGGTCCAGACCGCGCTTGAGAAGCAAAGGCGCGAACGATACAACGGCACCTCAACGAAGGAGGTCAGTCTGCTGAAGGGGCTGGTCTATGATGATGCAGACCGTCGGCTTACACCTGCCCATGCCACCAAGAACGGCAAGCGCTACCGTTACTATGTCTCAAGTCACACCATCAATGGAGCCCGCGTCAAAGCGACTGATCAGACTTGGCGTATCCCGGCTTATGAAATCGAGCAGCTTGTTGTCAGCGAGATCAAGCGCTTTCTGCTAGACCGAGACAAGCTTTACGACGTCTTCAAGACTCATGACCCATCGTTTGCCGGTACCGAGGCAGCGTACAGCCATCTAGGGAGCCTCGCCGATGGATGGGACGAGCACGTTCAGCACGACCAGCGCATCATTCTTAATCGCCTATTGTCGCGCATCGTTGTGGACCATGAGAGCGTTGAGATTCAGGTGCATCCCTCCGCCATAGTCGAAGCCGTTCGCCACGGGGCCGCGAGTCTTCTTGCGAACAGGTCCGAACACCAGGATCAGGAGCCACCGATAGTCGTGTCTTTGCCGGTTCGCCTCACGCGGCGAGGTAGAGAACTCAAGCTCTTGCTCGGTAACGATGTCGAACCGCGCACCAGCCCGGACCCCGAGCTCATGAAGGCCGTGGCGCAGGCCCATCGCTGGCTTGACCTCCTTCTGTCCGGAAAGGTCGCATCAATCAGAGAGCTGTCACGCCGTGAGGGTGATCGGGAGCGTCACATCGGCCAGCATCTCAGGCTTGCCTTCCTCGCCCCCGACATAATTGAGGCGATCCTCGAAGGCCGGCAACCGTCGATACTAACAGCCGAGCAACTCATCAGGACGGACCCGCCACTCGACTGGGACGAGCAACGACGTCTGCTGGGGTTTGCAGTCTGAAAACCGGCCAAAACTGTTAGCCGATCGATCCAATCCACCATCGTCAACGTCTCAAAGTCCCCCATGAAAGGGGCCTGTCGGAGAATGTCGGGCAGGACCGACCATAAGCACGGCGACTCCGCTCTCTCCTCTGAGGTTGCCAGATCAGCGGCCGCGCTAGAATGCGCAGAAGCCGGGCGGTCTCGGACGCCACACATGGCCCTGCAAAGCGGCGCTTCGTTTCGTAGCCGGAGACTGGCGGTGCGGGCAGTCAGCTGCGAACCCGTCTCTGCGGTGATTTCCCTGTTATCAGGGAAAATACAGGGAAACTTCGCGTCTTTTGACCAAAGCGTGGCGTTCGTGACCAGTTTCTCGCAGTTACTTCAAAACGTTAGCAGTGAATTCCCTACGCAACGGAACAGGGAAGTTTTTCCATCGAACAGGGAAATTGTCAGATGGATCTGGGAAACATCGTAAGCGTGCAGGGAACGCACACTTGGCGGGAGCCGGGTTGATCTGAACTGTTCTCCTTGTCGTTTTTGAACGAGAGGAGATCGATGTGACGGACGATGTTGGGCCGCGGGCTCGCTATGGCGAGGCGTTCTGGCGGGCGCATCACGAGGCGTGGAGTGTGATGACCTGAATCAGCGGGAGTATTGCGAGGCCCACGACCTCTCGCTGAACGCTTTCGGGAACTGGCGCGCGCGGGTTCGAAGACGGCCCTCGTTCGCTACAGAGTGATCAGCTGTAGAGTAGGGCTTTAGTGGAGATCGTGGGCGGTGCCGGCGCCTACGATCTACGACCTTTTCTTCCGATCAATCTGCGCCACGGCCGGATCGATACCAGTTTATCCAAGTTTCATTTTCGTACGATGACAAAGTCAGCCTGCATGAACCAAAATGGCGCTTCAACACCCATCTTCTCAGCCTGTCGTTCGTCTTCAATCAAATCAAACGCAATAATGCGGCTTTCCTTTACGCCGAAGACGGTGTCACTGTTGATGTAAGGGCAATCGGGAAAGTACAAATGCGTCGTAACTGAGTCATAACCATCCGCGCTAATTATCGCGTGGATATGGGCGGGTCGGTAAGGATGCCTGCCCATGAGACCTAACAACCTCCCAGCCGGACCATCGTCTGGAATCGGATAATGTCTTGGCTTTATCGACCGGAACCAGTAGCGGCCATCCGAATCTGACCTGAACCTTCCTCGGAGATTGCACGCCGGCTGGAGGTCCGGCTGTTGGACATCATAAAACCCTTCGGCATTGGCCTGCCAAACTTCAATCATCGCGCCTTCAATGATCTGACCATTCTGGTCACTTACTCGCCCGGAAACAACCAATGGCTCTCCTTTGCCATCTAAGCAAATGTTTGCGCCATTCTCATAGTCCGGCGTGTCTTCCAGATAGAATGGGCCAAGAACTGTCGATTCTGTTGCTCCAGTCGGCTTTCGGTGATTGATGGCATCCACCAGCATAGAAACGGCTAAAACATCCGACAACAAAATGTACTCCTGACGCCACTCATTGCACATCTGACCAGTCTCTGTCAGGAACTTGATCCCCGTCATCCACTCTTCAACCGTAGGCTCTACATCCTTGATGAAGGCGTGGAGGTGTTTCACCAAACTCTCCAACACTTCTGCAAGCCGTTCGTCATTGCAGTTCAGTCTATTGACAAAACTCTCTACGGAATCTTCCTCCGTGAAGTAAGGGGTATCATCAATTGTGTCTGCACGATGAGCTACATTTTCGGACAGCATTTCTCACTTCCATGTCAATGTAGAGACGCGGGCTCAATGCGCGAGCAGTCTCCATTCGCCCGATACGGTATCACACGTGAAACAGTTTGGGTTTGCACTGCGACGACCAACATCGACTATTAGCAAAAAATAGGAATTCGGTTTCCTAGATGGCCCGCGCGACCTACAAGCAAGCTCTCTACCGCGCGACGAGAACTCCCGGATTCAGGGTGTTGCTGGGATCAACTGCGCACTTGATGGAACGCATCAAGTTCCGCTCGACATCGCTGCGCAAACGATCAGCTGTGTCTCGCTTTGTGCGACCAAGGCCATGTTCTGCGGCGAAAGAACCGCCCATCTGCTCGACGAGAGAATGAACTGTATCGGAGATGTCACGATCGCAACAACTGAAGTCGTCCGATTCGACCGGTGGCGATAGGTTGAAGTGTATGTTGCCGTCACACAAATGCCCGAAGGCATTCACCCGTACACCAGGCAAGAGCTCATGAAGACTTCTCTCGGCCTCAAGTAGAAACTCTGAGATCTTTGCGAGGGGCAGCGAGATGTCATGCTTAAGCTGCGCACCCTCGCGTCGTTGCCCCTCAGGCATCTCTTCTCTGAGTCGCCAAAGGGATTGGCGCTGCCCTTCGTTCGCTGCAATAACACCGTCCTCGAGTGCATTGCGCTCGTGTGCCGCACTTAGCACTGACACCATCATATCCCTTGTATCAATGGATTCTGCTGAGGACGTCAGTTCAACGAGTAGATAATAATTTGATCGGACCGTCAGAGGAAATGATGCAGCATCCACGTGCTTAAGGACAAAACCAAGTCCAGTGTCGCTAAAGAACTCGACTGACGAAACGAAGGGACCAAGAGAAGCGCGAAGCTTCGACGCCAAAGAGATCGCTCGGTCCAAGTCTGAGATAGCCAGGAGCGCTGTTGAGCTGTCGACGACCTTTGGAAACAAACGCAAGACCGCGTTCGTTACAATTCCAAGAGTTCCTTCGGCACCGCAAAATAGCTTGCGGAGTTGATAGCCACTGTTGTCCTTCACAAATGCACGCATACCATGCCAAAGTGATCCATTGGGAAGCACCACCTCCAGACCTAGGACTAGGTCTTGCATCATGCCGTATCGCATTGCATGGCTTCCCCCTGCATTGGTGTTGATAAGGCCACCAATTTGGGCTGTTCCCTCGGAGCCCAAGTGCATCGGGAACATCATGTTCTCTGCCGCGACCGCTTTATGCAGGTCGCCGAGTACAACGCCGGCCTGCGCAGATATGGTCATTTCCAGCGGATCAATCTTCGTAATCCGGTTCATGCGCAGAAGCGACAGAATGATTGAGTTTGGCTGGATCGGGACGCTAGCGCCGCACAGTCCGGTGTTCCCGCCCTGAGGTGTAACAGGGACACCCGCTTGACTGGCAAGACGCAGAACAGAAACGACATCATCTGTACAATCTGGTGCGGCGACGCCCAACGACCTCTGGGTGAATCGTCGTGACCAATCCGTTTCATAACGATCAAGATCAGATGTAAGCCATCCTTTCGGTCCCAATCGATCTGCAAGCTGATGGGATAGGTCTTTATGCACTCCCGCGCTAGAGCGGTTTCTCATGGTCCTGTATGCGCTCTGACTGCTGCTTGTGTAGAAGATACCTCACGGCGTTCTTAGCAAGGAACTTCAGCCAACAGAGTCCGCCAAGCTTACTCGTACCTTAGTCCAACTGGATGTGCCGACACTCTCGCCTAGTTAAAAAGCATCAGACAAGGTCGACTAGGTCGACGAACTCCACCACAACGGATCGCAACCAAGCATTGCTTGTGAAAGTGGACCCTTAGCTAGGTCATTCCACTCACGCCATCGACGGGTGTTTCTTCTATTTGTCCTGTTCAAAATGTTCGTGCCTCAATCACCGCAACGCTAATCTACTTCGCGTCGCGTCTTCATATCGGTTTGAGTGTGTGAAGAATCGGTACAGAGCACCGCGCCTACTCGTTGAGGAGAGCAATTGCGTCCATTTGGATTAGGCACCCGTACGGCAACTCAGACACACCGGCAACCGCTCTGGCAGGATTGACGGGGACGTACGTCGCATAAACTTCGTTGAAGGTATCCATCATATTCATATCGACGAACAAGGTACGTACTTTCACCAAGCGATCCATACCACTGCCAGCATCCTCGAGGATTGCCGAAATCCGCGATAAGACCGTACGTGATAGAAGTTCAGGATCTTTTGACTCAAGCGGAATCCCGGTTTCTTGATCGATTGGCAGCTGCCCTGCAGTGAAAACGAGAGGATAGGCGATCACAGCATGAGTATGTTCACCAAACGCGGCGCGAGGCTGCGGTGCTCTCTTACAAATCAGTACTTTTCTCTCGGGTATCATTTGGTACTCCCCCTTCTACTGACAAAGCCAGCAGCAATTCGAAGTCACTTCAGTTTGATTCTGCGATTCAATTAGGTGCATAAGAACCCGAAGGACATAAGTGAAATATTGCTAAACTTCGCGCACAAGTTCATAGACGTCACAAAGTCGCGCTAAACAGCCGGGACAACGCTGGGGATACTCATGCGGTCCACGGCACCAGTCTCTAATCTGGTCGTCCGTTTCTCAAAGCTGCTCTCGCCAATTGAACGCTCTCAGCTGTCAGTTCTTGACAATACAAAGAGAGGCGAGGGAGTCGCTCGCTCGACTTCGTAACCAAGTCGCGCTTGTCATCGCTTGGGCAAATCACTACCCGCGATCCACTCTAAGACAGTGTCCAACGCCAGCGTGTAATGACCTTTTCGAGCGCGGACTTAAGCGATGTAGCGACATTGGCCAGCGACCAAGTCGCCGCGCAATTCGACCGATAGATTGTCAATCAAGCACGCAGGTTCTGCTTGTGCCAACGCAGCGAAAATGCGCTGTGTCGCGCCGGGTCCGGCTTGGGCTGGACCGCCTAGAAAATCGATCTGCCGCCGGTAATGTCGAAGGCAGCGCCGGTCGAGTATGAACAGTCTGAACTTGAAAGCCACCCCACCAAAGCCGCGATCTCTTCGGGCTCGCCTACACGTCCCATAGGCACATTTTTCATGGCCTGGGCAATGTCAGTCTTCTGCATCGACTTGCTGCCCATTGTCGTATTGGTCAGTCCTGGTGTTACGCAGTTGACGATCACACCCGTCATTGCCAATTCGACACCAAGCGCTTTTGTTAACGCGATAACGCCCGCCTTAGACGCGCCGTAGGCACTTTGAAACGGATTGCCATCCTTCCCAGCGACAGAAGCAATGTTGATGATCCGACCATATCCGTTTCGGATCATGATTGGCGCTACCTCGCGACAACACCGAAACACTCCATTGAGATTGACGTCTATCTCAAGGTTCCAGTTTTCTTCGGCGCACTCCCAGGTTGGTCCCTCCGCTGTTGAGACACCTGCCGAGTTTACTAGGATGTCTATCCGGTCATGCTGTGTCGCGGCATCGTGCACGGAACACAACCGCCTTACATCGACAACGGAACCAGAGACACTGCCCCTAAGGTCATCGCATTTACCAAGTTCGTCTATGGCGGCTTGCTTGACGTCCCAAACATGTACCTTCGCCCCAGACGCTACAAATCGATGAACGATCGCCTTCCCGATGCCTGATCCACCGCCGGTTACGACAGCAATTTTTCCCTCAAGATCCAACCGGTTCATGTACGTCTCCTGACACTCACGAATTCAATCCCACGACTTCGACTGGATGACTCATGCATAAGCAACGCAACGTGGTTTGATCATCCATCGGCAGATCTCCGGGGCTAAGCAAACCACACATGTCTCGGCTATGATCTGCTGTATCGTTACACACCTTGCTTGCCTTTACCGAATACCCGCATAAAAAAGGCCAATTGCCTCAAGGTACATGTGAGTCTCATTGCCACACAATGTGCCGGCTAGAAGATGTAGCAAAGTTTAGGGCACCCGCCCTATAGGCATCCTTACATGAATGATGATAATTCAGACTCGGGTTCGCTGTTTCTGCTCATTCGAAGCGGAGATAGCAGCAGCTAACGGTCTACGCTGCTTTGTTGCAGCAACACTGAAGGTTTGAATCATCCGGGCACTTCAATTGAGCGGACCTAGACGTGTCACACGGAAGAGAGGATGAGTTCCTCGACTGGATTTATCGATTCGGTGAGTTCGAATTCGATCCGCGGAAGAACTCTCTGTTGCGAAATGGGGAGCCGGTCTTACTTAGGCCAAAGGGCTTTGAGCTCTTAGATGTACTCCTGCGAAACGCCGGTCGTCTCGTCGAAAAAGAACAGATTATGGAGGCAGTCTGGCCAAACGTAACCGTAGGAGAAAACAATCTCACCGTGTTGATGGCGCATTTGCGAGGCGTGCTAGGCGATCGGCATGGCAATCAGCGCTACATTGTAACCCTGCCGGGGCGCGGCTACAGGTTCGTCGGCGAGTACACCCGCCACGAACAGACCAATGCCAAGTTGAATTCGCATGGAGACATGTCGACGGTCCAGACTGAGAGGCTCGCGATCGCGTCCTTTCGGGGCCACGAGCTGGGCAATCTGAGGTATCTTGAGACAGGCCTCACCGACGCATTAATCACGCGTATCTCGAAACTTCCACATATCCTCGTTTTGCCGCTTGACGATGTTGACAAGAGTTCGGTGGAAGATCTGGAACCAACAGCGGTCGCTCGAAATCTGTCGGCAGATTCTCTACTCACCGGTTCCATCAAAAGAGAGTTCGGTCGCCTTCGCGTTCAAGCTCACTTCCATAACCTTGAAACCGGCTCGATCTATTGGTCAGACGAGTGGGATTGTGATCCAGATCGGATCATTACCTTGGAGGACACGATCGCAACGCGCGTGGTGTCGGTTCTGTCGAGATCGTTGACCAATGAGGAGACTGCCAGGATAGAGCGCTTGCGGCCTAGCAATTCAGTTGCCTATCAGGCCTACTTGCGTGGTCGCGCAATGTGGTATCGGCGCACGCTCCAAAGCATCGAATCTGCTATTCGAGAGTTCAGGGCTGCCATCGACTTTGATCCAAACTTCGCGATGGCCCACGCGGGTCTTTCCGACTGTTACAGCATGAAAGCAATGTACTCTCGTAGCAATCAGCGGGAGATGCTCAGTCTGGCCACCAGTCACGCACAACACGCGCTGTCGATCGTGGACGATCTTGCCGAAGCTGTTACCTCGCTCGCATTCGTATCCTTTCTCGAACGGCGGTGGGGCGACGCCGAATCTCAGTTCGAGGAAGCAATGCGCCTAAACCGGTGCAGTCCACTTACTCACCAGTGGTATTCGGACTTTCTGGCTGCCCAAGGCAAGTTCACCGATGCGGTAAGAGTGGCTTGCCGTTGCACGGAACTGGATCCGGCATCCGCCGTTGCATCAGAGAATCTTGGCTGGGTGTACTACCTTGCCGAACAGCACGACAACGCACATACAAGTCTTGTCCGATCTTTAGAGCTCGATCCTTATCTTCCACTCGGTCATTGCCTTCTGGGTCTTGTCTACTTCGGATTGGGACATGCAAGTGATGCTGTCGAGGAGTGTGAGCGCGCGGTCGAACTCTCTCCGCAGAACTCATTCTTTCATGGAGCCACTGGCTTCGTTCACGGTGCGCTAGGAAATGAGAGAACGTGCCTGAGGATTGCATCGAGACTGGAAGACGGCGAGTCGCCAGAAGTCATGGCAGCGGACGCGATAGCGCTATGCTACGCCGGCATACAAGATCGTGAGAACACTCTGCACTGGATTGAAGAGGCACACAAAAACCGATGCAGCTGGTCTGCCTATTTCGCCGTCCTGCCGCAGTTTGCATTCTTACGGGATGATCCGATGCTCGCAGCGTTGCTTAAGCAATCTGGCTAAGCCCTAGTGCCTAATGAAGCAGCGCATCTTGACCGCCTAGCCACTCGTCACATCTGAACTAGCTCGTTTGCGTCTGAAGACATAACTCAGGGCAGGCTTGCCTGAGAAAGACTGTCGAAACGTCGGTCAGGGCTCCACTCTCTTCCAACTCGCCCCACAATCTGTGATGCCAGCTCAGTCTGTGGCGCTGCAACACACTCATGTTTCCATATACACCATGAAAATACATCGTGAGTTTGTCATCAACATCTTGGTAGAAGTTATAGTAAAGGACACCACTCTCTTTCCTTGTTTCGATGGCGTAGTATCTCGCCATCGTCAACACCTCTTCGTATGTCTCTTCCTTGGCATACGCCCGTGCAAGGATAACAACAGGCTCATCCGCATCGAGGACCCCGATCGCCATCTTTCGTTTCCTTCGTCCTGTTGGAAGTCAATCGGCACTAACCGACGAGAGCGGACTCCAAGATCTGCGATCGCAACGACGACTTCGGAACGGCATCTATCAGGCTGGTCGTGTACGGATGTTGCGGCGCGTACAAAATGTCCTCAGCGAAGCCTATCTCCGTCACCTCGCCGAACTGCATGACGACGATCCGCGACGCAATCTGTGAAACAAGCCCAATATCGTGGCTAACGAAAATCACTGCGGAACTGAATTGCTCTGAGAGGTTCTTGATCAGCTGAACTATTCTCGCTTGAACGGTTACATCCAGTGCGGAGGTTACTTCGTCGCAAAGAAGTAGCTCCGGCTGTGTCGCGAAAGCACGCGCCAACGCAACTCGTTGACGTTGCCCCCCTGAGAGTTGAGGCGGAAATCTCTTGAGCATCGATTCTGGAAGCTGAATTGACCGCAACAATTGCAGTATCACTTCGACCTCTTGCGCTTTGGGAACATCGTTACGATGCAACCGGATGGGGCGCTGCAAGATCTCAAAGACAGTATGACGCGGGTTTAAGACAGCATCCGGATTCTGAAACGCCAGCTGTATTCCTCTTTTTACAGCCCGGTCGCGTTTCGATATCGAAGATGGGATCGCTTCTCCCTTATACCTCAATTCGCCCGTATGTAGATCGTGAAGGCCGGCAATCGCTCTGAGCAAGGAAGACTTGCCACTACCACTTTCTCCGACAATGCCGACGATCTCGCCAGGTCTGACCTGAAAGGAGACATCTTGCACAGCCGCCTTTTCTGCACCTTTGTACAGAATCGACGCATTACAGATGTCCAACAAGTTATCCCTCTCGCGCGCGTCAGTCTCCTTGTTGATTGCACTACAAGACGCCCGCAGAGTTGACTTTCCGCGTTTCAAGTGCGCTTTCGTTGCACGTTGGGGGATGGTCGGAACTGCCGCCAAAAGCTCTCGTGTGTACTCGTGATTGGGTTGGTCAAACAGCTCGCGAACCATTCCAGATTCGACAATCCGTCCGTTTCTCATGACCCCCACTCGGTAAGCAACTTTTGAGATAACCGAGAGATCATGACTAATGTACAGGCCAGCAATGTCGTACTTGCTCACGAAGTCGCAGATTAGTTTGTTGACGTGTCTTTGAGTGATGACGTCCAAGCTACTGGTCGGTTCGTCAAGTATGAGGACCTTCGGTCTGCACGAAACGGCAAGCGCCAGTGCAATGCGTTGTTGTTGCCCGCCACTGTACTGATGCGGATATCGGCGCCAAGCTTGCTCGGGATTGGGTATTCCGACTAGTTGCAAAAGCTCCACAACTCTGTCGTAGGCCCCTTTGGCCGACAGTTTCGTGTGACGTCTAAGTGGCTGCGTCATTTGCCGCCCGACTGTGATAGCGGGGTTGAGCGCGGTGCCGGAGTTTTGCGGTACAAAGGAGATCTTCTTTCCCCAAACTGACTGAAGCCGTTCCCTCCTTAGTTTGAGAAGATCAGTGGTTTCGAGAACCGACTGACCGTTCAAGATCCTGATCCCCCTAGTCCGATAGCCGGATGCAGCGATCGCTAAGGTCGACTTTCCGCTTCCACTCTCTCCAACGAGTCCGAGAATCTGGCCAGGAATGAGTTCGATACTGACGTCTCTCACAACACGATTGGTCTCACCCCGATCCGTCACATAGCCGATCGACAGGTCAGAAACAGTCAGCACAGGCATCGTCAGCATCCTATCCGATTTGCTCGCGTGCCGCGGGAATTGTACATGGAGATCGACTCGCCTATCAGGTTGTACGACATTGCGAGCGCCGCGATCGTGAGGCCAGCGCTGAGCGCGCCCCAGATTGAAACGTGCAGTGTTGATATTGATGATCCGACCATAACAGCCCAGTTTGGTTCTGGCGGCTGCGTACCAAATCCAAGGAAATTCAAGCCGGCGAGGACAAGCGTCGCCGACGACAAGCGTAACGAATACTCAGAGATAACAACGGTCAACGTCCCAGGCAGAACCTCTCGAAAGATCACATAGAAGTGCCCTTCTCCACGCGCCTTGGCAGCCAGAACATAGTCACTCGATATTGCATTCAGGCTCGCGCCGCGCAGAATCCTACCGAACTGCGCGTAGTAGCCGAACGAGACCGCCAAGACCAAGACCGGCAAGCTCGTACCGAAAGTCAGAACGATAAACAGCGTTACAACAAGCGGTGGTAACGCCATCATCACGTCAAAGCCGCGCATGATAAGCGTCTCTAGCAAACCCCGGTAGAATGCTGCGCACAGCCCAAGGGATCCTCCGACAATTAGTGCGATGGTCACTGCGACGATGGGCACAATCAAGAGAGACTGGCCGCCGTTTAAGAATCGGCTGAAGACATCGCGACCGATGCGGTCTGTACCCAGCAGATTCGTATCGCTCGGCGGGCTAAGGCGTGGACCAACTTCTATTTCGTATGGAGAGAATGGTGCGAATGCGGGGCCGAGAATTGCAAGACAAACGACGAGCGCCAATATGACGACGCCGACCCGCCCTTCGACCGATTGCCGAACAATGCTGAACGCGCCTTGCTTCGGCGAAGCAGCCTCAAGCGTCTCTGGCGATGGATCGAGTGAATCGACTGGCGTTTCTTTTGCGATGTCACTTGTCATCGCACATCGCGCAGTTTCGGGTTGAAGTAGTTGCCGACCATCTCGATTAGGATGTTGATCGAAATGAACATGGCGCCAAAGATGACCGAAGCTGCCTGCAGCATCGCGATGTCGCTTCCGCCTAGCGAACGAATAATCAAGAATCCCAGACCGGGGTATCCGAATATGTTCTCAACGATGAGAACCCCGCCCATGAAAATCACCAGATTGATGCCAATCGCGACGAGGATTGAAGAAGCCGCGTTTCTCAACGCGTGATCCCACATTATCGTTCGCCACTTTAGGCCCCGCAAAAAAGCAGACTGAATGTACGGCGTGGCAAAAATCTCGGACAATGCAGATTGAGTCACCCTGGTCAGATAAGGGATGAGTGTGAGTGCCAAGGCAAGCGCCGGCAACACCGTCGCCCGCAACTTATCGAAGCCGTCACCGAAGGCCATATCGAGGGAACTCTGCGGCGGGAACAGCCCGGCACCCAGTGCCAACACGTAGATTAAGATGATCGCGTACACGAAGTCCGGGATAGCCAAGAAAAAGCTGACGACTATGATGTAGTAGGGATTGACTCTGTCGCGGAAAGATGCGGCCCATATGCCCAACAAGAGCGCTATTGGGACAGAGATCGCAACCGCCATCCCTGAGAGCATTGCCGTGTTTCCGAGAGCAGGATACAAGTCATCGGAGATCGGCCTACTCGTCACGATAGACACGCCGAAGTCGCCGTGCACCATATCAGCTGCCCAATCAAGGTACCGATCAATGAAGGGCCGATCCAACTGATTTCTGTCGACAAACGCCCGAATCTGCTCTTCGTCCACGTATCGTCCCAAAGCGCTCTTCGCCACTTCGGTCGGTGTCCGGAAACTCGTGGCACCGAACGTCAGAATCGACAGAAGAACGATTGCCATCACTCCGACCAGTAACTTCACGAACAATCGCCAAACGATTGGTGGCATTCGAAATCTACCGGTCATCGCTGTACCGCCATCCCATTCAACAAATCTCGCCAGGGTTTGGCGAACCTCCTACTCACGTCGCCACCCGGTCCAGTAAACACGCTGGCAGAAGTCACGAGAGGCTAGCCTTATCCATGGTTGAAGCAACACCGCGCATTCGATCGCGATTGAAGGAGACATCCGAACCAAATGGGCCAAGTGTATTCTCTGAAGCTCGAAGCGGCCTCGTCCAAAGACACCCGGCACCATTCGTTCGTTTGTGTGGCCCCAATCAACCGGCTTATTCGTGCAGGTATGCTTCCGTGAACAATTTGGTATCGCGCGCGGAATCGATATCGTAACCGGCGATGTCCTTCACCGCTCGATAGCCATACTGATACAATGGAACGAAACGCGCGCACACTTCTGCCGTGTCCTTATGGATCTTCCTATAGATCTCGATGCGCTCTTGATCATCGGCAATCGATGCCTTCTGGTAGAGTTCATCGAAGTCTGGGACATAGCATTCGGCTCCGTTGTACGGCCCATCGTTCGTCGACCAGCCCAGCATGACTGACGGATGTTGATAGGAAAACGTGGTGATGAAGAACGGCTTCACCATCCAAACCTGATCCCAGTATGTTTCCGCAGGATGTTGCTGGATGGACACGCGAATGCCGGCATCAGCCAACGATTCCGCAACAACGGCAGAGAAGTCTGCATAAAGATCGTTGCCTCCCATTGACCAAAGCTCGATATCGAGCCCATCCGGGTAACCGGCCTTTGCGAGATGTTCCTTCGCGGCGGCGACATCGCGCGTCCAGCCCGCCAACTCCTCTGGAAAGAACGGGCTACTCTGCGGAACAAGCGCATCATAAGCCAATGAACCGCGCCCCTGGAACACCAAGTCAAGAATTCGCTCCCGGTCCAGCGCCAACTTAATCGCAGCAATCACATCGGGATTATCAAACGGTGCCAGGTTAGCGTTCGCCTCCATAAACATCGTGCCAATAATGCCCGCATTCTCCAATTCAGCGGCATCGCTTGATTCGACCAACGGCACTTGGTCTGCCACGATCTCTGTCGCTAAATTCGCAGGGCCACTGAGCACCGCGTTCACGCGGGCGAACGTATCCGCGATCGTAACGCCACGGACACCATCAAGATATGGCAGTCCTTCCTGCCAATAATCATCGTTACGCTCGACCTCGTAGCTTTCGGTAGCCTTGAACGACACGTGCTTGAAGGGGCCGGTCCCAATGACACCGTCGGGTGAACTCGGGTCGAAACCTTCTGGAGTGATACCGGCGGCGAAGTTTGACAGCGCCATGTAGACGAGCCTTGACGGGCTTTTCAAGTTCAGGACCAGAGTGTGCTCGTCCTTGACCTGAACGCCATCGGCGTCGAGGACCGCAGCAAGGGCCGCGCGGGTCGACCCCTTCAAGTTTGGGTCGAGAATTCGCCGGATTGTCGCGGCGGCGTCGGCTGCCGTAAGCGGCGTTCCATCATGAAATCTCACGTCCTTACGTATGTTGATCGTCCAGACCGTTGCGTCCTCATTGATCTCCCAACTCTCAGCGAGGTAAGGGACTGGATTGAGATCGGCGTCTCGGAGGAAAAGAGGCTCGTAAACTAGCCAAAGATAGCCCTCACTAAACTCGGACTCGCTGGTCAACGGGTCGGGACCATCGCTAACCGCCCCGTCCTGCCAGACAACGACCGCAACACCTCCCTGCTCGGGCTCGGCAGCAATCGCTTGCAACATACCAAACGATAACAAGCAAACAGCAATTGTCAGGCAGCCGAATAGCCTTTGAAACCGGCCTGGTGACAGACGGCAAAACTCATCGCGAACAACGTCCGCACCCCTCACGTTCTCCGACATGGAGACCTCCTCTAGTTATTAGTTATGGAAGTTGCTGACAACAACTTCACTCTTCATACCAGAGAAAGGGTCACGCTCTTTTACTTCGCAGTCAATCTACGATCACCATATTTAGCAAAAATTAGCGGGTTCTTAAGAAAAAGCGCGATGCACGCAAAATAACGAGGCTCAGGAGGGCCTCGAATACACAGCTCACTATTTAGCTACGCTTTCTGCGCCGGTTCGGTTCAAACACCATCGGGTGACTGCGCCCAACCCTGATGCGACCTGCTCCAATCGCCGAAGCACGGAGATCGAACGCATCCCAGTTATGCAACCTCGAAGTATCAGCCGGATGCATCACACGAAGAGATTGACTGTCCTCCTTTAGCTGCGCGCATCATGCTTAACTAGGGTTAATCCCCGTCGGAATCATCGATTGCGCGACCTAGCGGAACGTAGACAACTGCGAGGATTCTCCATTTGCCGTCAACCTTGGCAAGCGTAACGACCTCCTTCGAACTCCGGCTGGCATTCTCGGAACCATCGACAACCAGTGTGTGAGCGACAGCAATCCTCTGGCCCTTTACGTTAATCGACTCGATTTCGTTCTTCGACTTCCCGAAACCTGGCTCGTTTTCTCGCGTCGTCCAGTAACTCTTTGCCGCGTCGACATCTCCGTAGAAACACAGTGTCTCGGTTCGGTCTTCACCGTATTCAACGCCGATCACACCTGACGCTTCCGAGAACAAGGGATCTAGTAAGTCCTTGTCTTGGTTTCTGACTCCATCCCAATAGTTAGCAAGGACTCGCGTGATCGCTTTCCGATCTGCGGACTCGCTGGCGCGCGACATCTTTGGAGATACGCCGGCATTTGCCGTCAGCATAGAAGCTGCGATGCTAGGCTGAGGAGCAAACCCTTTCACGGCGATCTTCCAACGACCATCGACGTTCACGAGCGTAAATGCGTCAAGCCACTCGTTGTCTGGCTGCGACCGATCGGTGAAATAGACAAACAGAGACGCGACACCATGCTTTGACACCTCGATGTCTTCAACTCTGGAGGTGGCATCCTTGAAGCCGTCCGGATTGGATCGCTCCGCCCAATTCACGATGGCAGCGGTCATATCGTTCTTCGTTGGCGATACAAAAAACACGGTGCCATCTACCGCCTTTTCGACGCCCGGATACAGGCCCGGTTGTAGCAGCGCCCGCTCCAATAATGTTCTGTTTTGCGTGAGAAGGCCTTCATGGAAGTCGTCCATTGAAAGCATCACCGCCTGTGTCAGGGCATCCCTATCCGCAGACCGCGATACTTCAACATGTCTAGTCTCATCAGATGTTGTGCCGCGCTGTTCTGGCGTAATGGTGTCCATGTTCGAGAACTTCTTTATCTTGATCTATCAACCACGAACGACGCTCCAAGGTCTCGTCATCGGCTAAGCTTGACGCAGAGCGACTCAACGGAAGTCCAACAAGTCAACTCGTAACCGCACGCGTCCCATCGGTGGTTCCGATACCAGTGGTCGTGTTACAGCATTCGCTCATTGGGTTCAGTATCAGCGTCGGCCGAGGGTAACGGTAGCGCAAACTAAATAATGCTAAATCGGCTAAAGAGGGTGCAAAATGGTCGGCGTCTGGAGTCACAAAGACGATTCGCGTGCGCCACCCTCGTCCAGAAACGCTCGGAGCACATTCCCCGTTATGCGGGCGATATCGTTGTCGAAGTCATTCCACGCGATCGAGTTCAGCCAGTGTATCGAGCCGACGTGAAAGGTTCGTCCACCGTTCGGACTTTCAAACATGGCTATGTCTGCACCAACAAGCGGGCTTCTATTACCTTCGACCGGGTTGTCCTCCGCCATATAGGCATAGTGCGTACCACGCATGCTCCTCGCATGCGTTCCCTGTGAGGTCGCGAGACGTGCAATCCTAACCGGCCTACCGTAGCCTGCGCCCGAGAAGACGCTCGATATCTCGTGGCCGGCCGCAGAGTTCTGGCCATAGCCGAAGTCGCCGAACTTACTCTGGTCTACGCCATCAAAGACAAAAGAAAACTCCGACTCATAGCTCTCGGGCAGCCGATTGTAGTTGGCGGCTTTGCTCTCTGGCCAGCCCAACGCACAAATGTCCATTCCACAAGCAAGCCCTGGCGACCGAGCGCGAAGAGTCCAATCAGCGCCGGGTTCTCCCGTCGTTGAGTGGTGTAGCTCAGCTTGCTCAACGCCATACATCGGACTAAGTCCCTTCCGACATTCGACCAGCCACGGCCTGTTCTTGTCGACAGACGTGACCCAAGAAAACTCGTTGGCCCCGAGCAGCATGACATTGCCGCCTTGGAACTGAAAGTCATGCAGTGTGGTCAGGAGTTGATCACTCCAATACTCAGGATGTGACGGGATGATCAACGTGTCGTAACACCGGAGCAGATCACTTCCTTCTTCATGCAGGACATGTTCGGTCAGCGCGTCATGCTCAAGACCTTCATGCCTGAGCCAAAGTTCCAGATAAATGTCCTCTGCTAGATGCTGCGGCGCATTTGTGTGGCAGAACTTAACATCCGGTCGCCAGTTCAGTAGCGGCCGGCGCGTACTCGAATACATCACCGCCGACAGGTCCCGATGGCGATCGTAGAATCCACCACCCATCTCTAGGTGATCAAATGCCTCCTGTTGTTGCTCGTCGATGTAAAGGTCGTGGTCAAAATTCCACTTAATGTCGAACGGTAGCCACGGCATGTGGTTCGTCATGATGAACCGCGGTATGGAATGAAAGTGTGTATAAGCGAGATAGTTAAACGTCGAATAGAGTACGGCAATCTTGGCTTTGGGCTTCGCCTCATCGCGCGTGGACGGTACAACAAAGAAGGGCACCCAATCCACACGCCCCTCGATCTCTAACTTCAGCGCATAAACCCCTGACGGAAGATCTCTGGGAACTTCCCAAGCATGTGTCTCCACCCAACCGGCATCTTGCATGTCGTCGGAATGGAAATGTATCGCCCCGTAGTCGTCCGGTGCCTGCCGCCAGTCCAGCTCGCGGTATGAATAAAATGGCCCCTTCACGGCCCTTGCCGGCACCTGATGCAACCTGCCGTGCGAGTCTCTGCCAGACACGTCGATTATCAGATCGCTGTCCATTTCGAGAGAGAAGTCCCATTCGCCGATGACATCACTCCGTGACGAACGCGCGCCTGGCCGCTCAATCAAGTCTGCCATGTTGTCGATTTTGCTTGGACCAGAGAAAATGGTGGGCCGATAGATCCGACCGTCGAAATGCTCCCCGAACCGACTGTCTTTGGAAACAGCAGCAACGGTCAATCTGGCATCTGTGCCGTTCAGGCATCCACAGCGCATTCTTTTTGCGGTACTACACGTCGTTTCTGATGGCCAGCCAGAGACCAACCACTGATGAACGAATGCTCTGCCAACCTCGGCGTCGTACGAAGCCACGGCGCCATACCACTCGCCCTGTATGAGAGGCTGGTCCCCAACAATCTCCGCGGTGCCCTCAGACCCTGCGACAGATAAGACGAGGCAACCGGTTTCGTCGACCTTCAGCGCATAAATCACGCCATCTTCGTTACTCGCGGACAGAACGGTCTGGATCTCTTCCCCGATGTACATTGGGCGCAGCCATACGCGAACGGTGAACCCGCGCGCCGACGACAGATCTAGCCCATCGACGATCCCGCATGAACCAGCGATCAACTTCTGCGCGACGCCATTGTACGATCCGTCGATCGATGACGCGACCCGCTCGTCGACCACCTTGTCCCGGTCTAGATCAGACGGACCCATCAGGCGAACAATTGACGCAACGTACTCGCGATCCTCGGAATTCACATAGAATCGCACTGTCTCGCTTCGTTTGACGGAAAGTGGATCCGCATAACCCGTCAGCTTCAGATTTGCCATATGCCTTGAACCTCTACCGTATGGTGACAGGATATCCAGTCACTTCCTCTCCAGGTGTCGCGTCTACGGGCAACTCAAATGCTCGGTCGCACGGAGTGCCGGGTCGCCGCGGACGTATTGGACCTCTTTTGTTAACGCGTGGATTGGACGAAGGCGGCACAATGATGGAGCCAACGTCCTGGCAACGCTTCACACCCCCCGCCTTATGACTGCATCCAACAACCATCTAAGTTGGCTAGCAGAATCGTCCGGCACCCTCATCGGCGCTGATCTCGTTTGTCTTGGCTAACCCCTGGCCAGGGCATCTGCGGATTCAGGGCCAATCGATCCTTTAGAGCTCACTGCAAGACTCAATCAATCCCAACCGGCGTACATGATGCACTCCACAGTGGCCAAAAGCCTCTTGCTAGCGTGTTGCAGATCGTACCTTTGGCTACGCAGGTCGTGTCAACGAGGTGCTCGACAATTTAGGAAAATCTAGCAGCGGAAACGGTGTGAGTTTTTCATGACAATGTCCGTGTGATCACTTTGCTCGAATACGGCCGATGCCTTGAGCGCAACGGCGCTACCACTCCGGCCCGACCCGCAGTCGACGATGAAGCTCATTTCGTCACGGAGTTTCGTGTCTTTGTTACGCCAACCTACTAGGCGCGTTGGCTGAGACATTATCGGCACTCTTATCGGCCGCAAAAAAGTCTTGCCACGGCTCACCGGTTCATCGTTCTGCAATGGCCCAAAGCAAACGACGACGCCAATTGACGTTAGCGCATAGCTATAGGTGCGTCCGCAAAAGCAATTGGCCATGGCCCGTAACCGTTAGCATAAACACCGAAGTGACAAACGCGAGTGGCGGCGAAAAGTGGGCATGTGGCCACGGTTAGCACACAAGCGAGGCCGTCACGGAGCGGCGTTTAGTCGACAGGTCTCGGCCCGCCGTCCCAAGCTCGCCTGATCAGCACCTCGACCGACGCAGCGTTCAACGGTACGGGGTTCCAAATGGGTTTCTCCGTTAGCAAACGGACCGCCAATTCGATTCCTTCTTCGGGCATGCCGATTGTCTTGAGAGAAGTTGGAGCGCCCACCACTCGCGCCAACTTGTGCAGGGCTTCCGAGCCATCTTCCACCGACCCGGTCAAAGCGACGCCGACGCGCCTCACGACTTCGGGAGCCGCAGATGAGTTGAAATCAACCACGTAAGGCAGCAAAACAGCATGTGTCTCCGCGTGCGGAAGATTGAAAGCACCTCCAAGTATGTGGCAAAGCTTGTGGTGTAACGCCATGCTGACGGAACCAAGGCAAAGGCCGCACAGCCACGCTCCGTAAAGGGCATCGTGCCGAGCGTTTGGGTCTTTTGGATTCTCAACGAGTACGGGGATTGCAGAACCAATCGATCGCATCCCTTCTTCGGCCAACAGGGACACGACTGGATTTCTGTCTGGCGCATACAACGCCTCCACAGCATGTGCTATCGCATTGAATCCCGACGTAACGGTCACCTTAGTCGGCAGCGCCAAAGTCAACTCAGGATCATAGATAACAGCTCTGGGACGCACTGATTCGTCGCGGAGCGTGGTCTTTCTCCCATCGACTGTCTGACCCAGTATGTCCGTCATTTCGGAGCCCGCGTATGTTGTGGGGACGGCGATTTGAGGAACGTCCAACCTCAATGCGATGGCTTTCCCCAGTCCGATAGCGGATCCGCCACCGATCGCGACCGTGGCGTCTGCTCTGTCTCTTATCGCCTTGGATACTGCATCCTCTGTTACTGACATCGGCGTGTGCCGGGTCGCGTTTCTGAACACTCCCACACACCGCGCGTCCAAGATCTTGGCTGCTCGTTCTGCGAGTCCCACCCTACCTGGCGTGCAAAGGACGAGAACGCGGCGCAATCCGAGGGCTTCGACTTCGGCGTCTAGGCGGTCGAACGATTCCGGACCGAAGACAACGTGGCAAGGCGAGGCATCATAGGTGAATGTCTTCTGCCGTAACTCTTCCTTCATGCTGTTCCCCGGAGGCGCTGTTCTTGCAATTCAACTCTGAGTCAAGATCCGATGGGTGCTAGCGTGGTGGAGTGGCCGACGCCTGTGACAATGAACTCCAACAGCTGCCTTGCGCCATCGGTGACCGCGGTTTCGTCGTGATCGAGATATCTATAGTTTCGCTTTCGTCAAAGACCTGTCTCCAGATGAATTTGGTGAGATCTATGGCGCGGTTTTCCAACGTGTATCGGACAATACGACCAGTCCGCTGTTAGCGCGGCGAGGGAATTGGCTCTTTCACTACCACCGTGGAGGCTGATTAGACGGAACAGGACCGGTCGCACGTTAGAGGAAACGAACAAGTTACCTTCAGGAACGGTCTGGCAGTTTCCCCAGAGCGATTGACTGACTTGGCGACTGGGTGCTCAACACTGCAGGTGCAAACCGATTTGAAGACTCCACAGTCCTGCAACAGTCAGACGGCCATCAACTGGAACCGTTCCTCATTGCGGGTTTCTTCCATGAACGACGTGGATGGTCGAGGCCCTTTGCGCTAAATCATCCTAAATCGACATGCAAACGTCTCAGACCAGCTGTTGTCCGCCGCATGGTGTGGCTATGATTCGCTCACAGCAGTATTTACGCCAAGAAAGCCGCTCACTACGTGTGTCGTCTTCGCGGCTACTTGATTAGAATGTGAGGGCCACACCAGATGATCGCGGCAGAGATCGGGGTAACGCGTATCCTTCATTCGATGCTGAGGGTGCGCGATCTCGACAAGAGTATCCAGTTCTACTCAGGGCTGTTTGGCATGCGTCTTTTGCGCAAAGACGACTATCCAGCTGGCCGGTTTACACTGGCGTTCATAGGCTATGGGCCAGAGGAAACGAACACAGTGCTCGAACTCACTCATAACTGGGACCAGCAAGAGCCGTACGACCATGGAAATGCTTTTGGCCATCTTGCGTTTGCGTCGCTGGATGTAACAGCCTTCTGTGATCGGTTGCGCTCGGCAGGCGTAAAGGTCACACGCGAACCCGGACCGATGAAACACGGTACCAGGGTGATTGCGTTTGTGGAGGATCCTGACGGATACAAGATCGAGTTAGTGGAACGTGAATGAGTGTCTAGTCTGTTTACCGCGTGATCGGATCACTGCTTCAATCGTGGTTTCATAAGCTGGAACAGACTGCCGCTTGTCAAACGCTGGCTGTCAAAGCCGTGAAAACGAGGAAGATCCCCACACCAGCTTCTCTTCCACTTTGTCGCCATGTAGTTGTGCAGCTACGTTGTCACGGGTCAGAAACGTATGTGGGTAACCAAGATCGATACTGGAGACCTGATCGAGGCGATCAATCGCAGCGGAAGGAAGCGTAATCGTGTTGGCCGCCATCGTATCTTCGAGTTGGTCGACGCGTCTCGCGCCTAGTGTTGGGACGAATCCATAACCGCGTGACAGGATCCAAGCGATCGCCACTTGTGGGGATGTTGCCCCGATTTCATCGGCAATTTCATCCACGGCACGCGCAATCCCGAGTCCGCGTTCCGTGGTTCGGTTGAGCTTTGTATTGTACGCGATACGCGAGTTATCATTCGTGACGTCGCGGGTGTACTTTCCGCTTAAAACACCCCCAGCCATGGGGCCCCATGGGACGATGCTAAGGCCGAACTGGTTTGCCATGGGTATGAGCTCTCTCTCTGCATCACGGCAGATCAGGTTGTACTCTATCTGCAATGCGATGAACGAGGTCCATCCTCGCAGCTCTGCGAGCACATTTGAGGCGCTGACAAGCCATGACGGGAAATTGCTAACACCGATGTAATTCACCTTGCCCTGGCGAATGAGGTCGTCCAACCCGCGCAGCACTTCGTCAATCGGCGTTTTGGAGTCATAAGCGTGCACCCAAAGCAAGTCGATGTAGTCCGTTTGCAGCCGCCGCAGACTACTTTCGACAGCTGACATCATGTGTTTTCGATGATTTCCCGATGCGTTCGGGTCGGTCCCGTCCATTGACATACTGTATTTCGTCGTCATGACGATTTGGTCGCGAATTCCCTTAAGCCAGCTGCCAACAATTTCCTCGGTTTCTCCGCTATTATACTTATTCGCTGAGTCAATGAAGTTACCACCGGCATCCTTGAAACGACTCAGAACGTCGTGACTGGTCTTCTTGTCTACGCTGTCGCCGCCAAACTCGACCGTGCCGAGGCAGAATTCGGAGACCCACAATCCCGATCGTCCAAGGATTTTGTAGCTCAGCATTTGTAACGATTCCCGCGCTGTCGTTGATGACCCTGCCCCGCCTCTGGCAATCAGTTTCGGCAGAGCAATCAAAATCAGTAGTTAATTTTCGCTAAATTCTGACGTCTCTCTCGGAGTCGCCCGAGTTGCTGATGTCGAACGTCCGACTTGCCTTTCTGGCGGTTAACGACGTCTGGCCAGTGGCAGCCACAGCACGCCTTGCAGAAGTGCAACGCAGGCCGTGGCGCTGAACAGGCCAGTCCAGCCGATCAATGACGTCGCATACGGAACGAGTGCCGTCGAAAGGACGCCGCCAAGGCTACCGAACGTGTTTATGGCAGACGCCGCAGTCCCTGCTTGGTTACCCCCCATCCTCGCAATCGTTGACCAATAGCACGGCTCAAGTGCGGCAAGGGCAGCCATGGCGATCATGAAGCCGACAATAACCACTGCCCCAGCTTCTGCGTTCGCACCCACGAACAGCCCAAGAGCCATGACGCTACATATCGCTACAGCCATGACTACCTTTGCGGGGTAGAATCCGAATCGCATCGAAGTTACATCGGCTAAGCGACCTCCACAGACTGCTGCCAAGGCCGCGATTGAGGCAAGAGCACCATACGCGAACCCGGCTTCTCCGACATCGAAACCACGATCTTCAACGAGATAGATGAAGAACCAGAACATAAAGAGGTTGTACGTAAAGCCGGCACAGAAGAACGATAGCGACAAAATCGCAACTTGGGGTGATCGCAGCAAGGAGATCCCGGGCCGCAACGGGTTTGTGGCATAGCGACGAAAACTCGCTTTCTTATGCGACACTTCGCTCTCATCTTGTCTTACCGCGTTTGCCTCCGGCTGGTCTTGTGCCACGACAAACCAAACGAGAACGAAAGCAGTTGGAACTGCCGCTGTGGCGTACAATGTCCACTCCCATCCCAAGTGATTCAGTGAAATGGCAATTGCCGGAGCCGCCACAAGAGGACTCACTGTTCCCGCTGAACTGACAACGCCGTTGGCGACTGCCGAGTGACGCGCCTTGACCCAGCTCGCTATCATTTTGATGGCTATGGGTTGTACTGGTACCTGGAAGACACCTGAGAGACCGCGTAACACCGTCAGCACAACAATCAGGAAGATTGAAGTCGTCACACTGTTACTGGCCAAGAAGGCGAACACGACGGTCGTTACCGCCAATCCCGCCATACTGTACGACATCGTGCGACGCGCTCCGAACCGATCCACCAGCATTCCGCCAGGGAGTTGAAAGAGCGCATAAGCTGCAAGAAAGGCGCTGAAGAACCAGCTAAGCTCCAGATCCGTCAGGTTCAGATCCGACTTAAGCTCGACTCCGATGATTGACATGCCAATCCGCTCTAACCGGATTATCAAGCTCGCGCCTGCTAGCAGGGCTACGATTCCTAGAGCATGTGAGTACGAAGTGCGTGATGTGTGGCTAGAGCAACGTCTTGTGCCAGCCATTGTTGTTCGTCGCCTAGTACTGGCAAAGAGTAAGGGCTATTCGGGCATCGCAACGTCGGGAAGTGGGTAGTCTATACCGCCCATCTTTACGTACATCGCGACTAACCGGTAGTAGCCCACCAATCCGACTAGCTCGCAGGTGGCGCGCTTCCCCACTCGCTGGATCATACCGTCAGGATCCTCGACTGTTGTGGTTCGAGCGAGCTCGCGAGCCCTGTCGAGAAAAAAGCCGACCTCAGAGTCCGCTGGCGCCTCCATGTCACCACGCGCAATTCTCAAATCGTCCAGAGTGGCGCCATGGCGCACCGCAATCGGCAGATGCCCGTCCCACTCCATTCCCGAGTGACATTCCGTTGCAACAACGAGAATCGCAAGCTCGCGAAGTCGGTCGGAAATAGAGGTCTCATACCGCAATACGGTCCCCAAGGCAGAAACGGTTCGCGCTATCTCGGGGACCTCCAGCATGATCTTGAACGGACGGGGCACGATGCTTCGCGGGCCGCTGGCAATTTCATCGAAGACATTGCGCTGTTCCGAAGACAGGTCGTTTTCGTCCACCACACCAAATCTCATCTGCGACACCTTTCCTGGAACGGAGAAGACTAGCGACGCACCAATCGAGGGCGTTTCCAGTGAGTAGGTTCCTGCTAACAAGGCAAGTGCAATGTGCGCACCTTCCAAGCGGTCGAAGCGGGGAACCAGCGAGTCTCTCGTCTTCACTAGCCCCTGAATTGGCATGCCGATAAGTAAAATTTTGCTAAGTGTATCGAGCGATGCTGACTTAGGTGAGAATTGGGATGGCGTTCTTTCTCGCAATCACAAAGACGCCTAAGGTGGTCGACGCTGATAGATCTTGCGACTCAGTCCATAGCATCAAGGGCAGTTTGAAGCCCCACCGGCAAACAACCACCAAGGTCAAGAAAGGGCTTAGGTCTCGACGCCCCGAACAAGGGCAAAGAAGTCCTGTTCCCCAAGACCACGAGCATATGCGGCTTCGTATTGCTGGCGGATCTGCGCCGACACGGGCAGCGGGCAATGCTCGGACTGCCCGACAGCGAGCAGGATGTTGAGATCCTTCAGCATCTGCGACACCGAAAAAGCCGGTTCGTAGTCGCCCGCCACGATCATGTCGCGCTTGTAGCCGATCAGCGGCGACGCGACGGCGCTTTGCGAGATGACATCAAGAGCCGTCGCATTTTCCAGACCGCCCTTTCTGGCAACGGCCAGCGACTCGGCAAGAAGCGCGGAGGTCGCGGCGACCATGGCGTTCAACGCGAGCTTCATGAACCGAGCCTGCTCGCCATCACCCAGGTAGAAGCTCTGCCGGACAAACGACGAGAAGACGGGCGCTAGCCTTTCGTAGGCTTCCTTTGGGCCGGAGACGATTGTGGACAGAGTTCCGGCCGCCGCCATCTGCGTCGATCCGGATACCGGCGCGCGTAGATAAGGGATGTCCCGCTTCGACAACATCTCGCCGGCCTGGCTGGAGGCCTTTGGGGAAACCGTGCTGGTGTCGACAAAGATCTGCCGGTCGGTCATAGCTTCGGCAAGGGCATCTTGGCCGCCGACAATGTCCAACAAGGCCGCGTCGTCCGTGATCGCCGCCATGATGATGTCGGACCGTTCAACGAGTTCGGCCAAGTCACCAACCGATGGGAGATCGTTTGCCATCGCCCGCGCAAATCCAGCTTCGTTTCTGGCATGGACGCTGATCTCGAATCCCGCATTGTGCAGTCTATGGCAGATCGGCACCCCCATTTTGCCGAATCCGATCCAGCCGATACGCCACGGTTCCTCGTGCATTGTCATGTCCTTTCAAGCAATCGGCAGAAGCCTGCTTGGTCGCCGGTTGCTGATGTATCAGTCCCAAAGGTCGGGTGATTTCTGGATCGCGCGGCCCCGTTCGCGCGCCTTGAACGTTCGCGTCGCCGCGTGATCCAGGGCCTCGACCAGGTCACCGAGCTCGCTCAGCGCAAATCCCTGGCTGATGACAACGATGCACGTGCGCTGGTTCTAGCAGAGCCAGGACACTGGCCCTGCTTGCAAACGCATCAAAGATACTCTTGAGCGAACTCAATGCAGGCGCCACCCGCTTCCGAGAGGTGATCGGGGTTGTCGTAAATCGACATGTGGGACGCGCCGCCCCCCAACTGGACGAGACGTTTGCGCGGCGCCGGGATCATCTGGAACGCTGGCACTTCGATCTCTGACATTGTGATGTCGTCATGAGCCGCCGCAAGCATCAAGACGGGCGTGTAGATGATTCGCGACAGGTAAGGACGGACATCATAGGTCAACACATATTCACAACTCTGGATGGTCGTCCAGTGCTCGTGATTGGGCGCGACCGTCTCCTTGAACTTCTTGAACACCGGCCAGGTTTCGGGCGCCGGATAGGTTGACGGCGCTTGATGAGGATGAGCCGAATGAGCAATTGTTCCGTGCTCGCCGGTCTTAACCCGATTGAGCCGGTCTTCCTCAATCAGCCGCATCACTTCTCGGAAACCGACATTCGAGTTCGCACGGCGTGCGTTGTAAAGCCCGTCGATCACCGGCACGACGGAGAAGATACACTTCACCCTTGAGTCCAGCGCGCCGACGATCAACGAATGCCCGCCGGAATAGGAAATCCCCCAGCAGCCAATGGCGTTCTCGTCGACATCGTCGCGCAGACATACATAGGAGATTGCGTTGATGTAGTCTTCGATCTGCGACCAGGGATTGATGTGCTGGCGCGGTTCGCCGTCTGATTCGCCAAGATGCCGATAGTCGAAAACCAACGCTGCGTATCCCGCATCGTTAAACATTCTCGCGTATTCGGGCTGGATCAGTTCTTTCACGTAACACCAGCCGCCGCCCATAACAATCGTCTTGTACGGCGGCTGCACATGTTCCGGACGATAAAAGTCCGCGACGACTCGAACGCCCTGCGAGTTGAAGTCTACAGTTTCCTTGGCCACTGAAGCTTGTCTCCTAGTCGTGAACCCGCCCAGGCCGACGTCGCGGCATGCGTCCGATCGCCAAGGCCCTATCCTGTTCAAGCAATCGTTTGCCGTTCACCAAATGCGAAAGGCGACCGAATTTGGTGGGCTCGTCGGGAAGGATGGTAACGCTTTAGTCCGATTGGAATGTCGCAAAATTCTGCTAAATCGCTGTTACATCGCCGTATGCTCGTTTTACCGCGAGGCGGACCGGATGTTGCAGGTTGGGCCTGTGCGCGTTGATCCTTGTAAAGCCGACCATAGTCGATGCACTGTTCCCAGTCCTTGGCCATGGGACCCCAGGCGGCCGTCGCGTATGGTCGGTTGTCCTTCATTGTTTCCTCGATCCTCCCGTCTTGCGGCGAAGCGGCTTAGAGTTCGCCCGTCCAGTCGTGCGACTCGATCGTTTGCTTCAGCCGGTTCAGGAACGCCGCGGCATAGGCGCCATCGAACGCGCGGTGATCGAAGCTCTGGCCGATCATGCCCATTCTGCGGGGCGCGACGAACGGTCCTTCCGCCGTCTCGACCACGGCCGGGCGCAAGCGGATGGCGTCGATCGACAGTATGGCGACCTGCGGGGCGTTGATGATGGGCGCGGTGAACAAGGTGCCGAAAGCGCCGTTGTTGCTGATCGTATAGGTGCCGTCCGCCAGATCGTCCGGTGTCAGAGCTAGTCGGCGCGCCTTGTCGACAATGGCGGCGATCGCGCGCGCAAGGCCCAGGACAGTCATCTCATCGGCCCCGCGGATGACCGGGACGACCAGGCCGTCGTGATTGAGATCGACGGCGATACCGAGATGGACGTCCGACGACACGACCAGTTGGCCGTCGCGGAAGTGGCCGTTGACATGCGCGAAGGCGCGCCGCGTCAGACAGAAGGCACGCGCCAGAAAAGGCAGATAGGTGAGCGCAATGCCCTCAGCCGCGGCCAATCGCTCCTTTTCCCGCGACCGGACACGTTCGACGCTGCTGAAGTCAGCCTCCACAGCCTGAAACACGTGCGGGACGGTGCGCCAGCTTTCGGTCAGATGCTCACCGGTGCGCTGTCGGATTGCATTGGGAGAGATAGCGCTGCCTTGTGGTTGCCGGAGCGACGACACGTCCGTCGACGGCGTCGAGGCAACTGTCGGTTTCGGTTTCGAGGCCTGCGAGTCGAGGTAGGCCAGCACATCCCGTTTCTGGATCTTCCTGCCGGAGCGCGAGGCAATCACGCCGGCCAGCTTGTCGACGTCGAGGCCATGCTCACCGACCAGCCGGCGCGCCAGGGGCGAGATGCGCAGACCGTTCGCCAGCTTGGCGCGACCATGGCGGCCAGGTGCCGTGACAACGTCGTCGAAAAGCGACCGGGCGGACCTCGAATCCGGTGAGTCGTCCGGTTGGCTGGCGGCGAAGGCAGGGTCCGTTGCGGCGGAATCACCACCGATCACGGCAACGATGGCGCCGACCTTGGCGGTCTCGCCCTCCGGCACACGAATCTCGCTGAGGCGGCCGGATCGAAGCGCCTCGATCTCCATGGTCACCTTGTCCGTCTCAACCTCGAAAAGCACATGGCCTTCCTCGACCTCATCTCCGACCGCCTTGAACCAGGAGAGGATTCGCCCCTCATCGACGGTCTCGCCCAGTTGCGGCATGACGACGTCAGTCGTCATCAGCCCGCACCGTCCGTGGCCCGTGCGATCCGATCGACGATCCGGGTCAAGTTCGGCAGGGCGAGGTCTTCCAGGTGGTCGGCCGCCGGCAGAGGAATGTGCGGCGTGGTGATGCGCACGATCGGTCCGTCAAGGTCCCAAAACGCCTCGTCGGCAACGATCGAGGCGATCTCCGCGCCCCACCCGCACAGCCTCGGGTTTTCTTCCACGGTGAAAAGTCGCCCTGTCTTCGCCACCGACGAGAGAATGGTGGCGGTATCGAGCGGTACGAGCGAACGCACGTCGATCACTTCGCAGTCGATACCATGCTCGCTGAACAGCACCTCGGCTGCTTCAAGCGCGCGCGGCACCATCAGCGCCAGCGCGAGCAGCGTCGCGTCGTCACCTTCTTTCAGGACCTTGGCGGTGCCGAGCTGGTCGACGATCTCACCTTCAGGCACGTCCGACTTCGCGGCGTAGAGCGCCTTGTGCTCATGAAAGATCACCGGGTTGTCGTCGCGCACCGCCGCCGCCATCAGGCCGATGACGTCTTGCGGCGAGGATGGTGCCACGACCTTCAGGCCGGGGATCATCATCGTCCAGTTCTCGATGGATTGTGAGTGCTGGGCGCCGAACCGCGCGCCGCCGCCATTGCCCGTGCGCACGACGAGCGGACACGACAACTGGCCGTTCGTCATGTAGCGAAGCTTGGGAAACTGATTGGCGATGTAGTCGAAGCAGACGGCCGCAAAATCGGCGAACATGATCTCGGCGATCGGCCTCAGCCCGGTCATCGCCGCGCCCATCGCGGCACCCAGGATCGCCTGTTCGGAGATCGGCGTATCGCGCACGCGGGTCGGACCGAATTGGTCATAAAGACCGACGGTCGTCTTGAAGACACCGCCCGGCTTGGCGACGTCTTCACCTAGAAAGACGACGTTATCGTCACGCGCCATTTCTTGCGCGATGGCCCGTGCGACCGCCTCCCGATAGCTCAGTTCCGCCACGACCAGTCTCCATCGGCATAGACGTCGGCGGACAGAAGCGCGTCCGGTGCGGGCGGCGATGCCTTGCAGGCCTCGGTTGCGGCGTCCACCTTCCGACTGCTCTCGGCCTCGATCGCCACGATCGCATCGTCATCGATGCCGAACTCGGCCAGGCGCGCGCGGTAGAGCTTGATCGGATCGCGCTCCAGCCAGGCTTCCAGCTCGCCCTCCGGACGATAGGTCGCGGGGTCGGCGCGCGAGTGGCCGCAATGGCGGTAGGTTACGCATTCGATCAGCGATGGACCGCCGCCTTTCCTGGCTTTCTGAAAAGCATCCCGCGCCGTGCGGAAGACGACGTCGGCATCGTTGCCGTCGATGCACACGCGCTCCAGACCATAGGCGGACGCCCGGTCCGCCGCCGGCGCCTCGACGGCGGTAACGTCGCCAATGGGCGTGTACTCCATGTAGTGATTGTTCTCGCAGACAAAGACGACGGGCAGCTTCCAGACCGCCGCGAAGTTCAGCGCCTCGTGAAACGCACCGATGTTCGTCGTGCCGTCGCCAAAGAAGCAGACGGAAACATCGTCGTCGCCCAGATACTGCGCCCGCCACGCCGCGCCACAGGCGATCGGCAGATGGGCGCCGATGATGGCGTAGGATCCCATGACACCGTGCTGGACAGAGGTCAGATGCATCGAACCGCCCTTGCCGCGCATCAGGCCGATGTCGCGACCCATCAACTCGCCCAGCACACCTTCCATCGGCACACCGCGCGCCAGCGTATGGGCATGTCCGCGATAGGTGCAGAACGACTTGTCGCCCGCCTGCATGGCCACCGCCATGCCGGCCGCGATGGCCTCCTGACCGATCGAAAGATGACAGGTTCCCTTGACCAGGTTCTGAAGAAACAGGTCATGGGCCCGCTTTCCGCAGTCACGAATCTCGACCTGTAAGCGGTAGAGTTCCAACCGGACGTCTTGGCCGACGTCGTCGTTCCTGATCTCATCCGGTGGATCCGTGTTTTCGTCCGCTACCGCCATAATGGGACCTGATCCACGCGTTGTCTTGACAGAACGTCCGCCTGCACGCGGCGTGCCGAGTGCCCCTCAGCGGGCATGCAGAGCACGAGCCAAGGTCGAAGACTTGCAATCGGGTGAGTGTCTGCCCCGGTCCGGCCTCTCAAAAAAAGTGGGTGGCCGGTATCCCGATCACCCATTGAGGTTTTAAGGGAGACAATCAAGCAAAGGTATCCTCGCCAAGATCGAACTTAAATCGGCGTGAACCGAACGCCGGAAGACGAGGCGCTGACTAAGCCGATGCGAAGATTCTCCTCATGATGGCATGAAGCGGTAGTTCAAATTGACTACATTTTCCTAAATGCCGCTACGGCCACTGACACCGAGCTTATGTTCTCTAGCATTGCCACAAGGTCGATTGACTGCCTTGCTCGAACGTTCGACGCCTTGATCTAACCATCACCACATCCACCCAAGCAAAAGAATGACGACGGCCATGTCCACTTCACACGCGTTGCACGATGACGCGGCACCGTAGTCAGGTAGCCGGTCGGTGATGGGGCTGAGCAATCTCTGGAGCATCGCAGAGCATCGACTGCTGGTCATAGCCGTAGGCGGGAGCATTTTCGCATACGATGAAGACAGCAAGGACTGTCATGAACGCGTCTCGACGCATGACTGCGCCAGTCTCGGCTTCTGTGACGAGGAGTTAATCAACGTTATCATCGAACAGATTCACAGGCTTTCCGTCCAGCCTTCATACTCCGGCCGCACCGTTGAACCGGCTCTACAACTCGCAGACAGACTTGCTGCATTTGCCCCGTCTGACGATGCGGGGGTGGTCTTTCTCATCACCGAAGATGAGATTGACGAGGTGGTGCGGCGTATCGAGTCAGCCTTGCATACAGCGTACAATCGAATGCAGTAACTGCTTCGAGTTTATGAAGGCCAGGGAATTGGCTTCGCCCGGAACGACGTCGTGACTTCGCCCTTCGAAGAAGATCGAATGGTAGAGAAATGATCAGTCCGATAGGTCGATCGACTGGAGATGACGACTAAACCCACCTTGACTCCAATTGGTTAGACAAGTGACTCCAAGTGTTCCTTTGTAAACGTCTCCAAACGGTGCGCTTGACCGTCGCGGACGCGGCGCACCCAGTCAGCGTTGGCGAGAATAGCGCGTCCGATCGCGATCAAATCAAAATCGCCTCGATCAATGGACGCTGCTATGAGTTCGATCTGCTCCGGAGCAGCTTCGGCCTTTATCCGGCCGAACTGTGACTTGAAATCGTTCCCAAGGGTTACGGATCCGACAGCGATGACCGGGCGGCCCGATACCTTTCTTGTCCAGGCAGCCATGCTAAGATCGCTGCCCTCAAATGCTGGCGCCCAAAACCGCCGGGTCGAGACATGGAACATGTCGACGCCGGCGTCGACCAACGGCCCGAGCCACTCCTCCAGCTCCTGCGGCGTTTGCGCGACACGGGCATCGAAGTCGAACAGCTTCCACTGTGAAATCCGTATGGAAACCGGAAAGTCGTCGCCCGCCGCCCGCTTGCATTCCTTGATCACCTCGGCCGCGAAACGCGCTCGGTTGCTCAACGATCCACCGTATTCATCAGTTCGAAGATTTGTCATGTGCCAGAAGAACTGATCCGGCAGATAACTGTGGGCGCCATGAATTTCGATGCCATCAAAACCAACGACGCGTGCCGCCTTTGCCGCCTTCGCAAAGGCATTGATAGCGCCATCAATATCCTTCTGGTTCATCGTCTCGCCGGCGGGGCACCCTGGCGCCACAAGTGATGATGGGCTGATCCGGCGCACCTTATCGCCCGATGTATCCTCGCCATCAAGCAATGCCCGCGTCAGCCCTCCGACATGCCAGAGTTGCGAGAAGATTGCCGCGCCCTCAGCGTGGACTGCATCAACAATGGACTTCCATCCCTCGAGCGCATCGTCACCGTAAATCCTTGGGACGTCGTTCGCATAGCTGCCCTCGTCGCAAACACGCGTTCCCTCCGTCAGAATTAGTCCAATGCCTCCAGATGCCCGACGCGCGTAGTAAGCTACGTTGTCAGCATTTGGTACACCACCCGGTGACATCTCCCGCGTCATTGGCGCCATGACGACGCGGTTCCGCAAAGCTAGTGTGCCCAAGCGAAATGGTTCAAACAGTATGTCGGTTCTCGTAGACCGACTATCTGAGCCGCTCACATTTGGTTGCTCAGCCATCGGCAGTTACCTATCCGCTCGACTTGGTGTCGGTCTGACCACGGATCCAAACCGATGTGATCTCGAATAGCAGCATGCTGTCGCAACTTCTCGCATCAACTGAAAATGCCAGCTGTTTCGGACTCTGGAAGCTCGGCGAAGAATCGTATGCTGACCGGCTCGGCCAGAAGTGAGACGATCCTGGTGTCATAGTCCTGCATGTAGGGCTGACTAACGTGGTGCCGGAACGCTTCCTTGCTCTCATAGACCTCGAAGAACGAGAACGTGCCGGGGCTGTCGTCACTCGCCATCAGACGATACTCCAGACATCCCGGCTCTTTCCGGGACGGTCCAACGAAAGCGGCAAGTCTTTCGTGCAACGTTTCCACATGCTCTGGCTGAGCTTTCAGTACTGCAAAGAGGGCAAGCTTCTCAGCCATCGTTTCTCAGTCCTTTCGTGTTGGTCATGTTCAGTGTTTGAGCGGCGGCCACGTGCGGGTGGCGATCGTCGGTGACCCCGGCGCATGGATTGCCATTCGAAAGATCTTCCCGGACCACTCGTTCTCATCGAGGCCCAAGGATTCGTGGGCAATCTCGAAGTGCTCGCGACGTTCTTCTAGCGAGGAGAACTCATACATAATGCCGTTGGTGGCCCAGCCCGCGACTCCGACGAGTTTGCGCGTGACGATTGAGCTCTGGCAGTGCGCCATGAATGGGAGGCGATACTGCGCATACCAAAGGTTCAGTTCGACGGCGTCGGCCTCACTCTCCAGCTGCAGGCTACCAAATTGCACGGCAGGACCAGGCACGCCGCCCGGCACTGACAACGCGTACTCCGGGCCGTTAACGCGCTCCTGCTCGACGAAGAAACCCTCACGGACGCCCACCCTTTTTGACAACTGCGCGGCGACATCCGGTGCAACATTCTTGGCCTGGGCGGGCGATGTGTCGTGGAAGAAGACCTGCGGCGATGGCGCACCAACCAACAGCAGATACTGGGCTCCTCCGGGGACTAGCTTTGGATCTGGACGCTTCTTGAAGTCGTCCATCGTCTTGACGTCGTCGCTCTCCATGCCGACCGCATAATGCGCGGCCCAGGCATGGCCGTTTACAGCATTCAGAAACGGCATATAGCGCTGGTGTAGCCAGTCGATGAAATTCTGTCGATCCTCATCACGCAAGTCATACCAGACTGCCCAGATACCTCTATCCATGCCGGCCTCCCCGGCGGCCCCAAGCTGCACCATGGCAGTGCTGCTCTCGACACGCGATGCGATATGACAATCCAAGCTCTTTGGGACTCACTGGCTTTCACACATCCGGATAGTCGATCTTGACGCTGTCCGTGCCGCTTTCCAGAAGATCGGCGTAAGCGTCGCGAATTCGCCGGGTCGTTGGCCCAATTGTTCCGTCTCCGATGCGTCTCTTGTCTACCTCGACGATCGGCAAGATCCCGCCACCTGTCGTTGAGAAGAACGCCTCGTCTGCATTACATAGCTCGAACGGAGAGAAGCTTCTTTCCAAGCAAGGGATGTCGTGCCTGGCGGCGATTTCCAACACTGTTTCCCGTGTCACGCCCTCAAGAACGCTGCCGATGGGCGTAACGAGTCTACCGTTGCAGACCATGAAGATGTTGTAACCCGGCCCTTCCGCGATGTTGCCAGCGATGTCACAGAGGATGGCTTCGTCGACGCCGGCGTCAAACGCGTCAAACTTGGCGAGGACAAGGTTCTGGTAGTCCAGAGATTTGATGCGAGGATCAAGCGCCTCCACTGGAGTACGGCGAACAGCAGAGATCTTCGTGCGAAGGGCTCCGTCTTTCGCCTTCTCCGCAAGATTGATGTATGGCAGACCGAAAATGTAGAGGTTCGACTTCCGACCCCTTGGATCCATGGTCGGAGGGTATTTCACACCACGTGTAATCACGCACTTGAGGTAGGCATCACGCAGCATGTTTCGCGCGGCGACGTCAAGGATGGCTCTCTTAACTTCCTGCCTTGAATAGGGAATCTCCATCCTCACGCCGTTCGCAGACCGAAACAGGCGGTTCAAATGTTGATCTGGCTTGAAGAGATAGCCATTTCGCGCACAGAGCGTGTCGAAGATCCCGTCACCGTAGAGCAGACCGGAGTCGAACAAACTCACTGTCGCCTCTCTTCCTGACATAAACTGGCCATTCACGAAGACGATCGTGTTGTCCAGGACGTCTACCTTCTTCATGTCTTATCGATCTCCGACGGCGAACATCATGATCGTGATGAATGCACTTAGCTCTGGCGCAGGTAATCGCCAGCTTTCATCGCTCAACATCTGGATTGTCCGCACTTCCTCTATGCGCATTGACAGCATAGTCAGACCAAACTCTCAGGTGATTCACACAGTACAGACCTCGATCTCGCTGAGACCATGCACCGTGTCGATGTACTGGGTCGGCTATTGCTGCCAACTAGATCTGACACTCGTCAGCCATTAGCCGTTACCCAAAGCGAATTGGCAAGAGCACCTCTGCCTTGAACGGCAAAGTTTCATAAATTTTAATGTGCTGACGGTGTTGGCGCTCCTCTCGTCCAAGTTGGATGCCAGTGCGGTGCATTAGATGAAAGGTCCAAAGTGAAACCACTTGGTTTCAGCGCAACATCTCCGAGCGGTCGGCTGGCCAGATCTCCCCAACGTCAGACATTTCGCACTCGGCCCGCACCGGCCACAAGAAGTCAATCCCAATTGTCCGCTCACGTGGCGTTTGCCCCTCATCCTGCGCGCGCGCACGGTGAGTGATTGAGCAGCGTTGTGGTTATCTTGGGACGCTTGTCTTCGCAGCGCACTGCATGGCTGATAGCACTGCTTTGTGGGTCCCTATCTGCGAGATCGGTAGCCACGGGCGACGGACTCTTGTGTCGCAGATACCTTGGGTTGACCGCTGCCAAGCATACACGTGCTCGCAATAGCTAAGCCCGAGTTTGGAGCAAACAACCGAACAGGCGATGCCTTGTCTTATCGCCAAACTCTTGTGAACGCGGGAGAATTAGGAAATTGTAGCTTGCCTCCGAGGGTGTCAGCACTTTTATCTGTGAGCCAGTTTGGAGAGTTCTGACGTTGCTGGCGTAGGAAACATGCTCTTTGTCGTCTTCTGCCTTGACCGTCCTGGCGCATCCGGGCGCCGCCTTGAGGCCATCGACAAGCACAAACAATTCGTCAAGAGCGGCGCCCATGACATTCGGGTTCTCATCTCCGGCCCTCTCGTATCGGAGTTCGACAGCCGGATGAAAGGGTCTTTCTTTCTTGTCGAGGCCGAAAGTCGAGCACAAGTCGATACTTGGCAGGCAGACGACCCATACTTCCTCGCGGAGGTTTGGGGACAACGGTTTATCGAGGCCTTCGATATGAAAACCGATGCCCTGTCATCGACGCCACGGTCGAGGCAACTACCGATGACAACGAAGGATGGATGAGACTTGGGAGAGTTCCGTGCCGCCACAGTAAGCGACGCGTGGCTCAGGTCGATACGATGCGGCCGTCTGTTGTGACGAAGCCAATCCTTGCGACGGAGCGCTGAACGCGATCACGAGAGGATCACGAATTCCCAGTCTCGGTCAAACGAGAGCTTCTTTTCATTTCGTAGGCTACACCGTTTGTATTGCCTTTGAACACGCTGGCACATCCGACGTCGCACCGTTCTTGTTCGCGGTGGCTGGTTGACGTCCGAGCGCTCTAGCGACTGGCATGAAACTGAACCGTCAGGATGCGGGGGTAACTCTCGGTGGGATACGGCGGAGTCGTTGGCATCATAGGAGTTTGCGTGAGCGGCGTGGAGCACTTAGCAGAGCTTAGGATGAAACGCGTTGATGCGTGCATTCTGAACGTCATTAACTCGGCCTTTACGAGGCTTTCGGCAGATCTCCGCGCTCGGTCTGCACTGATTCAATGAGGGAGCACAAATTGATGGAGAAGTACACTCTTTACGGCGGCGGTGGCACGCGATCGATTGTCGTTCAAATGCTCCTGGAGGAGGCCGGAATTCCCTACGAACTCCGTTTTGTCGACATGAAGAAGGAGGAGCATAAAGCTCCAGAGTACCTTGCCATCAACCCAGCTGGCTATCTACCGGGTTTAGTAACGCCGGATGGTGAAGCAATCCACGAGACACCCGCCATGCTGCTATACATCGGCGAACGCCACAATCTGATCGATTTTGTTCCGCCGACCGATGACCCACAGCGCGGACTATTTCTCTCCAAGCTTTTCTACCATTCTAACGAACTCTGTTACTCCCACCAGATGGCCCACCCTGAGCGATACTGTACCTCAGAAGAGGCTGTGCCCGGCGTCATAGAGGCACATCGTCAGCTTGCTATGCAACGCTGGTCCCTGCTCGACGCATTTCTCCGAGACAATGGTCCACATCACCTGGGAGAACGCTTCAGCATCCTCGACATGAACATGGGGCTGTGGGCTGTCTATGGTCTGATGAAACCTAACGATATCGTTGAGACGTTTCCGTCGGTTGGCAAACTTGTCAAGATCGTGCGTGCTCGCCCCAAGTCTGGACACCTGCTGAAAGCAGCAGAATAGGTACTCCTCACACAAACATGCAGAGTGCGGGGTGCTCGTAGGACCAGGTGCAACGTAGGTTGCGTATACCTCCATACCAGCAAGCTCAGCTTCTGGCACTTTGCTCAGAGCAGCCCCGATGAATCGATGAAGCCTTTGGCGGACCGTTACAGCTTGTCGTCCGAGCCGACGACTGTGGTGGTGTTGACCATACGGTCACACCCTCTGTGGGTCTTGATTGGAACGACGATCCGGCAGCTACAAGAGACGCCGGCCAAGTTGATGTCGGCTTCGGAGGATCATTGATTAGCGGAAGACTGCGGTCTTTGGCATCACCGCTCGTGGCACCGATCATTGGACCAGGTTGTCGGATCTGTTCAGTAGCGATAATGCACTTCAGTTGTGGCGTTGTCGCGCGCTCTAAAACGTAATCGGTGACTTAGGCGCCGGATCAGTGCTCTTGTCAGTTAGGTCCATCCCGGAATTGTACAGAACCTGCGTTCGGTCCGCCGCTCCTGAAGGTGCGAGATTTCCGGCGACTGCACGCCCTAACCCGAACGCACGGTCCGTCAGACCAACCAACTGTTCCTCCAGATCGATGTGAATCGTCGAGTTATCTCCGACCTCTTCCGTTCCTCGTTTGGCTAAGCTTGCGTAGCGCTTACCGCGAGAACTGATCGGCTCCTTAGAAGGAGATTGCGATGATTCAAACATCAGCCAAAGGAACTAGACAGGCCTAGAAACCAGAAGCCTCTACCACACTCTCAGCAATTGCAGCGATCCTTGCGGCAGCAAAGTGCGGTGCGATACGCTAATGACGGTGCTGGCTAACTAACAACACCAAGAGGGGGCCAGACGTTGGTCCTGTCTCGAATGATCGTATTGGCCGCTGCCGGTACTTTGAGCCAGCATCCACTGGACTTACATGGGTGAGCCATGTCGCAGAACGACTTCGATAACTGGATTTATCGTTTCGGAGACTTTGAGTTCGATCCGCGAGGTTATTCGCTAACTCGGTGTGGCGAGCCCGTCATGCTGCGTCCTAAGGGGTTCCAGTTGCTTCGGGAATTGATGCTGCATGCCGGCGATCTTGTCGACAAAGACAGCATTATGGACGCGGTCTGGCCGAACATTACGGTAGGCGAAAACAACCTCACTGTTCTCATGGCGAACCTTCGGAAAGCGCTGGGCGATAGTGGCGGAAACCAGCGGCACATCATCACGCTACCCGGACGTGGTTACCGGTTTGCTGCCGACTTCACTCGCCACGAACGAGCCGGTCCGCACAGGACGCCGTGGGCGTCGAACGCAGAGGCAACGGTCCTTGCTGAGAAGTTGGCTATCTTGCCGTTCGTCGGCTATGACCTCGACGACATGGTGTATCTTGAAGCTGGCTTGACGGACGCTCTGACGAGGCGGGCGTCACGGCTTCCTCATGTTATCGTTTACCCTGTCTCAACCACGCAGGAGCTCTCAGAAGAAGGTCTCGGTGCCATCGCAATCGGACGAAAGCTAGGCGCCGACGCGGTGCTGTCCGGATCGATCCGAAAAGATCGTGACCTTTTGAGGGTAAGAGTCCAACTGCAACGCGTCGATGACGGCGCATCATTCTGGGCCGATGAATGGGACGACACAATAGATAACGTGTTTGCCTTGGAAGACGCCATTGCCGAGCGTTTGGCTGATGCGCTGACACGAGAACTGAGCGGTTCTGAGGCAAGAAAGTTCCATGCGACCAACGCGGCGAACCCCGCAGCTTACCAGTCTTATCTGCGCGGTCGTGCGATGTGGTACCGGCGAACCAGTGATGGCATCGACTCCGCCATCCGCGAATTCGAGTCGGCGATTGACTTGGACCCGTCGTTCGCCATGGCTCATGCCGGTCTGGCGGATTGTTTTAGTATGAAGGCGATGCATACAATCAGTTCGCAAGCAGATATGGTCGGCCTAGCAAAGAAACACTCCGAACGCGCACTGTCCCTGGACTCCGATCTGCCCGAAGCAACGACATCGTTGGCATTCGCGCACTTCCTGGATTTGCGTTGGCGTGATGCGGGGCAACTATTCGAGAAGGCTATCCGGCTCGATCCGAACAACTCCTTGACCGTTCAGTGGTATGCCGATTTCCTGACCGCCTACGGTCGACTTTCCGATGGCATTGCCGCGGCTCGGCGTAGCGCTGAACTGAATCCGGCATCGGCTGTACCCAACGAGAACCTCGGGTTCGTGCTTTATCTGGCAGGTTGCTACGAAGAGGCCGTCGCTCCACTTGTCCAATCTCTTGAACTCGACCCTTACTTGCCACTTGCCCACGGCGTTTTAGGCCTTGTCTATTTGGAGCTGGACCATTGTGATGACGCCATCTTCGAGTGCGAGCGTGCAATTGAGGTATCTGGAGAAAACCCCTTCTATCGCGGCTTACTCGGTTACGTGCACGGCGTGCTGGGAGACGAAGAGTCATGCCGGACCATTGCGAAGGGGCTCGTCGAGAGCGAGCAAGCGGAACTCAAAGCAGCCGACGCTGCTGCGATCTGTTACGCTGGTTTACACGATGTAGAGAAGACTCTGACCTGGCTGGAAACTGCCGTATCGAACCGCTGCACATGGTCCACCTATCTGACGGTCTTCCCGCAGTTCGACTTTCTGCACAACGAGGAGCGATTCCAGAGATTGTGCGATCGCTACGGGTTTACCGTTCCGGTCCGCCGACACGGACCCAGCGAACGGTCGAATGTGCTCGGTTGACTTGATTCTATGCCGTTGAGCGCTGATGGGATCATGTACTTGGCGTGACACTGCGTGGACGAAGTTCTGCGTCTACTGCAAATGCCCTGTTTGCAGCCCGAACAGCCAGCCGGACCAGATGACATCTGCAGCAATCTACACTCCACCATCGCGGTCACTAAAGGCACCGGCGATACGAATCCACCATGCCTCGCGAAAGGATGCTTGTTGCAACAACTTTGAGATGTTAGCCGCTCTGCAAAGCTAAGATGGCAGCTTGAGCGAAAGAGCACCTCGAGGCGCTCTCCCATGAGCCCCCTCTTCTGGTGGCTGCGCCTCGGCCCGACGCTTTCGCCCTTGGGCGATTAGCGCCCGTGTTGTTCGAGCCTGACCCAGGCGCGACTTGCTCCACTGGAAGTGGTCCGGGTTGAACGTTGGAGGTCGGTTCAATCCTAAGCCCTCAGAATGAGGCATCGATGAACCGGAAAAGACGATAACCAGAACAGATTATTGGCTTTCTTCGGGACCAGAGGTGCGGTGCGCCCGTCGTGGGACGAGAAGACCTGCGAGATTTGCCGCCGCGACGGCACGGTTCACCAAATCCGGAGAACCGATGGCGAAGCTGTCAGCCGCACCGGAAACGGGCATGTTGGTGAACCTGTTATCCGAGCCAGCGCAATCGCCAGCAATCAAACGGTGGTCGTGGAGCATTGTGCCTCGCCCCGTCGAGTCAAGTTAAGAGGCCAAAGCGAGCTTTGATGGATCCTGGTCAGATGACCACTGCGTGTACCAAGCGTTGAATTGTGCGTATTGCTTTTCGACAAAGCCCTGTTGCGTAGCACTTAGTTCATCGCTCAGATTGAAGTGCAGTTCGTACTCGCGCTCCCCATTCAAGACCATCAGGTGCTTGTAAAAGAGCACCAGGTCAGGTCCCTCATCGAAGGTCGAAAGTACCATCAAAGCTTCATTGAGCTCTTGAGCTTTCAGGCGCGCATTTACATCTCCCTCTGCGGCCATCTTGCATAGGGAGACCAGATGCAGAACCTCGCGGGGCAGCGCGTTGCCGATCCCGGTGATCGCGCCCTGTGCGCCGCAGTTCACATAGCCGTGGTAGACATTTGTGTCGACGCCCACCAAGAGCATCAACTCGTCATCGCGGGACGTGATGTTCTCAGCGGCGTAGCTGAGGTCGGCTGCGCCGCCAAACTCCTTGAACCCGATCAGGTTTGGATGCTTGTCCCGAAGCTTGAAGAACAGGTCTGCCCGGGTGGCGAAGCCGTAATAGGGGCTGTTGTAAATGATCGCCGGCAGGCCCTCAGAAGCTTCGAGAATGCTGGAAAAATGAGCCTCCTGTGCTGCCGGCGATGACGCTCTCGACAGCACACGCGGAATGACCATAAGGCCCTGAGCCTCGCAATAGGCCGCATGAGCAGCAAGCTTGACCGCCGACGCTGTGTTGACGGCTCCGGTTCCAACGATTGTGGGAACCCCGGCGGAAACAAGCCGCTCAACGCCTTCCATCCGTTCAGCATCGCTGAGAAGCGGCCAATCGCCCATCGAGCCGCAATAAACGACTGCCGACATCCCCGCCCCCGTCAGCTCTTGTCCCTTGCGCACGAGAGCTGCCAAGTCAGGTTTGCGCTCGGGCGTGCAGGGCGTCATGAGAGCCGGAATGCATCCTGAAAAAACCGAGTTGGGCATGAACACCTCCTGACCCTAAGCCACGTGTGGTCTATATGGCGATTGCTGCGGGGTGTGCATGTGCGTTCCGGGCAGCCGGCATGGGGCCTTAAACATACAGGCGTGCATGACCTATGTCGACAAACAAAATACTGCGTGGCGACGATCAGAGTTGTATCGACGAGGCTCCCCGGCGCTCAGCGGTCGCAATGGATTGAATCTGCCGGACGATTTGGTCGGCGTGTTTGCGGCCGATCTTATCCGCGGCTTCAACATCTTGCGCCACAATCGCATCGATCAGTTGCTCGTGCTCGGTCACGTAGTCCGCTGGAAGCTCGTCATTGAACGAGGAATAGTAGAGCCGCAGAATGCGCCTGCCGTCATCCAGCACGCGGGAAAACAGATCGACATAGTAACGATTGCCGCCAGCCTTTGCGATGGCCACATGGAAATCGCGATTGGTGCCGATCATGGCCTGAGCGTCTTTTGCGTCGACGGCCTCTTTGAACCTGGCTTGCCTGTCACGGATGGTTTCGATGTCGGCCTCGCTGCGCTTGGCGGCCGCCTCGCGCGCCGTCACACGATTAAAGAGCGTTACGGCGTCGAAAAAGTCGGGCAATTGTAGAAGGTCGATGCTCGACACGATCGTCACTCTGTTGGTTAGGGCCGTAATCAAGCCATCGCCGGCTAGACGCACCAGCGCTTCGCGGACAGGTGTGCGGGACAGGCCAAACCGGCGCGCCAGCTGTGAATCGTCGATGGCGCTGCCGGGAACAAGCTTAAGGTCGATGATCTCGGCTTTCAGCGTTTGGTAGACATGCTCGGACGCCGATCCCCGGCCCAAGGACCGAGTTGGCTCCTTTTTTGTGTTTGCTGAGACATTCGCCATGGGTCTTCGCTTTCTCGGGAGTCAAATGGTCCGTCATTCACGACGCTAGTGAGCACCGATTGTGCCGGCAATACAAATGCGCGAGCGCGTCAATCGGCATACCGTCGGCGGCTCGCCATCAAACTACGGTGAATCCATGGGCATAGGGGTCTCGGTCATCGATAAAGATGGTGTTGAATCCCGTCTGCCGGGCCCAACCGCTCACCGAAGGCACGATTGCGGGTTTGGTGCCGACTGTCGCAGCGGCTTCCACACGGCCGCGAAACATACTCCCAATGATGCTTTCATGGATAAACTCATCGCCCACGCCCAAAAGCCCCTTGGCAGCCCATTGCGCCATCCGTGCCGATGTTCCGGTACCGCACGGCGAGCGGTCGATCGCCTTTTCGCCATAGAAGACCGCGTTGCGCGCGGTCGCGTCAGCATGGCGCGGTTGGCCGGTCCACAGGACATGGCTGAAACCGCTGATATCGGGATGCTCGGGATGCGCAATGTCATACGCCTCGTTGAGTGCGGCGCGTAAAGATTGGCTGAACCCAATCAGTTCGCTCGCCGAGTATGCGGCCATGTCGCTAAACGCATCCTGAGGATCGACAATTGCGTAGAAGTTGCCGCCATAGGCCACATCGACCGAAACTGAACCCAGACCCGCGACCTCCGCCACCAGTCCTTCGGAGTGCAGAAAGGCCGGCACGTTCGTCAGTTTCACCTCTTCGACGACGTCGCCGTCCTGGCTGTAGGTCACGTCGACCCTGCCCGCGGGTGTATCGAGACGCAATTGTCCGGACTCTTTCGGTCTGACCAGACCGTTCTCGATGGCCATAGTCACCGTACCGATGGTTCCGTGACCGCACATGGGCAGGCAGCCGGAGGTTTCAATGAACAGAACGGCCACGTCGCAATCATCGCGGGTCGGCGGATAGAGAATGGATCCCGACATCATGTCGTGCCCGCGCGGCTCGAACATTAGCCCGGTCCGGATCCAGTCGAAATCCGCTATGAAATGCGCACGCTTCTCCAGCATGGTCGCGCCTTCAAGCTGCGGGCCGCCGCTGGCAACCAGACGGACCGGATTGCCGCAGGTATGACCGTCGACGCACTGAAAGGTATGCCGGGTCATGAAAACACTCCTCCAAAGCGGGAGACACCGAACGGTGCCGGGTTGATAGATGGCTGGCGTCCAGCCATCATGTCAGCAACAAGCTCGGCCGTGCCGACAGACTGGGTCAGGCCCAGGTGACCATGTCCGAACGCCAAAACAATGCGTTTGTCATCTGTCGCAAAGTCAATCACGGGCAGGCTATCGGGCAACGAAGGACGGAACCCCATCCATTGTGTGCCGCCTGAAGTTTTGAGGCCGGGAAGGAAGTGGGCAGCTCGGTCGAGCAGCGCTTCGGCGCGCTGCATGTTCGCCGGCAAATCCAGGCCACCGAGTTCGACCGCACCTCCAACACGTAGGCCGTCCCGTATCCGCGATACGACAAAGCCATGATCGGGGAATGTTACATGAGTCCGGAGGTCGAAGGCGCCCGGCGGCAGTGTCGTGTTGTAGCCGCGCTCGGTATCGAGCGGCACCCGAACGCCCAGGCTCGACAGCAGCGCTCCGGAGTGCGCCCCGGTGGCAATCACAACCCGGTCAAACGAGACGTCGGCGCCATCGTACCGCACGGCAATACCCTCAGGCTCTTGCTCGACGGCGCTGACGTTTGCGATCACGATGCGGCCCTGCGCCTCGACAAACGCTTCTGCTAGCCGCTCGACCCACACCCTGGGGTCGTAGACATTGATCCAGTCCCGAATGTAAGCACCGTGGTTGAAAGATACCGCTAGACCGGGCTGAATGTCGGCGAGCGCGCCGGCGCTGGTCAACAGGTCGATATGCATGCCGGCGCGTCGCTGCTGTTCGATTCCGGGAAGCGCCGCTTTGAAGGCTTTTTCGCTCTGATACAGTTGCAGTTGACCTTCGCGGCGTAGTTGCCCTTCCAGATCTAGGCCAGTCACCAGCCGCTCAAGCGCAGTGCGCGACAAATCCATAAGCGACGTCTGAGCATTGACCGCCGCCTCGTATCTGTCGCGGGAACTCGCGCGCCAGAAACGCACGAGCCAAGGTGCGATCCTCAGCGCATATCTCGGCGGAATCGAGAGCGGACCGCGCGGATCGAAGAACCAGCGCGGTGCTTTTCTGAGAACGCCCGGTGTCGCAAGGGGGATCACGTCGGAAAAGGCAAACGCACCAGCATTGCCGCCCGATGCACCAGAGGCGACGCCGGAACGATCTATGAGCGTCACGTCCTGATTCTCACGCGTGAGCACTAGCGCTACCGAAACACCGATAACGCCCGCTCCAATTACCCCGATCTTCAATCTGCAGCCCATTGCACATACGTACAAAGATCACTTAGCAAATGGTATTTTGTTTGTCGACAATTAGCATTCTTGCAAGTTCTGAGTACAGCAATGAACGCGGTCTGCCGTTGTAATCAAGAATTGCCGTCGGCGAGGTTCCGCTGGCTTACACCTATTAGATCGCGCCAAACCTGTTCGAAACGTGGGGTCGTCAGCACCTAATCGGCGGCCAGCATCTCGTTGGGCGTGCTAGCGAACGGAATCGTCCAGACTCTCCAGAAACTGGCTGAGATGATTTGTCGAGACATGCATCAAGGACGGGATGAGCGGGTCGGCCGTGATGCTGATGTTTCTGTTAGCATGGCTTGCCCATCAAGGTGAGAATGGCATCAGGGGACTGAATATCAGTATCCTACACAGCGGTTCGGTCGTTGATGATTGATCAAACATCGGATGGCGTGCTAGCCAAAACACTACATGCAGGACTTAATCTTCATCTGCCGGCCGAAGTAAAAAGCTATTGGACATCGTTTATGCCTCCTAGGAATCTTCCCGAACTAAAACCACGAGAACAGGTGTCCGACCTAGAGCACATATATGGTGAACTTAAGCGGGCAATAATGATGGGTGAATTTGAGCCCGGGCAAAAGCTGAAACTTGATGATTTGGCCAAAGCATTTGGCACTAGCCACATGCCTGTGCGCGAAGCACTTAATCGATTGGTGGTTGCGAGAGTATTGGAGGCAGAGCCCCGCCGGTCCATGTCAATCCCCAAAGCCGACCACAAGCGGCTAAACGACCTGATATCTCTTCGCACGGATCTCGAATCGAAAGCGCTCGTCCTGGCGATGAGGTCTGCAAACGGCTCCTTTGCTGGATTGTTAGATAAAATAAACAAGGGTATGGACTCCGAGACTACCAAGAAAAAGCCGAATGTTAAATCGTACTTAGCGCTTAACCAACGCTTTCATTTCACAATGTATGAGTTTTGCGACAATGATGAACTACTAAACATTATCGAGCTATTGTGGATGCGCTATGGTCCGCTGCTTAACTTGCTGCGCAGAGGGACGCTCTTGATATCGCGCCATGTCCATCACTATGAGATAGTCGAGGCCGTCCGCGTCAATGACCCTGCTGCTGCGACGGCAGCGTTGACAGCTGATCTCAATGAGGCTGCCGCCATGATCTCCGAGATAATCAGCGAGCGTGTAGCCTGAGGTCTGGACGTTCGATGAAGTTGCGCCGATTCCGACAAGCAAGTGGTGTCGCGGATCAACACCTGAACTGACCCAGGCGTAGATGCAGTCCTAATCCTGCGTGAGTGGAATTGCCCGGTTTCGCCGGACACGCCGGTTTGTTTATTGGGCGCGCCTGGGATTGCGGCGCGCCTGGGATTGCGCCGAGACCCAACTTTGGACCGTCGGAGGCTGCTGTTTTCCGGTTGTCGTCAGAGTGTCGTCAATAACCTGCGACAGTGAGGCACTTCGTTCAGCATCCATCTGCTTTTTGACGAAACTGGGCTTGACTCTTCAAGAGACATGGCGTTTCTTTGATCAATGATCAGTAACGATCCTGATACTTGGTCCCTGGGAATCGGCCATGGAAGGGCTTTTGCCGATCTGTTCGCGTCTGATGCTGAGACCGGTAAACTGCCGGTTGACGCGACTTACGCCGTAAAAGGCGAACCCGACGTGAGTGGTCGTGTACGGAGCCCGGCGCAGGCTCTCATCCATGAAACAGCCGATGGCAACCGCATCGTTGCAAATGGCATCGGAAGTTGCAGTCGCTGGCGAAGCCTGCATTCGTCTTCGCGCCATTTAGAGTCCGGTTGCACGTATGAGCTTTTGAGCACTGGCGCCGGCGGATTGGCAGACTCGATCCCGCGCTATTCAGGACGCGTTCTCGAAGGCGTTCTTGACGAACACCTGACCGTCGAAGCACCACAGAAAACCTATGAGTCGTCGTCGACCCAACCACTCTCGCGCTGCCAGCGGATGAGGCCAACCTCTCGAGACGACAAAGAAAAAGGTTAGAAAGTAACGATGCAATCTGAAGTATTCATTACATGCGCAGTGACAGGTACCGGACCGGGACCAAAAAAGAGCCCGTACGTTCCGGTTACGCCAGCGGAGATCGCAGCCGACGTTCTTGCCGTGGCGGAGGCCGGCGCCGCGATTGCACATGTACATGTTCGTGATCCGCAGACAGCCGAGGGCAGCCGAGAGACCGAACTGTACGCCGAAGTGCTGGAGCGCGTCCGCGACAAAAACCACCACATCATTATGAACATGACGGCTGGTATGGGTGGTGATTTGGAGATTGGAGTCGACGACCCGCTCGATGTTGGGCCGATGACCGACTTGGTCAGCCAGTCGGAGCGGCTTGTTCATATCAAGGAACTAAGGCCCGACATCTGCACACTCGATTGCGGTTCGTACAATGTCGGGGAGGGGAATCACGTCTACATCTCTACATCCGATCAGATACGTGCCGGTGCCCAGGCAACCCGCGAACTGGGTGTCAAGCCTGAGCTTGAAGTCTTCGATCTCGGGCAGCTCGATTTTGTCATCAAGCTTCTCGAAGAGGACGCATTCGAGGGCCCGGCAATGCTTCAGTTCTGTCTTGGTGTGTCGTTCGGTGCGCCACCGACGACCGCCGCAATGAAGGTCATGGCTGACGCAGTAGCTAAGCACCACGTTGTCTGGTCGGCTTTTGGCGTCGGAAGAATGCAGATGCCCATGGTTGCACAAGCAGTACTCTTGGGCGGTAACGTTCGGGTTGGTCTGGAGGACAATATCTGGCTCTCGAAAGGGGTGCCCGCTACAAACGTGGCGCTAGTGGACCGGGCGAGGACCATCATCGAGGCAATGGGCGGGCACGTTATGTGCACAGCTGCCACGCGCGACAAGCTCGGACTCGCTAGCGCGGCGGCATGACCACTAAGCCGCTTGATGGCCAGCGCGCCATTCTAACTGCCGGCGCTTCTGGCATCGGCCGCGCAATTGCCGAAGCCTTGGTCGCAGCTGGCGCTCGCATCGCGATCTGCGATCTTGATGATGTAGCTTTGGCCGCGTTCCGCGAGGCGCATCCCAACAGTATCGCGATAGCATGCGACGTCGCAGACCTTGCGGCGGTTGAGCGCGTTCTCACGCAGATGCTCTCGGAATTGGGTGGCGTGGATCTGTTGATGAACAATGCGGGCACCGCCGGGCCAACCGCAAATGTCGAAGACATCGATCCACTCGACTGGGCTAGGTGTGTCGACGTCAACCTGAATGCGCAGTTCCTTTTTATCCGAGGCGTTGTTCCGGCGATGAAGAAGCAACGCTCCGGCCTTATTCTCAACATGTCATCTGCCGCCGGCCGTTTGGGGATGCCAAAACGTGCCCCATACGCAGCGGCAAAGTGGGGCGTGGTGGGGCTAACCCAGTCGCTCGCTATGGAATTGGGCCCCCACAATATCCGCGTGAATGCAATCCTTCCTGGTTCGGTTCGCGGTGATCGGATGGATCGCGTGCTGCGCGCGCGCGCCGAGGAGTCCGGCCGCGCGGTGGCCGAGATCGAGGCCGAAGAGGTCGCTGCTATCTCACTGGGGCGCATGATCGAGCGCGATGAGATCGCTGACCTTGTTGTCTACCTCGCTTCGCCCAGCGGCCGTTCGATCTCCGGTCAGTCGCTCGGTGTCTGCGGCAACACCGAAATACTTCGATAAGCGTCAAGTATCGTAGCAATCGAAAAACGATCTAACCAAGAAATGGAGCTCTGCCGGGGACTCGCGCAAACCTGGGGCGGCGTCCCGAGACGTAGCCTGCGGTGTCCAAGTCTTGCTCATTGGCTTGGGCGTGTGCTTGCCATCATACAAACCGAATAGTTCCTCGTCGATTCGCTTGATGGCGCTCCCAGAGACCACGGTCCGCAGATGGGTGTAGAGCTTCGCAGTGACATCCACCAAGTGATCGGGAAACGTGACGAATTCGTCGTTACACGTAGCGGCGTCGATCCCAGATGTTACTGGGACAGGTTTAGCCAACAGACTCGCTTCCGAGGCGCGGTCCAGGCATGGTCGCCCGATCTTGAAGAAGAGATCTGCGATTTGTCGGAAGGCGCGGCGATCGATCGTGCAACAGCGCGAGACCTGCAGTTCTTTGATCAGGACTGGTCCTACACCTTCTTCCATCATGACCACCGTCTGCATTCGCCGCGCACCGAACGTATCCGAGAAACTCTTCACGGTGCGGTCTGTTGTCTTTGAACACGCGTCGCCACCGGTCCTGCACGTCGCCGCCGGACCGCCATCCGAAGCGCGGTATCTCGCGTTCAGCCGAAAGGATAGGGCGGTTCGGCGTTGAAAGGGTCTGTCGTGGCCTCGTGCAATCGAAATGAATCAACGCCAGTTCCTCTCGCGAGATCAACCCGCCGATACAGCGATCACGCTTCACGGACAGGTGCCGCGGTTTCATCGGATTTGAGAAGCGAACTGAGGTCGAACGCGGCGCGCATCAGATCGCGGGTGTAGGCGGTTTGCGGTGCGTTGAATACAGCGCTCGTCGCGCCCTCCTCCACTACCCGTCCGTCCTTCATGACGAGAACGTGATCCGCGACGGCGCGGATGACGGCGAGGTCGTGGCTAATAAAGACGTAGCTCAACGCGAGCCGGGTTTGCAGATCGCGCAGAAGGCGTATCACCTGCTTCTGCACCGAACGGTCGAGAGCCGATGTGGGCTCATCTAGCACGACAACGCTGGGACTCAGGACCATTGCGCGGGCGATGGCAATGCGTTGACGCTGGCCGCCAGAGAACTCGTGCGGGAACCGGTTGCGCATCACAGCGGACAGACCGACGGCTTCGAGCGCCTCGGCGGCGCGCACCGCCCGCGCGCGCCGGCCCGTCTGCGGCTCGTGAATGAGCAGCCCCTCAGTGACGATCTCTCCGACCGTCATGCGCGGGCTGAGCGAACCGTAGGGATCCTGGAAGACAAGCTGCAGTTCGCGGCGCAGCTGCGTCATCTCTGCGGGTGTTCGGTCGGAGAGGTCTCGCCCGGCATAGGTGATACGACCCTCCGACGGCTGAAGGCGCAACAGGGCCCGGCCGAGCGTCGACTTGCCAGAGCCAGATTCGCCGACTACTCCGATAGTCTGGCCTCGGCGCAGTGCTACGTCGACACCGTCCACCGCCGTAAACCGACGCGGCCGTCGCAGAAAACCATCGCCAACAGGAAACGTCACGCGCACGCCCTTCGCTTCCAGAAGCAATGGCGCATCGTCCGAAGGAGGATGCTTCGCGCCGTCGGGCTCGGCATCGAGCAGCATTCTGGTGTATTCGGATCTTGGCGCCTCGAATACACGGGTCGTGGGCCCCTCCTCCACGACCCGGCCAGCGCGCATAACGTAGACGCGGTCAGCGAACGCCTTCACAAGGCCAAGATCGTGCGTGATGAAGAGGATTGCCGTTTCGAGGCGCGCCTGGAGCTCGGCGAGCAAGGCCAGTATCTCCGCCTGAATCGTCACGTCGAGCGCCGTCGTCGGCTCGTCGGCGATGATGAGGTCGGGGCTGTTTGAGAGCGCCATCGCGATCATGACGCGCTGGCGCTGTCCGCCCGACAACTCGTGCGGATAGGCCTTGAGTCGCCGCGCTGGCTCGGGGATCCTGACGAGGTCGAGAAGCTCCAGCGCACGGGCACGCGCCTTTGCGCGCGAGAGGCCGGCGTGGGCACGCAGCGGCGCCGTAAGCTGGGACTCGATCGTGTATAGCGGGTCGAGGGACGTCATCGGCTCTTGGAAGATCATTGCAATTCTCGATCCCCGGATGAGGTTCATCCGCCGCGCGGGCGCGTTCAGAATTTCGTCTTCCCCGAATCGAACCGACCCCTCCGCCCGTCCGTTAATCGCAAGAAGTCCCATCGCCGCCATCATGACTTGACTTTTGCCTGACCCGCTCTCGCCCACGATCGCGACCGTCTCTCCCCGCTCGACGGTCATCGATACGCCGGAAACGGCGTCGATCACGCCATCGGGCGTGTCGAACGTCACGGTCACGTTCTCAACCTTCAGAACCGCCATTCATCGGTCCTTCGGGTCGAGCGCATCACGCAAGCCGTCGCCAAGGAAGTTCAGCGCGAAGAGGAGCACAACCATCGCGGCGGCCGGCCAAAAAAGCATGTAGCCAGCACTGCGCATGTTGTTGGCCCCGTCCGCTATGAGGACGCCGAGCGAACTCAGCGGCTCTTGCACGCCAAGACCCAAGAACGAGAGGAAGCTTTCGAGCAGGATCACTTTCGGCACAAGAAGCGTCATGTAGATCACCACTGTACCGAGTGTGTTCGGAATGATGTGGCGGCGAATGAGCGCTAGGCTCGACGCACCGAGCGCCTCCGCCGCCTGCACAAACTCGCGTCGTCGTAGCGACAGTGTCTGGCCCCGCACGATACGCGCCATGTCGAGCCATTCAACGGCCCCCACGGCGAGAAACATTAACACGAGGTTTTGGCCGAAGAACACCACCAGGAGGATGACGAAGAAGATATAGGGCAGCGCGTACAGCACGTCGACAAATCGCATCATGACCGCGTCGAGGCGCCCTCCGATAAAGCCCGCCGTCGCCCCGTAGATCACACCGATCGTAAGCGCCACAACCGTCGCAAGTACGCCGATCAACATGGAAATCCGCAGCGACACAAGGATGCGCGCCAGCAGATCGCGTCCGTTCGCATCGGTGCCCATCACAAAGTATAGCGAGACGACATCGGCTGTGATTACAGCGGATCGACCGTCGTCTGACACCTCGACGCGCGCGCCCGAAAAGATGTCAGAGCGATCCACGTAGCGCGCAAGACGCGGGTCGATCTCTCGGTCCGAGTTCACCTTGATCGATACCTCGCGACCCGATACGACGATATCGGTTACCTCGACGTGCGCGCGCCTCAGCGTGGCCGCCGCGGCAGGCTCGATCTGGTCCGCCATTGGGTAGGGGCGCAGACTCGGGGATACGCGAACGAATTCGCGGTACACGTCCGAATAGCCATGGGGTAGGAGGGGCGGTCCCGCCATGGCAGCCAGCGCGAGGACGACGATCACCACAAGGGATGCGACCGCAGCGCGGTTCCGGCGCAGCCGCAGAATCGCCGTCGCCCAGAGCGACCGGCCGTCGGCTGTGCCAGCAACTACGGTATCAGTCATAGCGCACCCGAGGGTCGAGCACCGAATAGAGGAGGTCGACCATCAGGTTGAACAAGACGACAAAGACCGCGATCACCACCACAGTCCCCATGACCAGCGTGTAGTCCCGGTTGATTGCGCCCTGCACGAAGTGGCGCCCGATGCCCGGCAGGTTGAAGACCTGCTCAATCACGATCGAGCCCGTTAGCAGCGACGCCGCGGCCGGACCGAGATAGCCGGCGACCGGTAGAAATGCGGCGCGCAGCGCGTGCTTCAGCACCACGGTGTGCGCCGGCAGACCGTAGGCCCGCGCTGTGCGCACATGATCGGAGCGCAGCGCCTCGATCATCGCTCCCCGCGTCAGACGCGCGATTATCGCAACGAAGGGCAGCGACAGTGCGACGATCGGCAGGATCAGCTGTCGCCAGTCACCCCAGCCCTGGGCGGGCAGCCAGCCGAGCATGACACCGAAAACCAGCGACAGGATCGGCGCCGCGACGAAGTTCGGGATAGTGATGCCGAAGGTCGCGACGGAGGAGACCGCGTAGTCGCTAATGCTGTTCTGGCGCAATGCGGCTAGGCTGCCGAGCGTGGGTCCTAGAAGGACAGCGAGCGTGAGAGCAAGGCCCCCTAAGAGCATCGAAACCGGGAGGCCGCTGCCGATGATCTCGGCTACGCGCTGGTCGCGGTAGATGAACGAGGGCCCCATGTCCCCCTGGGCTAGATTGACCAGGTAGATGAGGTACTGTCGCCAGAGCGGTTCGTCGAAACCGAAGGTCGCGTCAAGGTTCGCTAGCACCGTCGGGTCCATCGGCCGCCCGCGGTCAAATGGCCCACCGGGCGCGATTCGCATCATAAAGAAGGCAAGCGTTACTACAATCAGGATTGTCGGGATAGCGCCCACAACGCGCCGGATTGTGTAAACAAGCATCTTGCCTCCAGTGTGCAGGGCCGGCCGCGGCGCGTCGGAACCGCGAGCCGGCCGCTGGCATCAGCCATCCGTCAGCCGAATGAACCGAGATGGATTCACTGAAAGCGAATTGTCTTCCCAGCCCTCAATCCGCGGGGAAACGAGTTCTGTTTGCGCGGATATCATGACCGGCGCGAACGGAAGGTCTCGAAGTAGCAGACCTTCGGCATCCTGAAGGAGTTGGGAACGTTTACTTAGGTCGGACGTTCTCGCTGCCTGGTCCATCAACGCGTCGAACTCTGCATTACGATAATTCGCATAGTTCCATGCGATGGTCGAAGACAGATGCTGATAGAGGAAGTTTTGCGGGTCGGGATAGTCTGCGATCCAGCTGACACGGGCAAAATCGTAATCGCTCGTTTCGGCAAGATGGCTATAGTGCGCGGACAAATCCCGCACAATCAGCTCGAGTTCCACACCCAGAGGCGCCCACATATCAGCGATTGCGGTCACAAAGCTCCGTTCGTTGTCTCTTTCATAATACGCAAGTTGCAATGTGACTGGAGTGTCAGTCGAGAAGCCTCTGTCGGCCATGATCTCCATGGCCAGATCCTCGCGGTCCAGCAACGACATCGACTCATAGTCTACGTCTGGCGAGCCCGTTGGATAGTTGTTTACGCCGGGCACAACGAGTTTGTAATTCGGAACCATCGTACCGGCAAAGATCTCTTCCGCGAGAAACTCCCGATCGATAGCCATGGATAGCGCACGGCGCACCTCGGAGTCTTGAAGCGTTTCAGAATCGAGATTGAAGACGATACTATGGGCGCGCATCGACGGCGTGATGCGGACCGCGTCGCCGTATTCGGCCTGGAGGCGTTTGGTGTCTTCTGGCGGCAAGTCTGCGCAGGTCATCACCTCACCAGCCTCGAAACCTCGCACGCACGTCGCGGCGTCCTCAAAGGAGATGTATTCGACGGTTTCCACATCCACGCTGTCGGCGGCATGGAATGTCTCGCTCTTCTCAAGAACTACGCCTTGGTTCACTACGTTTTCGACCAGGGTGTACGCGCCATTCGTAACCATGTTCTCAGGCCGCACGAACGCATTACCGAACTCCTCGACGCTCGGGCGATGCACGGGCAGCGCAGCCATGAATGTCAAAAGGTCCAAGAAGTAGGGCGTCGGAGCTTGCAGCTCGATCTCCAGAGTCGTGGCGTCAGGCGCCCGGACGCCCAGTTCCTCAACAGGCAACTCACCACCGTTGACCGCCTCAGAATTTAGGATCGGGAAAAATAAGTCGGGTACGGTCGCCGCAGTCGCGGGATCCATCAGACGACGAAAGCTGTACACAAAATCCTCAGACGTGATCGGATCCCCATTCGACCAACGCGAGTCCTCCCGCAATGTGAAGGTGTAGAGCGTGCCGTCCTCGCTGACTACCCACTCGGTCGCGACGCCAGGTATGACGTTTGCTTGGGCGTCATGCACGACCAAGCCCTCAAACAGATCGCGCAACACGTCAGCGTCACTAGACAACTGTGCTCGATGCGGGTCGAGCGCTTCAACGTTGTTGGGCAATCCACGAGAAAGCGTTTCGGCGAAGGCCGTGCCGCAGCAAAACGTTAGTACTGCAAATACGGTCAAGAAACTTGGTCGCATGATTTTCGTCCTTTCGATTAGCATTCGGGCGTCTTCAGAACGCGCGAGATTCTCGCGTCATAGGGTCCTCATCGCTGGAACACCGTTGCAGAATGGAAATGTCTGTGATCCCGCTCCCACACCAGTGGCCAAGCAGCTGTCTGGATGGTGGGATTTGTCGACAAACTGACGGCTACTCACATGGCAAATGTGGACGCAGATAGGCAGCGACGCAGGAATGCACCACGAACGGTGCCTGCCTGGGAGCGCTTGTATCGTCGTCGTGGATGGGCAACTGCACACAATTGCCGGATTACCTGTCGCCGACAGACGTTCGACTTCGGGGACTGAGCGTATGTATGCGCATTCATGGCGTCGGCCACTCATCTGACCTGCTGCGATCGCGTCGGCGGCCTTACTAGGATGGCCGCCAAGCATCAGACGGGAGCACATGCGTTCCGGGCCCAGTCGAGAGCGGCCTCGGACAGGCGCGGCTCGACAACGGCCAAACAGGTTTCGTGGTAGGTGTTCAGCCATCCCCGTTCGGCAGATGACAGGGCGTCCCGATCCAGCTGGCGGGTGTCGATAGGGGCAAATGTCAGGGTCTCGAAGCGCAGAAACCCGTCCTGGTCTTCGACGATCTCGAAGATGTTCTCGATCCGGATGCCGAAACCTTGCTGCGTCTCGGTCTGCGGCCGGTAGAAGCCAGGCTCGATCGTGACGACCATGCCCGCATCGAGCGCGAAGGGGTTGTGGGTTTTCTCAATCTTGATCGGTCTTTCGTGAATGCTCAGGCGATGACCGACGCAATGGCCGGTCGCGTGATCGTAATCGAGCCCGACATCCCAAATCGGGCGGCGGGCGATGGCGTCAAGTTGGTCGCCTCGCGTGCCCTTGGCAAACCGCGTCGTGGCGAGCGAAAAAAAACCTTTGAAGACGGCCGTGTAGGCTTGTCGAAAGCCATCGGGAGGCTGATCGGAAAAAACGTAGGTGCGGGTCGTATCCGTCGTGCCGTTTATGTATTGGGCGCCCGTATCGAACAGGAACGGCGCATCGATGCGGATGATGGACGAGCCCTTGTCCGGCGTGTGGTAGTGGCTCATCGTCGCGTTCGATCCTACCGCCGAAATCGGATGGTAGCTCTCCTCGAGGTAATCGGAAGAGCGGCGGCGCAATTCGATCATTTTGAGCGCGGCGTCCCACTCCGAAAGGGACGCGCCATTCGACACGGCTTCGGGGACATGCTTCGCCAGCCAAGCGCTCATTTCGAACCAGGCGACCGCATCCGTCCGGTGACACGCGCGCATGCCAGCAAGTTCAGTGGCATTCTTGCGGGTCTTGCGTAGGGCCGTGGCGCTCGGCTCCAGCACACAATGCGTGCCCGCATGTCTCAGCGCATCCCGGACGAGCACCGGCGTATAGGTTTCGTCCAGAAGGGCCGTCTTTCCTGGCCCTCCAACATGGCCGAGGACCCGGGGAAGCGCCTCCAGTGATGTCACGTCCACACTCGTCGGCACCCGAACACCGTCACGCTCGAGACGGCCATGGTCGGCCAGAAGCAAGGTCGGTCTTTGGCCGGCTTCCAGCACGAGAGCCGCATGCGGGACCTGCACGAGCGGAACGTCGCAGCCGCGCAGATTCATAAGCCAGGCGACATTATCGAGCCGCGTCTCGACGGCGATCTGAGCCCCTTTATCGATAAGCTCCGCCGTCAACTCCTCAAGCTTGGATGCGGCGCTGACCCCAGCAAGGTCCTCTGGCAGGGCCTCGATCCGACCGTCCGGTGCCGACGGCCGGTCATGCCAGATCGCATCGACGGGATTATCCGGGGCGGCAACAAGGCGCGCGCCGGCATGGTTGCAGAATTCGGCAAGCCGGTCATGCCAGAAGATCGACAGATGGCGAGGATCGAACCCCACCTGCCAATCTGCCTGCAGACTGCGCGCAAGCCACTGACCGACATCGGCCTCGGTCAACATCTCGCGCTCGAAAGCAGGAGGTGCCTCGCGATCCAGTTGCTCGGGATAAAGCTGACTGACAAAAACCGCGGCGTCGGCGTCGGTGATGATCGCCAGACCGACCGAACCGGTAAAGCCGGTCATAAACGCCAGCCGCTCGTCGCACGCGGCCACCAGGGACCCCTGATGAAGATCCGCCCGAGGAACCACGAAGGCATCGAGCGACATCTCGCTCAGCTTTGTGCGGAACGCAGCAAGGCGCTGATCTAACTCGCTCGTTCCAATCGCGCTACTTAGCATCTTACCTCTACCCCAGTTTCATTTGCACTGCCGGTCGAACGCCAGGAGTCTCTCCGTACACCGACCCGCCAGATCGGACGGCACCGGCCATAGGCCTGTACCCTATGCTAATTGAAATGACTTCTTTGATCAATGATTGACGATCAAGAAAATCTCGCGCGCTGATGACGAGACAGGGGGATGAGGGCTTTTCATTGAGGTTTGCTAGAAGTGTTGGTTCACGTACGCGAACCAGCGTTCTCCTTCGGCGATGTGGCTTTTGCCTACTCGGCAGCAGCGCCGGCAAGGGCGGATCACTGTGCGCAAACGCCAACACAAGATCATCACGCGCTTGTTCGCCACCGCAACGTCGATTGCCGAAGCGGCGCACGAAGCCTCCTTCGATGGCCAGGCCCATGATGCCAGTATGAGTCAGTACCAGTTAGCCGCGCGCCGCATCCTGTCGGCGACCCATGACCTAGAGGTACTGGCCGAGGTAATCGGTGAACTGGTGGATCATGCGGACGATCCCTGCACCAAAAGGCCCTGAATCCCCACTCGAAATCAACTGGACTTCAGAGGCTAAGCAAGCGTCCATGGTCACGCCGAACCACGGCCCTCCGCGTGATCCCACCCTGCCCGTCGACGCCGACAGGGCTCCAGCCGGTGACAGCGCCGGTATCGGACCGACGCTTCCCATGAGAGGAGACAACCATGTCATCTGTGACCACGAAGAAGACCTTCACGTCGGGAGATCAAACTGCATCCGACGCCGTCGAGACCAAGACAGACAAGGTGATCAAGCTGCCGCACCGCAAGAGTGGCACCACCATCACCGATCTTCAGAAGGCCACCGGCTGGCAGTCACACAGCGTCAGCGGCTTCCCGTCGGGGCTCCCAAAAAAGCGAATGGGTCTCGGCATCATCAGCTAAGCAGATGCAAAGGGGATGCGCCGTTATCGACTTGCCCGGTCCGGCAAGTGATGCCTGAGCAACAAGTCGATATCGCAGCCCTCTCGGAGATGAGCCGGGATGCGCTGCTCGATCTGTGGCATCAGTTTCATGACCGCGACCCACCGCGTAACGCGAGCCGGCAGTTCCTGCGCTACTACATCGCCTACTGTATTCAGGAGATGGAACACGGCGGCATAGAGTCGGGTACACGTCAAAAGCTCCATCAACTGGCAATCGGCGGAGAGAATGCCGGGTCCGCAGCACGGTCGCGAACTGGCATCAGACCGGGAACGCGGCTTATCCGCACCTGGCAAGGTCGAGCATACGAGGCGACGGTCACCGAAGATGGGTTTGTGTTCGAAGGCAAACGCTACCGATCGCTCTCGACCGTCGCCCGCGCCATCACAGGCACCCGCTGGAACGGCTGGCGGTTCTTCGGTGTCGACCCCGGCCAACAAGGCAGCAAGAAGAGTGGCTGATGCCAACCAAGCAACCCAAGGCGACATGCGCCATCTACACCCGCAAATCGTCCGAAGAGGGCCTCGATCAGGCGTTCAACTCACTCGACGCCCAGCGCGAGGCTGGCGAGGCGTTCGTCCACAGCCAGACCCACGAGGGCTGGCGGGCGTTGTCCGACCGCTATGACGACGGTGGCATCTCCGGCGCCACTATGGAACGCCCAGCTTTGAAGCGACTTCTGGCTGATATCGAGGCCGGCAAGATCGATGTCGTGGTGGTCTATAAGGTCGACCGAATGACCCGCGCCCTCCCCGACTTTGCCAAAATGATCGAGATCTTCGACCGCCACGGCGTCTCGTTCGTCTCGGTCACCCAACAGTTCAACACCACGACGTCAATGGGACGGTTGACGCTCAATGTGCTGCTGTCTTTTGCCCAGTTCGAGCGCGAGGTCACCGGGGAGCGCATCCGGGACAAGATTCGGGCCTCTAAGGCCAAGGGCATGTGGATGGGTGGGCGGCCGCCGCTCGGCTATGACGTTCAGGATCGTAGATTGGTCGTTAATCTCGACGAGGCAAATCAGGTGCGTTGGATCTTCCAACGCTATCTGGAAGTGGGTGCGATCAACCGCCTTCGCAGCGACGTCGTGCGCCAGGGCATCACCGCCAAGGTCTACACCAGCAAGGCTGGGATCAGTTCCGGCGGCGGGCCCTTCGGGCGTTCGGCACTCCATCGATTGTTGGGCAACCACCTCTATGTCGGCGAGGTCGCCCATCGGGGCAATGTCTACCCGGGTGAGCATGAGGCGATCGTCGATCGCGAGCTCTGGGATAAGGTGCAGGCCGTGCTGGAAGAGAAAAGGCAATGCGAACACGCCGGTCCGTCGACACGCCAGGTCAGCCTTCTCAAGGGCCTGATCTTCGATGCCGAGGGCGGGCGCCTGACACCAATCCATGCCACAAAGAACGGCAAGCGCTATCGTTACTATGTCTCAAACTGCATTGTCAGCGGCTCGATCCGCGGACGCGACGACCGAACTTGGCGCATCCCGGCCCACGAGATCGAGCATCTGGCCATCAGCCAAATCAAAGTCCTGCTTAGGGATCGCAGCAGGCTCTATGACGTTCTGAAGACCGAGGATTTGTCGCTGGCAACAGCCGAGCTGAGCTATGAACGCCTGGCCGAGGTTGCCGATCGTTGGGACGGGCTAGTCCACCACGACCAGCGCATCATCCTCAGACACCTGCTGTCTCGCGTCACCATCGCCGATGAACAGGTCGAGGTTCACGTTCGTCCTGATGCGATCGCTCGTATCGGTGCTGAAGGGGCCGACGGATTGATCACTGCCAGGCCTGATGGGCGCGGCCGAACTGAGCCGGTGGTTCTGACGGTGCCCGCGCGCCTGACGCGACGCGGAAGAGAACTCAAGCTCATCGTTGCTGGTGACGACGTGGAAGGCAAGTCACCGGACCCAGACCTGATGGTCGCTGTGGCACGCGCACGTGACTGGCTCGACCTCCTGATCACAGGCAAGGTCGCATCAATCAGGGATCTCGCTCACAGCGAGAGGAGACTCGAACGTCATATCGGCCAGCATCTAAGGCTTGCGTTCCTTGCTCCCGACATCGTCGAGGCGATCCTCGATGGTAGGCAGCCACCGGAGCTGACCCTACGCAAGCTCATCAGGACCGACCCGCCGCTCGAATGGGACGAACAACGTCGTCGACTCGGGTTTGCAGCGTAGGCCGCTACCTCGTTCGTCCTCTATCCGGCCAATCCGTCGCCCTCAACCTCGCCGAAAGTCCCTCCACAATCGGGCCAACCGGAGACTTACGGTGGGCGACGGCGAGAAGCGCGATGACCGCAGTCTCCGCACGTACCCCCACTGCTCAGTCGAGGTGCGCAAACGCCCGGCCGACGGGCGCTTCGCCGGCCCATGCGGTAACACCAAAAGTCGTTCCAGGTCATACAGTTGGAGAATGGCGGAGGGAGCGGGATTCGAACCCGCGAGGGGCTTACACCCCAACACGCTTTCCAGGCGTGCGCCTTAAACCACTCGGCCATCCCTCCTCGAA
>JANQLP010000071.1 GCA_028280515.1 Hyphomicrobiales bacterium
CTAGAGCATCATGCGTTCAGATTGACGCGTTTCGTCGCGAAACCTGAACGCATAAAGATGCTCTAACACTTAAAGATATAGAGCAAATTTATCCGATTAGGTTGAAACAGGGTGAGTCAACCTAATCGGATTTTGCTCTAGGGCACGAGTATCCTGTATTCCCCGTTCGTTGCGGTCTCACCTTTCGCGCCACCCGCGATCAATCTCGCGAACCGGTCCGCGACCTCGTTCGTGTAGTGTAACGGATCCCAGTAGTTCGTATCCAAAGACGTTATCGGCGAGTCAATCATGAAGTCGAGGACCGTTGTATTCGGGTGGCGTCTGGCAATGGCGCTGATCCGCTTCTTGCATTCATCCCACTTGGCGCCCTGCTCCGTATTCGGCAGACCATGAAGGTGCTTGTGGTAGGGCACGAACGACAGGACCTTTTTCGCATCCCGCGGGACGGCGCCGAGCAACTCGTCGAGGAGCCGGTGGCTTTCGAACGCCCATTTTTGCCGATCGAATCTCTGTGACCGGTTCGGGCTCGAAGACACCGTCCGCAAGGCCGGTCCGGCGGGCCCGTAGATGTTCTCCCGTGCCCGGGCAAGATCGTACTTTTTCAACGGCGGCAGAAAATCCGCATAACCGTCCCGCCCGTACCGCCCGGAGCGCACGCCAATCAGATACCCCGCCTGCCGAACCGTGTCCTCGAAGGTTCTGAACTCGATCATGTTCGGCAAATCGTTCCAGGGATTCGCGTCATACATCCACTCCGGAAAAGCCCGGAACGTGTATTTTTCACTGGCGCCCACGTCGCACCAAACCGTGTCCAACCCAACGATCAGGACACGTTGCCCAGGATGGTTTTTCGCGAACAGCGTACCGAGCCGAACCTGTTCATATGGTGTGCCACTGTTCAAAGAGAGATTGGCAAAGCGCGCCCCAAATCCTTCATTCAGTATTCCCGGTTTCAGCAGGCGTGCGGTCGAGGTGCCGACAACAAGACTGTCGAACGCCGGATCCCGCGCGATCGAAGGATACGAATAACGCTGATTGGTCGCGATCGGCGCCCGGTCAAACGAGGGAGAATACGGCAGATTGCCGTAAGGATTGATCACCCAAACGGAGACAAAAAGCACGGCCGCAATAACGGCGGTGCTAACAATCAGGGATGTCCAGTATGTTCTCCAGCTCACGGAACCCGGCCCGACCTAGAATTGGAAGTATATGAACTCGGAGTGATCCCCCGACCCGACGAGGATTGCACACACGACGAGCGCCGATGCCGTGGCGAACGCAGCCCATGGCTTGTCGTAGCGGCGCTCCAGCGCCACGTCCTGGCTGCTTGGCCCGATAAGCGCGACAACGGCACCGATGAGAATGATGTAGGCAGGCCCCTCATACTTTGCCGTCTCAAGACTGAAACCATTCAACCCAAACATGCTCTCCATGACCGAGACCGCCTCGGCAAAGCTCTGGGCACGGAAAAGCACCCATCCCGTTATCACAAAGAGCATCGTGACGGTCCAGGCTGCGGGGACCGGCAGCCGAAACGCCGAGAGCCTGCTCCACCACGCGTGCGCCGCCAGGCCGACGCCATGCATCACACCCCAGGCAACGAACGTCCAGCCCGCGCCGTGCCAGAGCCCGCCGAGGAACATGGTCACGGTGAGAGCGAGCGATTGCCGTTTCAGCCCGTGACGCCCTCCGCCAAGAGGAATGTACAGATAGTCGCGCAGGAAGTGCGACAGCGTCATGTGCCAGCGCCGCCAGAACTCCCTTATGGATGTTGCCCGGTAAGGGACGTTGAAATTGAACGGCAGGCTCAAGGCAAACATCAGCGCCAGCCCGATCGCCATATCGGAGTAACCGGAGAAATCGAAATAGATCTGTATGGTGAAGGCGAGCGCCGCCACCCAAGCATCGATGAGCGAAAGCTGCACCGTGGCCGCGGACGCGAACAGCGGGTCGGCAATGCGCGCCGCGGTATCGGCGATCAGGACCTTCTTCACCAGACCGATTGCCAGCAACGTCGCACCGCGGGACAGGCGTTCATACATGCCCGGACGGTCTGGGGGCGCATCAAGTTGGTAGATCAGTTCGTTGTGCCGGACGATCGGTCCGGCGATGAGCTGGGGAAAGAAGCTCACATAGAGGAAATACTCGCGAAATCCGTACTCCGGCGCCTCCCCCTTGTACCGGTCGGCAAGATAGGAAATCTGCTGAAACGTGAAGAAGCTGATGCCGAGCGGCAGGATGATGTTCCAGGGCGTGTGCTGCTCACCGAACATCCAGGCAAGTGAGCCGGCGAAGAAATCTGCATATTTGAAAACGCCGATGAGAAGCAGATTGAGGGCGATACCGGCGACAAACACACCCTTCCTGTCGTGCGCCCGGATCCAGCGCGCAAACAGCCAGTTGGCGCAGATCGAGAACACCAGAAGCGGCAGCAGGCGATAGTCCCAATAGCCGTAAAAAAACAGCGAGGCGGAGATCAGCAGCCATTCACGCTGCGCGCGATGCTTCGCAAAGAGATAGTAGCCGGCGAGCGTCAGCGGCAGGAACAGCAAAAGAAACGCTTGCGAATTGAACAGCATCCAGCGCGCCTATGGTATTGGAAAGCCCCCGCAATTGTTATAGCGGGCCAATGCCATTCGGGCCCGCTTTTTTCCGA
>JANQLP010000072.1 GCA_028280515.1 Hyphomicrobiales bacterium
AACGCATAAAGATGCTCTAACACTTAAAGATATAGAGCAAATTTATCCGATTAGGTTGAAACAGGGTGAGTCAACCTAATCGGATTTTGCTCTAGGCGCCGGATTGTTCCCGGCGCATCAAGCGGGCGATCTGCTTGGCGGCATGCTTGAGGGCGGGCAAACGCGCAACCGCGTCCTTCATCTTGATGCGGAGTTTCGGCCCGTGGAGCGCGAGACCGGCACAGAACCGACCGGCAGGATCGACAATCGGAACGGCAACGGCGACAAGGCCTTCGATGAACTCCTCATTGTCCGTCGCGTAGCCGCGCTTGCGGATCTTCGCAAGCTCGGCCTTGAGCTTCTCGACGGAGACGATCGACCTGCGGGTGTACTTGCTCAACTCCAGGCTATCGAGAACGCGATCCGCCATTTCCGAGTCGAGGTGGCTCAGATAGAGTTTTCCGCTCGCGGTGCAATGCATCGGCACATGCGTTCCCGCCGGCAGCTGAAGGCGCAGAGGCCATTGCGACTCGACGCGCTCGGCATAGATCATGCGCGCGCCGTCGGGTACGGATATGTTGCAGGTTTCGCCGACCTGCTCCACCAGCTTTTCCATAATTGCCCGGCGATCCAGGTCGAAATGCGAGCCGGAGAAGATCTGTCCGGCCAGCTCAAACAGCCGCGGCCCGCCGAGCAACCGCTTGCCGTCGATCTCATACTGAAGGAGCCGCTCCTCCAACAGCATCTTGCAAAGACGGTGGGTAGTGGCGGCGGGCAACCCGACAATGCGCGAAATCTGGGCCGCGGTCATGGGAGAGTTGGCGCGCACCACCGCTTCAATGATCGCGAAGACGCGCAGAAACGATGTGCCCTTGTCTCGCGTCACCGGCTTTTCAGCGATATCGTAAGTCGTGTCTTTCACCTACGGGCAATTCCCGAACCAGCTTCCGCACCCAAAAAGATCAATCGGCTCATCGTCCAAATTGCCTAAAAAGAAGGCAATTTCTCATTCGATTTCAATTACCTGTCGCATGGCCACCTTTGACATGCAAGGCCGTGACAAGATGGCCGGGGGCGAAGCTACATCACCAAGAAAATTGGTCAATAAACAATTCCGACGCACCGCACACCTGGCCCGCGCGTGCGCCTGGTACTCGCGGGCAAGGCCTGGAGATGGCGGCACCGTCCGTCTCGACGGCCGGTGCGCGCGCAGCATGATCCGTGACCGCGGTGCTATCGGCCGCTTCCCTGGAAGCTGACCAGATAGGTGGACAGCTCTGGGATCAGCGCAACAACGATCCATACGGCGGTCAGCGCCAGAAGGTAGGGCACCGTGTATTTCAGGATCCTGAAGTACGGTATGCCCGTTATGCCGCTAGCAACATACAGGTTGAGCCCGTATGGCGGCGTAATGAACCCGATGGCATCTCCGATCAGGAAGATGACCGCGAAATGGATAGGGTCCACACCCATGCCTGCCGCAATCGGCGCCAGGATCGGGGCAAGAATGATCGTGTTCGGAAGACTCTCCAGAATCGTTCCCGCGATCAGCACGATGCCCATGCAGGCAAACAGGATTGCGTAGTATCCGCCGAGATTGGAGAGCATTTCGGTCACGAATGCGTTTGCGCCCAGCAGCGACAGCAGTTGCTGCATGACCACCGATATTGCGATCAACGGGCAGAGCATTCCGGTGATCTGTCCGGATCGCATAATGATGTCGGGCAGTTCCTTGAATGAGAAGCCCGGAACCAGCAGCGATGAAGCCGAACTGGCCCCATCAAGGCTTCCGTCCCGCGGAAGGTTCAACCGTTTCGCAAACGGATACATGAACAAGCCAACCAGCAGACAGAAGCCCGCGGTGACGCCGGCCGCTTCGGTGGGCGAGAACTTGCCGGTATAAATCCCCCACACCACAAGGCCGATGGCAAAAAAGCCGAGCCATGCGCCGATGGCGGAGCTGACAATCCGGCTGAGCTGAAGCTTGATGATCTCGCCCCAGCCGAACCTCTTGCACATCGCCCAGCACGCGAGCTGCATGGCGACGACCATCATGATGCCGGGGATCATGCCGCCGAGAAACAGATCACTGATCGAGAGGTTCAAAAGGAAACCGTATACGATGAAGATGATGCTCGGCGGAATGATGATGCCGACCGTCCCGCCGGCGGCGACGGTTGCCGCGGCGAAATTGGGATCGTATTTGGTCTTGGTCATCTCCGGGTGCATGATCGACCCGATCGTCGCCGTCGTCGCGGAGTTCGAGCCGGAGATGGCGGCGAACATGCCGCAGGCGCCGAGCGCCGACATGCCCATGCCGCCGCGCACCCAGCCAAGCACCGCGTAGGCGAAGTCCGACATTCGCTTGGCGATGCCGGCATGATTGATCAGGTCGCCGGTGAGAATGAACAGCGGCAGGGCCAGCAGTCCGAAGAAGTTCAAGCCTTCGTAAAGCGTCACGCCGATGTTCGCGAGCGTGAAATCAATGACAATGCTGACGCCGACCACCCACAGACTGATGATCAGGAAAATCGGAATCCCCATCACAAAGAGAATGGTGACGCCGATCGAGATGAGTGCGATCCACAAACCTTCCATGATGCTGCCCCCTCCTTAAGCGTTCGTCTCGTCGGCGACTTTGACCGGCAGGGGTTCGCGGTTGCGGAACTTGCTGATGTCCTCGAGGAGATTTCGGAGCACGCGGTAGATCACCAATCCGAAACCGATCGGGGTGGCCAGGTAGAACCACCATTGCTGCATGTCGTCGGTGCCCTGAACGATCGCGAAGTTGTCTCTTGCAATCATCACCTGCTCCACCGCGTAGTAGATGACGAGGAGCGAAAACCCGATCCAGACGAGATGATCGACGACCAGGCAGAAGAACTGCCCCGTGTAGGGAAGCCTCATACGGAATTCTTCGAAACGGAGGTGACTGCGCAGCTTGCAGTTGTAGGCGCAGCCGATCCAGGTGACCCAGAGAAACAGGTATATCGGGATCGTTGAGCTCCACGGCGCCTGCTGGCCGAACGCAAAACGGCGGATGACCTCGACGAAAATGATCGCCGTCATCACGACGTAGCTGAAGAGAATGATGATCTTCTCTATGTTGTCGTCAAGCCACTTGAACATTTCGACACCCCCTCTTGGAAATAGATTGCAACGTTCTCGCACCGCGCACCGGCGCGGAGAAACTCACGTGCGTGACATGGCTTGTGCGGGACCTGCCCTCCCTCTGTAGGCCTGTGCGCTGCCCCGGAACGCAGCCCGGGACAGCGCCCAGATCTTAAGGCGTTGCAAGCCTCAGGAGGATTTCCACCACCGGCGCGGTTCGACATTCTCCGCGAGAGTGTCCTTCGGAATCTCCCGGGCGATGTCGTAGATGAACTTGTAGGTGTCCATCCCGCCGGACCAACCGTTCAGGCGCTCGCGCCACTTGGCCCAGGGCTCGGGCTGGAACTCCGGCGAACACATCTGCTCCGCTTCCTTCTTGGCCTCGTCCGACAGCCACGCCACGCGGACACCATGCTTCGCAAATAACGTGTTGGGCAGCTGTGGGTCGGAGAAGCCGACCGTGTTCACCAGCGAGGCCTCGTTGGCGGCCTGCACGTGAACCTGCGTCAAGAAGGCGGATTCCATGACGGCGTCCTGAAGCTCACCGCCCAGAGAATCGAACTTCTTGCCGTTCATGGCGGTGTGCTCGGTTCCGCAGAAGAACTCGAGGTTCACACATTGCGAGACGACCGGCGACATATTGGCGTAGGCCACGGCCGCCGCCCATGTCTCGGCGCCGTCGATCAACCCCTGCTTCAGGCCGTCGAGCGTCTCTGCCCACGCAATCGGCGTCGGGTTCAGGTTCATGAGCTGCATGGCGATCCGGCCAAGCTGCGTGCCCGTGACACGGTTCTTCGTGCCGGCGAGATCCGTCACGCTTTTGACAAGCGGCTTGTCCTTCCAGCCCAGTCCCAGCTGTATGCCGCGCAGTTCCGCGTGGCTGAAGAGAAACTCGATATTGTGGCGCTTCCGCATCTGGTCGCGCAGCACTTTCTGGCTGCCCGGATGGTAAAGGAAGTAGTACTGCGAGGCCCGGCTCGGGAACATGTAGGCGTAGTCGAGCACGTTGAGATAAGGCGCACCGCCGGCCGAATTCTGTGTCGAGGCCGCGTAAAGATCGACGATGCCCTGCTGGGTTTTCTTCACGCAGTCGAGCTGTCCGCAGATCTGGTTGTTGCCGATGAACTCGATGCGGATCGCACCGTCCGTGCGCTCCTCCAGGTCATTGACGAACTGCAGGCAGCCTGCCCGCTCGATCAGGAGATTTCGCTCGTTGAAGCCTGCCGCACCGAATTTCAGTGTGTGTTTCGGCTCGGTCTTGAAGCGCTTCTCGTAAGTCGAATTCGCAGCCTCGGCAAGACGTGAGAATGTAACAGCCCCGGTCAGGCCACCCGCCGCAAGCAGCGTTGACGTGATGCCGAAGTGTTTGGTCAGCCTCAGGAGATCGCGACGCGAGACCCCCTGCAATTTATCGAGCAACATTCCATTTCCTCCCTTTCTCACTCATCAAAAATGAGATTAATTTTTTCATTATTGCACTCATTCATGCGGATATGCAACTCTGTTGGCTGGCCACACATGACGAAGCCGGTTCACGGGTGAAGCACGGGCGCTTAACCTGCCAGCGAACGGTTCGTAAGGGAGGACTGGGTGACACAATCGGTTGGGGTTTTTGATTACATCGTCGCCGGCGCCGGGTCCGCCGGCTGTGTTCTGGCCAATCGGCTCAGCGCCGACGGCCGCTTCAGGGTTCTGTTGCTCGAAGCCGGCGGGCGTGACATCAATCCGTGGATTCACGTACCCGTTGGCTACTTCAAGACGCTGCACAATCCCAAGACGGACTGGTGCTACAAGACGCAGGCTGACCCCGGCCTCAATGGACGCAGCATCGACTGGCCGCGCGGGCGCACCCTTGGCGGATCGAGCTCCATCAACGGGCTGCTCTACATCCGCGGACAACGCGAGGACTACGATCACTGGCGCCAGCTCGGCAATACCGGCTGGTCGTACGACGACGTGCTGCCCTACTTCCGGCGCTCCGAGGACCAGGAGAACGGCGAGTGCGAATTTCACGGCGCCGGAGGCCCCCTATCGGTCTCCAACATGCGGGCCCACCGCAATGTGTGCGAGGCGCTCATCGATGCGGCCGGAGAGATCGACATTCCGCGCAACGACGACTTCAATGGAGCGACGCAGGAAGGTGCGGGTTATTTTCAGCTTACGGCACGAAACGGGCGTCGGTGCTCAACGGCGGTTGCCTATCTCAACCCCGCGCGCGGCCGCGCCAACCTGAAGATCGTCACCAACGCGCATGTGGAGACTCTTCTGTTCGCGGACGAGGACAGTACCGAGGTCAAGGGCATCAATTTCAACATCAACGGCCGCCCGCATCACGCGACGCTGCGCCCGGGCGGCGAGGTCGTGCTGTGCGCCGGCGCGATCGGCTCACCGCAGGTGTTGCAGCTCTCGGGCGTCGGCCCGGGCGATGTGCTGCAGCAGAACTCGATCAAGGTACGCAAGGAGCTGAAAGGCGTTGGCAAAAACCTTCAGGACCATCTCCAGATCCGGATGATTTACGAGGTCAACGTTCCGACGCTCAATGACGAAATCAACAACTTCTTCCGGCGCACGTTGATCGGCATGCAGTATGTGTTCGCGCGAAAGGGGCCGATGGCCATGGGCGCGAGCCAGGTATGCATCTTCTGCCGGACCCGCGAGGAGCTCGAAAGGCCGGATATCCAGTTCCATTTTCAGCCGCTGAGTGCCGACAAGCCCGGCATCGAGATGCATCCGTTCTCCGGCATCACCATGTCCGTGTGTCAGCTTCGGCCCGAAAGCCGCGGCCGCATCGACATCGTCTCTCCGGACCCGCACGCGCATCCGGAAATCCACCCCAACTATCTTGCCGAGAAGACCGATCAGGAGACCGCTGTCGCCGGCATGCGCGTGTCACGATCCCTCACCGAAACCGATGCCATGTCGAAATACATCGTGCGCGAAGTGCTCCCCGGGGAAAAGACGCAGAGCGATGAGGAGTTGCTGGATATGGCGCGCAACATCTCGCAGACGATCTATCATCCCACGAGCACCTGCAAGATGGGCCGCAAGGACGATGCCATGTCGGTGGTCGACGAGCGCTTGCGCGTTCATGGGCTGAAGGGCGCGCGGATCGCCGATGCCTCGATCATGCCGGTCATCGTGTCGGGCAACACCAACGCACCCACAATCATGATCGGCGAGAAGGCCAGCGCCATGATGCTCGAGGATGCCGCGACCTAGCGGATATCTGTGCAGTCTCGTCACCTCGATCCGATTTGATCGAAAAGGCTCTAATCCCGCGGCGTACCTTTCAGTTCTTTCGTTTCCGGGTCGTACTTGCCTTCCAATTCGTCCATACAGCTTTGCGACCACAACGGCACGCCTGCGATGTAACCGGCGCGACCGAGAAGATGCGCGGCGATCGGCGCCGTAAAGAGCAGAAACACAAGCCCCGCCATGGCGCGCGCGGCGACCTCCAGCTGCTGTGCTTCGAGCGCCAACGCAATGAGGATCAGTCCGGCGCCAAGAGTTCCCGCTTTGGTGGCGGCGTGCATGCGCACATACAGATCAGGCAAGCGAACAAGGCCAATCCCCGCGATCAGGGAGAAGGCTGCGCCGATGATGATGATCACACCGCCGATGAATTCGATCACTTTTCGTCTCCTGATTCAGAGCCCGGCGCCGCGGGATCAGGTTTTTTCATTTGCGCGCTTCGATAGATGTAGCGCGCGAAAGCAACGGTCGCCAGAAAGCCCACCAGCGCCAGTGCGATTGCAACGTCGAGATAGGCATATTCTTTCGTTGCCACGGCGATGACGCCAATGAACGCGATCCCCAACAATGCCAGCATGTCCAGGGCGACGACCCGGTCGGCCAGGGTCGGTCCGCGCAACAACCTGAAAACGGTCAGCGCCAAAGAGATGAACATCGCGCCGAGTGCAATGTTGACGGACCAGTCAAGGAAGCGTGCGCCGAATTCCTCCATAGCGCTACTCAACGACCTCCTTGATAAGACGCTCGAAACCGTCCTTGATTTCGCGGCGCAGCGCCGCCGGATCGTCCACATTCATGGCGTGAATATAGAGGGTGGATCGGTCCGTCGACACGTCAACGCTGAGCGTACCGGGCGTCAGGCTGATCAGATTGGCGAGCAGCATCACTTCCACATCGTGTTCCACGTCCAGGGGAAGCGCAATAATCGCCGGCCGAAAATCCATTTTTGGGCTGATTGTATCGCGCGCCACCCGCACGGCAGACAAAACCAACTCTGCCACAAAAAGCCAAATGAGGCGCAGGATGCGAATGGGACGGTTGAAGTTATGTTCGTCGAACCTGTGCCGGACCAGCCACAGCGAGAAAAACCCGAGCGCAAAACCCACCATCAGGTTCGCCGGCTCGAAGCTGGCGGTTACGGCGCCCCAGACGAGCGCGAGAATGAGATTGAGCAAAAACAGGTTCATGGACGGCTTTCCCCATTGCCCGCTTCGCCGAGCACCACGTCAATATAGGGTTGCGGCGAAAGAAGTTCGGACGCTGCGCGCGTGGACACGTCGACCACAGGGGCGGGGTAGAGCCCCAATGCGATGGTTAAAAACGTCAGCGCACCCAGCGCGCCTTTCAATACAAGACCGCCGCCTTGTTGCGCGCCTGACGCGGGCAGTGGCGCGTCATCGGGCGCAGCACGCCAGAAAACAAGGGCGAAGGTTCTGCCAACGGCCAGCATCGTCAAAAAGCCGGCGGTCAGAACGCCGGCGACCAAGGCATAGGCCCCGGCTTCAAGTCCAGCCTGGACAAGATAGACCTTCGGCCAGAATCCTGCGAACGGCGGTATTCCGATAAGGGAAAGCCCGGCAAGAAGAAACGCGACGGCGAGAAAGGGCGCGCCCTTATACAAGCCGGAGAGATTTTCTATGTCCGAGCCCGCGCCGGCGCGCGACACAAGGCCCGCCGCCATGAACAGCGCGGCGGAGATGATGATGGAATGAACGATGTAAAAGATGGCGCCGAGAAGCGCCTTGTCCGTGCCGATGGCCAAGCCCGCGACCATCACGCCGACGCCGCTGACGACCGTAAAGGAGACAAACCGCCGGATATCGGATTCCGCGAGTGCGCCGAGCGCGCCCAGCACCATGGTGGCGAGCGCCGCCCAGACCATGGTCTCGCGCGCGAGATCCGCGCCTTCGGGGAAGACAACGAGAAAGACCCTGACCAGCGAATAGACGCCGACTTTGGTCAAAAGCGCGGCGAAGATCGCCGACACCGCAGGCAGCGGTGTGTGATACGCCGCCGGCAGCCAGAAATAGAGCGGAAACAGCGCTGCCTTCATTCCCAACGAGACGAGGAACAACAGCGCCACAGTCTCCAGCGTCGCATCATTCGGCAAGGCGGCAACCTTGGTGGACAGATCTGCCATGCTCAACGTGCCGGTCATGCCGTACAGCAAGCCGATGGCGATCAGGAGAAAGGTCGTCGCAAGAAGATTGAGAAACGCGTATTTCACCGCGCCGTCGATCTGCTCGCGCCGCCCGCCCAGAACAATCAGACCGAATGACGAAATCAGCGTGACTTCGAACCACACATAAAGATTGAAAATGTCGCCGGTCAGAAACGCCCCGGCGACCCCCGCAATCAGCGCCAGGACGAGGGGAAAGAAGCCTGCGCGCCGGTACTGTTCAGACGTATCGCCAAGGCTGTACACAATAATCACCAGCGCAACGAGACTGGCGGCCACGGTGAGCCCGGCGCCGAAGACATCAGCCACCAGCGCAATGCCGAACGGTACAGGCCAGCCGCCCATTGACATGACCACAGGCCCGTTGCTCCAGACATGGGCGAAAAGCAGCACGGCAGAGAAAAACTGGGCGGCAACGCCGAGGATACCGATCAACGCCTGCGCGCGGCCATGCCCCCATGCAGCGACGGCGAGCGAGGCGGCGAGGATAGGAAGGAGAACGGGCCAGACGACAAGCCAGGCTGCGGAATCCGCGATCACAGGCTCAGACATCGCGGCCTCGCAATCGCGCAGGCCCCGGCGCGGGTTCGGCGTCGCGCATGTCGTCCGTATCAACCGTGCCCAGGGTCTGATAGGCGCGATAGGCGAGGACGAGCAGGAATGCGAACAATGAGAAGCTGATAACGATAGCCGTCAGGATCAACGCCTGCGGAAGCGGGTTTGCGAAACCGGGCTCCGCGACCTTCATGGCCGCCGGGATCAAGGGCGGCTGCTCGCGCGTTAGCCGGCCGGCAACAAAGATCAAAAGATGGGTGGCGTTACCAAGAACGAAAATTCCCAGGACCAGCCGTATCAGAGATCCGGACAACAGGAGATAAACGCTGAAGGCGAAAAGGAACCCGACAACGATGGCGAAAGCGGTTTCCATCATTGTCCACTCTCCTCGAGGCCGAGAATGATGGAGACAATGGCGCCGACGACAACCATGTAAACGCCGATATCGAACAAGACGACCGTGGACAGGTACTTCAGGTCCGGTTTGAAATCGGGAAACCACCACTGGCCCGTCATGAAGGCGTCCCCGAACAGGATCGATGCAACGCCGCTCAATCCCGCCAGGAAAAGGCCAATGCCGGCAATCGCTATCGGGGGAACAATCAGCGCGCGGCGGATCGCATTGGTCCCTTCGGAAATGATGTAGGTGGCGAAAGCGGACGCGCCGATCAGGCCGCCGATAAAGCCGCCGCCGGGTTCGTTGTGGCCGCGCAACAAAACGTAGATCGAAAACAGAACGGTCAGGCCGACCAGAAACGGCGTCGCCGTACGCAGGATCAGCGAGTTCATTTCGTTTTCTCCTCGTCCAACGCGGGCGTCGATGCTGCGCGCCGTCCCCCAAATGCCAGAAGACCCAAAACCGCAACGCCGGCGATCACCACGACGGCAATCTCGCCAAAGGTGTCGAGGGCGCGGAAGTCAACCAGAATGACATTGACGATGTTGCGGCCATACGCCTCGGTGTAGCTCTTTTCGGCGAAATACTCGCTGAGGGTGAGGTCCATAGGCCGGCTCGTGATCGACAGCAGCACCATGGCGATCGCGACACCGATAACGGTCCCGATCGCACTGTCGCGTAGGGCGCGTGGCCATCCGCGCCAGTCAACGCCTTGAACCGGCAACCGCGCAATGACGAGGGCGAGGATCACAACCGACAGGGTCTCGACCATGAGCTGGGTAAATGCGAGGTCCGGCGCACCGAACATCAGGAACACGAAAGCCACGGCAATACCAAGCACGCCCATGGACAGGATGGCGATGAGGCGTGAGCGGGTGATCATGATCGCCAGCCCGCCGGCAATCGTCAGCACCGCAACGCACCAGACGTAAAACTCCTTGGGAGCGACGATCACCTGTGCATCACTGCCCATAAACACCTTGGGAACGGCCAAGACGGCTGCAAGCACCAGAAAACTCACCAGGAGGTACCGGCGCAGAGAACCGGTTTGAAGCCGCGCGGTCACGCCGCGCGCCAGCGCCACCACGCCGTCCAAGAACTGGTCGTACCCCTGATCCGGACCCCAGAGCCTGTCCAAGATGCGCGCCAAAAACTCCTGCAAGGCCGTCGCGCGCCAGAACATCACCGCGCCCAGCGCCACTGTCACAACACTGAGGAACAGCGGCGTCTTCAGGCCGCCCCAGAGGTAAAGGTCAACGACCATCGGCGCACCGGCCACCGCCGATACGGCAGGTCCGACGAAATATGTCTCGGTCACGCCATTGAAGGGACCAGCCAGCAGTCCGAGCACGGCCAAGACAACAGGCCCGAGCCAGAGGGACGGGCTTCCCTCATGGGGAGGCGACGGCGTGTCGCCCGGTTTGCCCAGAAACGGCTTTACGCCTACCAGAAAAGCTACCGTAAACAGCAAGGCGCTGCCGATCACGGCAACGCTGGTGATGGCCACTGGCCAGATACCGCCCAGAGTCGCCTTGTAAGCGAATTCTTTTGCGATAAAGCCGATGAACGGCGCCAGGCCCGACATCGACAGTGCTGCGAGGGCGGACGCCGCAGCGGTGATCGGCATGGCGCTGCCCAGCCCGGACAGTCTGCCGATCTCGCGCGTGCCGGTACCGTGATCGATACAGCCCGCCGCCATAAAGAGCGCGCCTTTGAACAGGGAGTGGGCGAAGAGATATGTCATCGCCGCCTGAAGGGCGATGTCATGACCAAGACCGATGAGGAACACCAGAAGTCCGAGACTGGCCACCGTCGTCTGGGCCAGCATCAGCTTGAGGTCAGTGTTCCGCAGGGCCAGCACCGCGCCGACGAGAAAGGTCGCTGCGCCGAAAAGGACCAGCGTGATCTGCCAGACGTCCGTGCCGCCGAGGCCCGGGTTCACCCGCGCCAGCAGGTAGACGCCGGCCTTCACCATAGTTGCGGAATGCAGATAGGCGCTGACCGGCGTCGGCGCTTCCATGGCGTTGGGCAGCCAGAAACTGAACGGTACCTGAGCCGATTTCGTGAAGGCGCCGGCCAGCACCAGGATCAGGATCGCAAGATAATACGGATGGTTGCGAAGGACGTCGCCCTCGGTCAGCAGTGTCGACAGCTCCATCGATCCGCCGACCTGTGCCATCAACAACAGTCCCGCCAGAAGCGCCAGCCCGCCGCCGCCTGTCACAACCAGCGCCTGAACGGCCGCGCGGCGAGACCGCGGACTTGTGTGATTGAAGCCGATCAACAGGAACGACGTAACGGATGTCAGTTCCCAGAAAACGAACAGGGTGATGACATCGTCCGAAAGCACAAGCCCGAGCATCGAGCCCATGAACATCAGGATGAACATCAGGAAGCGGCCGAGATCGGCATGCCCCTTGAGATAGGCCCCTGCGTAAAGAACAATGAAGGTCCCGATGCCGCTGATCAGGAGTGCGAACAAAAGGCTGAGGCCGTCCACATAGAATGACAGGTTGATCCCGGTCGCAGGTACCCATGGCGTGCTGAAAGACACAGCACCCCCCTCGGCCACAACGCCGATGAACTGGGCGAAATAGAACGTGAGGCCGGCCGGCAGCAGCGCCAGCACCCAGCCCGTCATGGGGCCGCTCACGCGCCGCACGGTTGGCGCGAATATCGCCAGAACAAAAGGCGCCAGCAGAGCAGTAAGCATCAGCGTTCAAATTCCCCTGGTTCGGCGGGAGGTCTTCGTCGGACGAACGCAAAAGAAGCCGGACCGGCGAAGAAAAAAGGAGCCCCATTCCAAGAAAAGCCGCATTCCCTGTGGGGCCTGCAGCTTCACCACCACCCGTGCTGCACGCCGCAAAAACGAGATCACGCCGGACAGCGCTGGAGAATTATCTTCTTTCGATGCAAGACGAAAGGTGTATGACGGTTTTTTTATTGCCCCGACATTTCCGGACGGATCATACCGAATCGGCGCTTTTCCGCGGGCCGTGGGTGCGCGAAGCCTGCCTGCGCGAGAGCTGTTCGCCCGCGACGCGAATGCGCGGTGCCCCGGCTCCACATCGAATCCAGTGCGCCAATCAACAGCACGTCCGGTGCCATCAGCCATGCGGCGGCAACAATGCTGCGTTGCACAATAGCCCCTGTTTTCGCGCAATCCGGGCCAATATCCTCCTTGCAAGCCAACTCATCGGAGCGGCAGCAACCGGGACGTTCCAGCGATTGGAGATTGGAGACAAGCAATGGCTAATCAATACGGACAGCTCACAGATGCCGAATATGATGCGCTGATGAAGAACGCGCGTCACGCGCGCGGAGCGACGTTCCTCGACCACGTGAAGCTTATCGTCGCGTTGTTGCGCAGAGTTTTCGCGATCCGCTAACGCCGGACAGGCGCGCACCATTCGGGGCGCGCCTGCGCAGATCCGGTTTTCGTTCCTGGGAGCGATGGCGCCAGGGGCGGAAATCGGACCGCCGACACGCGGATTTTCAGTCCGCTGAAAACCAGTCCACACCTTTCCCGCACAGCATTTCCCGCACGGATATCGAGCGATCGCAGAGAGACGGCGTTCGCCAATAGCGCTCTCGAATGACCTCCACAAACACAAGTCCTTCTGCACTCGCGGTCTTCACAAACAGGGAAGTAGCTTGCGATCAGGTTTTTCCCGCTTATCGTGAGCCGGACGTCACAGCGAGGACAAACCGCGATGGACTCTCCCGTTTTCATGCAGGCAGACCCCCTGATTTTTGTTGGTGTATGCGACTGGGCCGGCATTGTGCGCGGCAAGGCGTTTCCGGAGGCAGATAGTGACGTACGGCTGAAAAAGGGGGTGGGACTGACCCACTCCAACATCATGATGTCCTGTTTCGGGCCGATCTACACCACGCCGTTCGGCACGTTGGGAGATCTGATAATCCGGCCCGATCCGCAAATGCGGATCGAAGTGCCTTTCGAGGGCGGGACGGTCGAGCGGTTCTATCTGGGCGATATTGCCAACACTGACGGAAGCGCCTGGGAGTTCTGTCCAAGGACATTCCTGGCGCGGGCGCTGGAGGCGCTGGCGAAATTCGACCTCAGGGTTGTGGCGAGCTTCGAACAGGAGTTCATGCTGACGGGAGTAGAGGACCGGCCGGGGGCGACTTACGCGCTCGATTCCTTCCGGCGGCAAGGTCCCTTCGGCGAAGCGCTGATGGGAGCGATGCGTACGGCTGGCTTCAAGCCGGACAGCTTCCTGCCCGAATACGGGCCGAGGCAGTTTGAGGCGACGATTGCAGCGGAGGAAGGTCTTCGGGCCGCGGATGCCGCGGTGGTCCTTCGCGAGATGGCGCGTGCGGTCGCCTGGCGGATGGATCAAAGGGCGATCTTCTCACCGATGCTGGAGCCGGACGGTATCGGCAATGGCACGCACATCCACATGAGCCTGTGGGACGGATCGACTCCGGTGACATCCGACCCCGACGGGACATACGGGATTTCAGAACGGACCGCACCGTTCTTCGCCGGAGTGCTTGCGCATCTGCCGGCGCTTTGCGCGTTTACCGCACCTTCGATGGCTTCCTACTATCGCCTGATGCCAAACCGCTGGGCGCCGGTGCATGCAGATCTCAACACGCAGGACCGTGGGGCCGCGCTGCGTGTCGCGCCCGTTTTCACGGCTTCACCGGAGGAACCGGCGCGACAGTTCAACGTCGAGTATCGCGTGGCGGACGGGTCGAATTGCCCCTATCTCGCACTCGGCGCGATCATCTGGGCGGGCGTGGACGGGCTGGCACGCGGGCTCGCATTGCCGGAACCCGATGCGAAGGCGCCATTGTTACCGCGCTCGCTGGAGGCGGCACTCGACGCACTGGAGGCCGATGAACTGGCCGGGTCCTGGTGGAGCCCCGAAGCCAAATCGGCCTATCTCACATTCAAGCGCGCCGAGATCGAGGCCCTGACAGACGCCACGCCGGAAGAGATCTGCGAACGCTACGCGGAGGTCTATTGATGCGGAATGCAGATACGCAGGGATGGCTGTGCCCTGCTGCTCCGGACACGGTTCGACACATCCGGGGAGCAGCCGCATGAAAGATTTTGGATTATCGCGCGATGTGCCGGTAAAGCGCGGGGCGACGGCGGTCCTGTTCGTCGACGTCCAAAACTACTCGATGGAAGGCGGCGGCCAGTCCGCAGGGCTCACGCCTGACGAGATTGCGACGCGTTATGGATATTTCTTCCACGCAATGCGCGAACGGGCGGTTCCGAACATGCAACGCCTCCAGTCCGCCTGCCGAACGGCGGGCGTGGAAGTTCTGTTCACGGTGATCGAAAGTCTGACATTGGACGGCCGGGAGATGGGGCTCGACTACAAGATCTCCGGATTGTTCTGCCCCAGGGGCTCGCGCGACGCACAGGTGCTCGATGAGATCGCACCCGAGGGCGATGAGATCGTCGTGCCGAAGACGTCGTCTTCTCCGTTCATCTCTACCAACATCAATTACCTGTTGGGCAATCTCGGCATCAAACATCTGATCGTGAGCGGGGTGCTGACGGACCAGTGCATCGACTCGACCGTGCGCGATGCCTGTGACTACGGATATCTGGTGACCCTGGTCACGGACGCCTGTGCGGCGCTGAACGAAAACCAGCACGCGACGTCAATCGCGAACAATCAGGGCTATTGCCGTCAACGCACGACGGACGAGATGATTGCGGAATTGGCGTCGCTGGGCTCGGTGGACGCCGGTACAGGCTGACCATAGTCTGACCGAATACACCCTGAGAACGCGTAGGAAGCGCGTACAGAGCCTCGAGATTGGTAGGTCTCCATGCCTTGGAAGGTGCGTAAGGCGCGTTTGATCCTCCCCCACTGAATTGGTCCCACCTTATGGTTAGGAGAAGGAGGACCAACGATGGGCAACAAACGTCACCAACCCGAAGAGATTGTCTCGAACCAGATCACTTTAAGGTTGAGGAAGGTACAGCACACAAGCTATGGCAATGGAAGACGTCAGAGCACGGCCCCTGCCCCTTGCATGTGTCTTCCGCCGCGCAAGCGGGTGGAAGAAGCTGGTTTTGTATGAGTACGGTCTTGAGTTGGGATTGGCAAAAGCTGCTTCGGCTTCATGCGCGCGATATCGCGAGAGCACTTCGTCGCCGCGGCCTGGATGAAGACATTGCGGCCGAACCGACAAAGGCGGCACTGGCGGAACCGCCGCAGCGCGGGCGTAGCGTGTTCGAGGCCCGCAGCTCGAAGGAAGCCAGGTTCGTTGATATAAATCGACAGTCTTTCAATCTGTGCGTGGACCCCAAGTGAAGAGCGATGGCGTATCATAGTGGTGATGGCCAGTTTGCCAGCTATCTGGCTTGCCGTTCTGCGTTGATCAAATATGTGACGCCCATTATCGGCTCGCGTGTGGATGCGGAAGATATCGTTCAAGAGGTCTTCATACGATTCCACCAAAAACACAGCGCCGTCAGTAAGTCTGCGCGCGCATATCTGTTCAGAATTGCGCATAACCTTGCCCTTGACTGGGTAAGAAAGAAGAAGCTGGAATCAGGACTGAATGTCCAGGACCTGTCTCAATGGATGCAGCCCCAGGAGGTTGTAACGCCGGAAAGGAGCATCCTCGCCAAGGACGAATTGAGACGAATTTCGGAGTTTCTCGATGCTTGCCCGCAAGATCATCGAATTGCAGTCGAGATGTACCGCTTTGGCGGATGCACGATGGAGCAGATAGCGGAGCACCTGGAAGTCTCGGTTTCGAGCGTGCACCGAATGTTGCGAAAGACAATGGCCACCCTTGCCGACCTCATGGACCAGGACGATTAAATTGCCTTCACGCGGAAAATTGATGCCCAGTTATTCGTCTGTTCTCATATAGGAATTGGCCGGAACTTTCAGCCAGGCGGATAATATGGCGTGGGTGAGCGGATTGGATCAAAAGCGGAAAGCGGGTGCTGCGGATACGCCGTCGGAAGAAGCGGCGGACTGGTTGTTCAAGCTCAATGACAATCCTCACGATCGGAATCTTGTCGAGCGGATTGAGAACTGGCGCGCGCAAGACCCCGCTCACGAAGCCGCCTGGAACCGTATCTGCAAGGCCTGGGAGGGGCTGGGCGTTCTGGCGCCCGAAGGCGCGCAATCATCTGCGCCGATCACCACGCGGCAACGGCAGAGCGGGCCTGCGAGCGTCTCGGCGGAAGGTGCCGCAACTCACCGACGCTGGATTTCGGGCCGCCGGACATTGGCCATGTCGGCCATGGCGATTGCCGCCTGCGTGCTGATATTGCTGGCGCCCGCCTGGATGTTGCGGCTTCAGGCGGATCATTACAGCAAAGCCGGCGAGATCAGGACGGTTCGGCTGGAGGACGGCAGCCAGGTAACCCTTGCCGGGGCAAGTGCCATCAAAATTGCAATGAATGGTGAGCGGCGTTTTGTCGAACTTCTCAGCGGCGAGGCGTTTTTTGACGTCGTGCATAAACCAAACAGGCCGTTTATCGTTGCCGCTTCAAATCTGAACGTATCGGTTCTGGGGACCGAGTTTAACGTCAGGCAGGGGCGTGAGACCACCGAAGTTGCCCTGCTTGCGGGATCGGTCACCGCCAGTTCAGTCAATGACCGCCAGCAGGACACCATGTTGCGCCCCGGGCAGCGCCTGCAATTGAGGACTTCGGACGGGTCGACGCGAATGTCCGATATCCAGCCTGACCGCATCGGCTCCTGGAGAAACCATAAATTGTTCGTATCCGATCAGACCGTTGCGTCTGTTGCCGAGCAGATCGGCCGCTACCAAAGCGGCTGGGTCTCCATCCCGGACCGCACCCTGGCGTCGAAGCGGGTTACCGGCGTGTATGATTTGTCGCAGCCCGAACGTGCCCTGCGCGCCCTTGTCGCCCCGTTCGGCGGCAAGGTCATTGAGATATCGGATTATCTCCACATCATGACGCGCCTGAATTGAAACATGACCTTTCTGTTCATGTTTTATGGCGCGTCTCGAACTGAAATATAACTTTTTTAGTCATTTTTTTTCCAAACCCTGAAAAAAAGCCGAATGTCGCTCGTCTTAACGTCTGAGATCCGACGGCTATGCCGTGGATCGCAAAACAAAAACAACGAGTACGGACAAGCAGGGAATGTCAGTAACGAGTATTGCCGGCGGCTGCCGGCCCGGCGGAAAAGCGACTTTCGGTCTAAGAAACAGGCTGCGTTGCGCGGCATCGGTCATATCGCTGTTGATGGCGCCAGTGCTCCTGGTGCCGGTTGCCGGGCCGGCCGCGGCGCAGCAGGCGGACAGCGAACTGCGCGTCTATAACATACCCGGCCAGCCTGTCGGCGCGGCCGTTGTCGCGTTCGGCCGTCAATCCGGCCTTCAGATATCCCTTGCCGCAGAGACGGCATCCAGCCTCAGGACAAACGCCGTCAATGGTGAAATGAACGCTTTCTCGGCTCTTTCCTCAATGCTTTCCGGCACCGGCCTGCGGTGGTGGCTGTCGGATGACGGCGCCGTGATTATCGCGGAAGCAAACAGCGGCGCCGACGGAACCGCATTCGATGGCGATGGCTCGCTGGTGCTCGATACGATCCAGGTGACCGGACGTGGCGCGTCACGGCGGAGCGCCGAGCAGGATGCGCCCTTCACCACGCCGGGATCGGACGTCTTCATTTCGAGCGAGCAGATCAACCGTGTGCGGCCGACCTCGCCGGGCGATATCTTCCGCACGGCGCCGGGCGTCTTTTCAGCGGCGAGCAATGACGGCAATTCAATCAACGTGAACATTCGCGGTGCCCAAGGGCTGAACCGCGTGCGCACGATGGTGGAGGGAACCCAGCAGGAGACGACGGGCAATCGGGGCTATGCAGGCTCTGACCAAAGAACCTATGTCGATCCCGACCTCATCGGCGGGGTCGAGATTTCCAAGGGCCCGGGCACAGGCCCTTACGGAACCGGCAGTACGTCCGGCGTCGTCAATGTTCGCCTGCTCGATGCCGGCGATCTCGTGCCCGAAGGCGGCACTTACGCAATCCGCGTCCGCAGCGGCATCAGCGGCAATGCAATCGCCCCCACTTGTGGCACAGAGATCACCGTTGCCTGCGCCAATCTTCAGAAACCAGGCACCGATACCGGCCTTCGCTCGGGTGGCGATATCTTCTCCGACGACAATTGGTTCGGCAGCATCGCGGCGGCCCATATGTCGGAGAATCTCGAGATCGTCGCGGCCTATGCACGGCGCCAGGAAGGCAATTATTTTGCCGGCGATAACGGCGAGGAGACGTTCAGCGTACTCGACAATCGTGGTGTTCCGGACGAACAGAGATTCAGCAATATCGAGCCCGGCCAGGAGGTGCCAAACACGTCCGAGCAGTCGCAATCGGCGCTGCTCAAGGGCACGCTCCTTTTCGATGATGGCCAATCCCTGGAGGCGGGCTTCAACTATTATGACAGCCAGTTCGGCATGACGTTTCCGAGCTTTCTGACGACTCACGCGCCATTGCAGACACCGCTCAACGATGTCCAAAGCAGTCGGGTCTGGCTGCGCTACAACTGGGCTTCCGAAAACGACCTGATCGATTTCAACGCCAATGTCTGGGGAACGCGCATCCAGGAACTGGGTGAACTCGGTCGATCCGGTCGGGCCCCGCAGGAAAACGAAAGCTGGGGCGCGGAAATCTGGAACACCAGCATTCTGGGCACGGGTTTTGGCGCACTGACCATGACCTATGGCGGCGAATATTCCCGCTCCGAGGGCCTGATCGATGTCGATTTGCCGCTCACCCGCACCGACTATATACCCGGCCAGACACCGGTCACCACCGCTCTCGGATCGGCGCCCGATTTCGATGGAACGCGCGAGGTGTTCGGCGGTCATTTCAACGCGGCCATCAGTCCGACCGACTGGTTCACCCTGAATGCCGGCGTGCGCTACGACCGCTTTCAAGGCACCAGCACCACGATCACCGGCCGCAACAATGTTCAGTTTGACAGGGATGCCTTCATCGCCGAGAAGGATCGTTTGCTGAATGCCTATTTCGATGCCGAGGATGCGTGCTTCGCTCTCCCGTTCCCGTCTGCTGCCTACGACGCTTGCGAGGCCGCAGCGGAAGCTATTTTTGATCAGTACGAAAATCTGCAAGAGACCGACTACCAGAGCGGCTTCGAGGAAACCGTCACGCGACGCGATAATGGTCAGGCGGAGCGGTTCTCGCCCAATTTCGGCGTGACATTGGAGCCACTCGACGGTTTGCAATTGTTCGCGCGCTATTCGGAGGGGTTCCGGGCGCTGAGCCTGGTGGAACTCGGCCAGAGCTTTGCATTCGGCACGACGTTCAATCCCGACCTTGAGCCCGAAGTGCTCAAGACACGTGAGTTCGGCCTGAACTATGTCGACAACGACCTGCTCGTCGATGACGACGCATTTCGGTTCAAGGCCGTCTATTTCGACAACAATTACGAGAACTTCATAGCACGCCGTTTCTTAGGGGCGCCGTTCGAGAATTTCGCCGAGGTGGCGGTAGCAGGTATCGAGACGACCCTGTCTTACGACATGGGCATCGTGTTCGCCGACCTCAATCTCGCCTATTATACAGAATTGCCCTCCAATCTCGGAACTACCGTATCGACCCTCGTGCAGCCGCAATATAGCGGCATGCTGACCGCGGGCACGCGATGGTTCGACGAGCGGCTGGAACTGGGCGGACGCCTGACCTTCTTCGATGAACGCCAGCCGGCTATCGGAAACGAGCTTACGCTCGCGGACCCTGACAGATACTGGCCGGAAAATGCAATCGTCGACATTTTCGGCTCCTATCGCCTCAATGAAAAGCTCTCGGCCAGTTTCAGCGTGGAGAACATCAGGGATGAGTATTACCTGCCGCCGCTGTTCGTGAATCGCATGCCAGCACCCGGCCGCACCTTCCGCGTGGGCCTTACGGCATCGGCCAGTTTCTAGGAAATGGACGCTTGCGGCGCGCCGGAAAGCAGGCCCGTTGACATGCGAGGCCCGGACGGCTGTGGCCCCGCCCCTGGTCGCGCCATCCTGTCCGGCTCGGATATCGCGGGCGGGAGGCACCAAACACCGGCCCTGATAAGGAATACGGGAATTTCTGCAAAATCGGCTTTTTTGAATCGTCTTGAATATGATGCCGCCTTGTCGGTTGGCAATGCGCGATCAGTTGGAGAATGTGCATGACCACAATCGAAAGTGAACCAACGGCCGGCGAAGCCAGCCGTTCGAAGCGCCTGAAGGATGCCACACATGCGGTGCATGACGGTCTCGACAGAATGATCATGGCCTTCGATCCGTTTTCGAGCCGGACGCGATATGGCCAGTTCCTGAAGGTCCAGCACGGCTTCCATCGCGATATCGATGCGCTGTATCGCGATACGGCTCTTGGCGCGCTGGTGGCCGATCTGCCGGACCGGCGGCGGCTTGGCCTGATCGAGGACGATCTCGCCGACCTGGAGATCGACGCGCCGCTCTATGTCGAACCGGCGATCTTCCGCGACGAGGGGTTGGCCGAACTGCCCGAGGCGCTGGGGTGGCTTTATGTTGCCGAAGGGTCGAATCTTGGTGCTGCCATTTTGTTGAAACAGGCGGCCCGCCTCGACTTTTCGACGGCATTCGGCGCACGCCATCTTGCCGGTTCGCCGCAGGGCCGGGCGCGGCACTGGCGCAGCTTCGTGGCAGCACTCGACTCCGTGGCATTATCCGATGCGGACGAGGCCCGCGTCATTGCCGGCGCGACGGACGCGTTCGGTCGGGTGTCAGGTCTGGTTCAGGATATATTCGCAAACTGAACTCTCGGTCGCAGGGTGCCCCAGGGACGCAACCGAGCACGGTGCCACATTCCTGAGATGGTTGGGTTCCGCTTGCGGTTATCAGCAGCCCTCGGGCCGGATCATCAAAAAAAATGGTGCCCAAGGGGCGGAATCGAACAACCGACACGCGGATTTTTAGTCCGCTGGAAGTTCAAAAGAATCAATGCGTATTTGGAACTTTCCTGCGTTCCCCCCACATAGACATATCAACAGCTTACGCCGACGTTCCAAATGAGATTTGCTGCAATCTCACGCCACGTACAGATCATACAGGAATACGTGCACCGTTATTCTACGGCCTTCATCCTCTTCACTGCGGAGCACAAAACGCCACTCCCCATTCTCGGATAAGCTCTCCTCAGATACGAAAAATCTGTGATTGCACAACCGCTCAGGCACCTTCTCCAACAACCCAGAAAACCCTTTTGTGTTCTTATTGAAAATGACGAGTGCTGATTTGCAGTCGCGCCAGGTTAGGTAGCCGGTCAGTTGATCGATCGCCTCGTCAATTTTCTTGGCACCGCCCCACACCTTACATTCCCCGACAAACGCATTCCGATCCTCATCCTCAATCCTGATATCAGTCTTCCCCCTTTTTCTGAAAACTTCTCCGGCTGCCGCTCCTTGGAAATGCATGTTCAGCTGAGCGAGCATTATGTCTCGCAATCCTTCCTCATCGTGAACCGCATAAGTCTTTGGCGTGGTTTCAAACGTCCGACCTTGGTGACGGATCATTTGCAGGATCTTTTCATATAACTCTTGTGAAATTCCCGGTTCTGGCTTCAATCCGGACTTTGGCGGAGGGGGCAAAGGAGCTGTAACGCGGGGCTCCACCTTGATTGGCTCGATAGATGGAGCACCCTTTTTTTCTCTTAGCGGGATGTCGAGAAGCGCAGAGAGGTTGCCATGCTTTTCCAACCGCGAGCGCCGGCCTTCAACCGCGCTTCTTGCCAAATCTGCCAGTTGGCCATTCGACTGCTCTACCTGCGTCTTGCTCCACCCGACGTACTCTCTGATCGAATTCAGATTGTACTCATATTCTGTCTTAAACTGCTGCTGGTCAGCGTCGTGCGCCTTCGTAAGCGTGATGATGAGTTCTCCTGGTTCACCACTCGACCCGGCTCGCGCCACCCCTACTGGGAACACCGATGTAAACCTGTTCGGCCTCAGCTGCCAAAGCACTTGCAGCCCCGTGAACGGGATTGTGACCGTGACCTCAATCCCCGGAACGTGGAAAGGTCCTGAACGCCCAGGACTAAAAATTCTGTTCTGATCTCCAGAAACATCGACTTCCGTTTCCCGTTCGTCCATCCGAGCGTGGTCTTCCAGCAAGGTCAGCGGTTCGATCGTGTGCTTAGAAAGAATGTATTGGACGATTTCGTGATCCGTGGATGCAGAGAATCTGTATCTATCAATCTCATCCACGGCCTTCCGTACGCTATCAGCTACCTGACGCAGATACTCTGAGAGGTCGCCGCTTGCGAATAGATAATTAGGGCGTGTGCGCATGACGATATGGATCCGCTAAGCTGATAGAATAGCTGCCCCAGTTTCCTGAGGTATCATTTGCAAAAACCTGCAATCCGACAACCGTTTCTGGAGTCATTGGAACGAAAAGAGGGTGAAGTTCCAAATGGTCCCTTGTTTTGGGTCCAAATGGAATTGCTGACACTTTAGCTAAGTTATTGAAAAGGGATGGGTGGTGCCCAGGGGCGGAATCGAACCACCGACACGCGGATTTTCAGTCCGCTGCTCTACCAACTGAGCTACCTGGGCATACCTGTCTGCGTCTGTTTGGCGGCGCGTGGGTTACACGTCTGAAGCCGCCGCAAACCGGTCAAGGCGGCTTGGCTTATAAGCAATCGATCCGGTGCTGTCGAGTCGCATGCGTGAACAGGAAAATCCGCTCCATCCGTCGCGCAGATTGTTGAGAAGCTCACGCCTCGTCCGGGTCGGTATCGGATGGCGAGGCCGGCTGTCCGGGAATGGCGTAGCGGCCGCCGAGCCAGCGGCCGAGATCGATATCGGCACACCGCTTCGAGCAGAACGGCCGGTAGTCGTGCGTGACAGGGTTGCCGCACACCGCGCATTTCGATGCCCGCGGTTTGTCCGGCTTTCCCGATCCTCCCCCGCCAGGGCCTTTTTCGGCAGGTTTCATTGCTCGTCCACCTCCGCGGAGTTCAGCCAGTTGAAATAGACCGGAAAGCCCTCTCCCTGGAGCATGCCGACAACTTCGGTCAACGGCAGCCCCACGACATTTGTATACGAGCCAACGATCTTCTTCACGAACGCGCCGGCAATACCCTGGATGGCGTAGGCACCCGCCTTTCCGCGCCACTCGCCACTCGCCAGATAACTCTCCATCTCGTCATTGCTCAGACGCTTCATGCGCACCCGCGTCTCAACCACCTGATGGCGGATGTCGCCGCTGGGGAGCACCAGGCACACGGCCGTGTAGACACGGTGCGAGCGTCCCGAGAGCAATTGCAGGGCGGCGGCGGCCTCGTCGAGCAGGTCCGTCTTGGACAGGACGCGGCGGCCGACGGCCACCGTCGTGTCGGCGGTGAGAATGTAAGCGCCGCTCAGTTGCTCGTCCTGCTTGGCCAGACCGTACGCGGTTTCGGCCTTGGCGCGCGCGAGGCGGCGAACGAGGGTGCGCGGGACCTCGCCCTTCTTCGGTGTCTCGTCGATGGTCGCCGGGCGCAGGAAATCCGGTTCGATGCCGGCTTGCTGGAGAAGCGCCAGTCTGCGCGGCGAGGCGCTCGCGAGGACGAGCCTCGGGCGTCCGGACGGCCCCCGGCCACGTTTGCGCCCCCGCTTTGCCGCGGCGCCCTTTCGGCTCGCTCCGCGCGCGGTGAGCCTATTTGAAGCGGTAAGTAATGCGGCCCTTGGTGAGATCATAGGGTGTCATCTCGACCAAAACCTTGTCACCCGCAAGGACGCGAATCCGGTTTTTGCGCATGCGTCCGGCGGTGTGTGCAATGATTTCGTGATCGTTTTCAAGTTTGACCCGGAACGTCGCGTTCGGAAGCAGTTCTGTCACGACGCCGGGGAACTCCAGCAGTTCTTCTTTTGCCATAAATCTCCCTTCCGTGAGGATCTTGCGCGCGACAATGAGCGCGCGCGGGTGCAAAATCAAGGTTGTTGCTCACTTTTGGCTTAATTGCGGGTTGCAACGTTTCAGACGACGGGTCCGCCGGCGAGTGCGAACCGGTCCTTGATGCGTTGCATCAGCTGATCCCGGCAGGCGCGGTAGGCGTCCATGATCTGTTCCCGGCTGCCGGTCGCCAGCGACGGATCGAGCGTCGGCCAGTACTCCACGTCCACGGCCATCGTCCGGGTGAGTTCCAGCGCCTGGTGGTGCGCCTCGGGCGTCAGGGTGACGATCAGATCAAACAGCGTGTCGTGCAGGTCCGACAGGGTGATGGGTTCGTGGCCGGAGATGTCGATGCCGATCTCGTCCATGACGGCAATCGCGAACGGATCGTTCTCGCCCATCCGCACCCCTGCCGACTTGGCGTAAACCCGATAGTTCGTGAGATGGCGCATGATCGCCGAGGCCATCGGCGAGCGGATGGCGTTCATGGCGCAAGCAAAGAGGATCGCATCCGGCAATTCCTCGGACTTAAGCGCCTCCACCGCGCTAGCCCTTCCAGTGCAGCGCGCAAATGAGCGTGAACAGCCGCCGCGCCGTATCGAAGTCCGTCTTGATCTTGCCGTCGAGGCGCTTCATCAGCAGCTGGGTGCCCTCATTGTGCAATCCGCGCCGGCCCATATCGAGCGCCTCGATCCGGCTCGGCGGCGCCGTCTTGATGGCTTCGTAGTAGCTCTCGCACACCATGAAGTAGTCTTTGACGATCTTGCGGAAGGGCGAGAGCGACAGCATGAAGCTGGTGATGTGTTGGGCCTTCTCGTCGCCGACGGCGAAGACCAGACGGCTCTCGGAGATCGAGATATGGAGCGTGTACGGACCCTTGTCGTCCCGTTCCTCCAGATCGAACGAATTCTCCTCCAGAAGATCGAAGATCGCGACCTTGCGCTCATGCTCCACGTCCGGCGTCCGGCGCCCGACCGAGTTTTCGTCGAGCGTGATCTGAACGAGGCGCGCGGGGTCCCGGGGGATTTCGGTGCCGCCCGTCATGGCGTCAGGCCGCTGTCGTGGTGAGCTGGGCGCACACGTCTCAACGCTCCCGGTTGAGACGGATCGCAACGGAGCGGCTGTGCGCCTCCAGCCCCTCGGCTTTCGCCAATGTCATGGCGCTCGGCGCAAGTCGTGCGAGCGCATCCGGCCCCAGCTTGAGGATCGAGGACCGCTTCAGAAAATCGAGCACCCCGAGGCCTGACGAAAACCGCGCGCTTCGCGCGGTCGGCAGGACGTGATTGGGCCCGGCCACATAGTCGCCGATGACCTCCGGCGTGTAGCGCCCGACGAATATCGCGCCGGCGTTTCGAATTCGCTCAATCAGGGCTTCGGGGTCCTGCGTCGCGATCTCCAGATGCTCCGGCGCCACCCGGTCGACAAGGGCGGGTGTCTCGTCGAGGCTGCGCACCACGATGATGGCACCGAACCGGGCCCAGCTTTCTCCGGCAATCTCGCCCCGCGACAGCTGCGTCAATTGCCGCTCGACCGCGGCGGCGACGGCATCGGCGAACTCCGTGCTGTCGGTCATGAGGATCGACTGAGCCGAGGTGTCATGCTCCGCCTGGGCGAGCAGGTCCGCCGCAATCCAGTCCGGGTCGTTGTGCGCGTCGGCAACCACCAGCACCTCGGACGGTCCGGCGATCATGTCGATGCCCACCGTACCGAACACCTGCCGTTTCGCCGCGGCAACGTAGGCGTTGCCCGGTCCGACGATCACGCTGACAGGCGCAACGGACGGTGTTCCGTATGCCAGGGCGGCAATCGCCTGGGCACCGCCGATCCGGTAGATTTCCTGCACGCCCGCAAGCCGGGCGGCGGCGAACACCAGCGGATTGATCTCGCCGTCCGGGGTCGGCACGACCATGGCAATCCGGTCCACGCCGGCCACCCGCGCCGGCACCGCATTCATCAGCACCGAACTCGGATAGCTCGCGGTCCCGCCGGGCACATAGAGCCCCGCCGCCTCGACCGCCGTCCAGCGATAGCCGAGCGTCGCGCCTACCTCATCCTCGTAAAGGTCATCCTTGGGAAGCTGGCGCGCATGGTGCGCGCTGATGCGCTCATGGGCGAATTCGAGTGCTGCCAGGGTCTCGGGGTCCACGTTGGCAACGGCATCGTCGATCTCCGCATCGCTGACGCGCAGGTCCGTCCGCTCAAGGTCCACGCGATCGAATTTGCCGGTGAGCTCGATCAGCGCGTCATCGCCACGCCGGCGCACGTCGTCGATGATCTCGCGGACCGCCGCGTCGACGTCCTCCGAGACTTCCCGTTTCGTGGCCAGCAGATCCGAAAACCGCGCCTCAAAATCTCCTGAACCGCTGTCCAGCCGCATGACCATGGCGGGTGTTCCCTTGATCGATCTCAGGTTTCGGCAGCGGCATCGCCGCCGTCTTCGTGCCCCGGCAGGTTCTTTGTTTTCCAGACAGGGCCCAGGTCGCGCATCTCCGCTTCTATGCATTCGACGTGCAGCCGGATCGCGCCGCCACCGGCGAAAACGAGCGTGATGTAGCCTTCAGGCTTGCTGCTCTCCTCGAACTGCACGGCGAGCAATTCGAGCACGGCGTCCTCCGCACTCAACTTTATCTGCTTGAATTTGGCGCTGAGCACACGGTCGAACCGCAACGCGGTCCGAAGGCGCTGGAACTCCTTCTTGGAGCGCTTGCCGCCATCGCCCGCGCCGACCCAGTCGAAGCGGTTGACGACCATGGCGAAACGGCTGTCGGATGGCACATAGGCGATATCGGCGATCCGCAGCACCGCATCCTGAAGATGGGCGGAAATGACCTGCAGATCCTCCTGGTCAAGCGCCATCAGTTTCAACTGTTGCATCAGTTCAAACATCCCTCATTGTTCGACCGCCGCGGGCATTATGACTGTCACAGTCGGCGCCTGTGATAGCGGGGGAGACGCGATCATGCAACGGGCTGGCTTGTGCAGCGGAGGCGTCAGGCCGACAGGCGTTCGATCCGGGCGCCGCACCGGCCGAGCTTTTCTTCGATCCGCTCAAAACCGCGGTCGAGGTGATAAACGCGGTTGATCACGGTTTCGCCCTCCGCCGCCAGTCCGGCGATGACCAGGGAAACCGAGGCCCGCAGGTCGGTTGCCATAACCTGAGCGCCGCGCAGGCCCTTGACACCGGAGACGCGCGCGACATCGCCGTCGAGCGCAATATCCGCACCGAGGCGGGCGAGCTCCTGAACATGCATGAAACGGTTCTCGAAAATCGTCTCGCGGATGGTCGACGTCCCGTCAGCCACCGACATCAGCGCCATGAGCTGGGCCTGAAGGTCGGTCGGGAACCCCGGGAACGGCTCGGTTTCGACTTTGACGGGCTTCAGTCCCGCGCCGTTGCGCGCTACGCGGATACCACGATTTGTCTCGGTGATTTCGACGCCCGCCGCCCGCAACACGTCGAGCGGTTCCTCCAGAAGATCGGCGCGGGCATTGTCGAGCATGACATCGCCGCCGGTCGCGGCCACCGCCATGGCATAGGTACCCGTCTCGATCCTGTCCGGCAGGACGGTGTGTTCCGCACCGCTCAGAACATCGGCACCCTCAACAGTCAGGACGGACGAGCCGATTCCTTCGATCTTCGCCCCCATCTTCACAAGGCATTCCGCGACATCACCGACTTCCGGCTCCCGCGCCGCGTTTTCGATCACGGTCTCGCCCTTTGCGAGCGCCGCCGCCATCAACGCATTGTGCGTGGCGCCAACGGAAACCTTGGAAAACGAAATCCGGGCGCCCTTCAGGCCCTTCGGTGCACTGGCGATGACGTAACCGTCTTCGAGGTCGATGTCGGCGCCGAGCGCACGGATTGCCTCAAGATGCATATCAACCGGCCGTGTGCCGATGGCGCACCCGCCCGGCAGCGACACCTTGGCCTCGCCCATCCGTGCGACCAACGGACCGAGCACCCAGAAACTGGCGCGCATCCGCGAAACCATTTCGTAGGGCGCAACGGTGTCGACGATGTCCCGGGCGGTCAGATGGAAAGTCTGTCCCTGACCCTGCACGTCGCCCGGACGCTTGCCGGCAATCGCCAGGTCGACGCCGTGGTTTCCGAGGATACGGCCAAGCGTTATCACGTCGGCAAGCTGGGGCACGTTCTTCAGTGTCAGCGTGTCTTGCGTCAGCAGGCTGGCGATCATCAAAGGAAGCGTCGCGTTCTTTGCGCCGCTGATCGGAATTGTGCCTTCCAGCCGCGACCCGCCAATCACCCGAATTCTATCCATACCGAACTCTCACTTCTTCCCGTCCCGAAAGCTGTTCAGGTTTTATCGTCTGTCAAAAACGCCCATATTAGTTCGCCGGTTGACGTGCGGCCAGTATCTGACCCGTGGGTTGTGTTGATAACGTTACCGGTCCGTCCTGGTGCCTTGGGCCTTACCCTTGTGCGCCGGTTCACAGTTCCTCGTCTTCGCCTTGCGCCGTTTCAGGTTGGCGCGCAGTTCGGCAGCGAGCCGCTGCTTGCGCTCGGTTTTCACTGACTTTTTTCGTTCGCTCCCGGAACACACTCTCGTACTATACAGGCAACTGACGAAGCTGCTTCGATTTGTTTGTTCCGTCCATACCCGGCCTCAAACCGTACGGTTCGAATTGCCCGGCCCTTCCGCAACTCCACTCAATCTGTTCAGTTCACTCAGTCGACCGTTATCGGCGGTGTGCGGTTGTTCACCGGCGGCGGTGCCGGAGGGAAAGTTATATCCAGGTCCCGGGAATCGAGCGCATCGTTGAGTTCACGCCGCTGGTTCGGGTTGGGCTCGTTGCTGTCGAAGATGAACTGAAGTCCGGCATCGAGGTCGAGCGTCGGGCCGGTCCAGTCGCTCGGACCGCCGATCACGCCCGTTGCCGAGACAGAGAAGAACTGGCCCGCCTGGAGCGTGACGGTCGTCCCGTCCGTCGTGGTTGCCGCCACCGATCCTTCAACGACTACAAGAACGAGGCTTCCGTCGCTGGCGATGTAGCCCTCGACGACTGTTCCGCGCAGGCCGACCGTCGCGACCGGCGTCTTGATGGTGTATCCGCCGGGCTGGGCCGATCCGGAAACGAACCGGAAGGACCCCTGCAGGGCGTTGACCACCACGTCCCCCGTCCGGGTCGCCGGATTGTAGACGAAGCGGTCGAGCGTCACGCGAGAGCTTGCGCCGATCGTCAGGCTGGTCTCGTCGCGGAACAGCAACTGGGCGGAACTTGCCGTACCGGTCGAAATGGCCTCGTTCTGAAAGACGCCGGAGCCAACTTGGATCACGCGCACCTGACCGCCGGCCGAACCGTTCACATCGTTCTTGACCACGGACGCCACACCGATGCGCGCCGCGTCCGCCTGCCCGGACCCGATAACCAGCGCAACCAACAGAAGAAACAACGAAAATGCGCGCGCCATCAGAATCTCCTCACCGTGCGTCCGCCGACCACGTGGTTCTCGAAATCCTCGGTCGGATCGTTGGAATCGTTGTGCTCGTAGCGATAATCGAAGCGAAGATCGAATTTCGATCTGCGGACGTTCGGCAGGACCACATGCGCTGTTGGCATGATCAGCGTGTCCTCACGGTCCCTGGTTCCGAACGCCACGTTCTGATTGTAGTCCCGCTGGAAGACGCCGATGCCGCCGCCGAGATAGACGCGGCGTTTGGCGATGGGCTTGTAGTACACAAGGCGCCCCCCATACTCGACATAGTCGCCCGGAAAGAGCGTGTTCTGAAAGACCCGCCCGGGCCCGTTGCCGCCGGGCTCCGAATAGCGGAAGTGTGGCAGCACATAGAGGCTGTCGCCGGACTTGAACACATTGGGCCGGACGAAATTGCCGTTCACCTCGACAATGAGCCCGTCCGATCCGCCGAAATTAGAATTCGTTTCCCTGTGCTTGACCGCGACCGTCACGTCCTGGGTCGCGCCCATGGCCACCCGCTCCAGCGTGAACTTGATCAGGCCATCGTAGTAAAGCCAGTCGTCATCAAGCCAGGCGCCGGCCGTACCCGGCGCGATGTGCAGGCGCGTCCTGGTGCCGAGATCAATGACCGGCCCGGTGATCAGCGAAACATAGGCGTCGCTGAGGTCATCGATTTCGAACTGAAGGTGTCCGCCCGCCTTTCCGACCGTGCGCCAGCGATGACCGGAGACCGTGCGCTCGTCGAACATCAGCAGGCTCGCCTCAAGGGCAACGTCTCCCTCGTTGAACGGCGACCCGCCGGTGACCTGCCGCGGGTTCGATTCATAGACGAACCCGGTCGAAAGCGTGAACGCTGTCACGCTCGGCTGGAGCTGGCGTTTTGCGCGATTGTAGGCGCGGATGACCTGCCGGTTGTTCGGGTCCTGGGCGAGAACACGCTCATACGCCGCGAGCGCCTTTCGGGTCTCGCCCCGCGCCATGGCGAGTTCGGCATAGCGCAGGTTGAGGGACGGATTTGCCGGTTCCGCAAGCAACTGCCCGAACACGATATCCAGCTCGTCCGCCAACGCCTGACGCGGCGCCAGCGCAATACTGCCGATTAGAATCGCGACGCTCACGACGAATCCAACGCAGGCACGCCGTCGGCAGTTTTTGCTGGTCACAAAACGCATCCGTCTGGCTCTCGATCCCGAACTCGCAAGAGAATCGGCCTGTTTCGCGATAAGACATGTTAGAGAGCGCGCATGCTGTATCCTCAAATACGGCGTGCAAATGGCAAATGTGGCTGAAGCGAAGCGATTTTCGGCGAATGTGACCGAACTACAACAAAATCGCCCTATGGTTGCAGGAGTTGCGGGCCTCGCGCCGGGTTTCTGCCTGCTTGCACCGCGAGAACCGCTATGGCAGTGTCGCCGCGATTTTTGACGCCGTGCGTACGCAACTCAGTCGCCCACGTAGCTCAGGGGTAGAGCACTCCCTTGGTAAGGGAGAGGTCGAGTGTTCAATTCACTCCGTGGGCACCACTCTTTAGAACAAGACGCGCACGATGTTGCCCAAGAGGTCGCGCGTTGGTCCGCATTCACACCGGCGACGTCTATTTCTTCACCAGCGCGTCGCGGATCTCTTCCAGCAACTGGACCTCTTTGGGCGGGGCCGGCTCCTCTTCCGGTTCCTCCTCCTGCTGGCGCTTGAGCTGGTTCATTGTCTTGATGACCATGAACAGGGCAAATGCGACGATCACGAAGCTGATGATCGCATTGATGAAAAGTCCGACATTCAGGGTCACGGCGCCCGCGTCCTGAGCCGCCTTGAGCGTCTGGAAACTGCTGCCCTTCAGCGTGATGAAAATATTCGAGAAGTCGACGCCACCGGTGATCAGACCGACGATCGGCATGATGATGTCGCCAACCAGCGACTTGACGATCGACGTGAACGCCGCGCCGATGACGATACCGACCGCCATGTCGACCACGTTGCCGCGCATGGCGAATTCCCTGAATTCCTTCAACATGAATTGCTGCTCCCTCTCCTTGCAGACCCGCCTCTACCTCACACAATGCGTGCTGCCAAAGGCATATACACGTAAAAGCTGTATTTCATGAGGCCGTCCGCCCCGTGCGCGCCAAGGTACGTCGCCGCCGACCGTAAACCACGTCTCGCGCGGGACTCGCGGTTGACCGGAACACATTGTAAGCTCTTGAGCCAACCGAAAAATCTTGTCCCATCCGCGGCGAGCCGCGCGGGACGAAGCAGGATTCGAGCCCCATGATTGATGGCTGGATCATCATCACCGCGGCGCTGGCCTACCTGGGCTTTCTGTTCGGCGTTGCCTATTTCGGTGACCGGCAAGCCAAATCGAAACCGTCATCCAAGAGCCGTCCGGCGATATATGCCCTCTCGCTTGCGGTGTATTGCACGTCGTGGACGTTTTTCGGCAGCGTGGGCCTGTCCGCGACCACCGGTTACAACTTCATTCCGGTCTATATCGGACCGATCATCATGTTCGCGGTCGGTTGGCCGCTGGTGATCCGCATCATCCGGCTGTCCAAGACCCAGAACATCACGTCGATCGCGGACTTCATCGCCGCGCGCTACGGCAAAAACCCGACGCTTGCCGCGATCGTCACGGTCATCGCCGTTGCCGGCACCCTCCCCTATATCGCGTTGCAGCTCAAGGCGGTGTCGGAGTCCGTCACCACCATCATCGGCCCGGTCGGCGGCGGTCCGGATGCCGCCCTGTCCGGCACGCCGCTCGGCGACATTGCCTTCATTGTCGCGGTGCTGATGGCGCTGTTCGCGATTCTTTTCGGCACGCGGCATATCGATGCAACCGAGCACCAGGAAGGCCTGATCCTGGCCATCGCGACGGAATCCGTGGTCAAGATTTTCGCGTTTCTGCTGGTCGGCGCCTACATCACATTCAGCATGTTCGGCGGCCTGGGCCCGCTGCTCGAACGGGCTGCGGAAACGCCTCAGATTTCCGAACTCTTCACCCGTGGCTTCAACGGCGGCGCGTGGATTACGGTCACGTTCCTGTCGCTCGTCTGCATCATCCTGCTGCCGCGCCAGTTCCACGTCACGGTGGTTGAGAACAATTCCGAGACCGAGGTCCGGCGGGCTGCCTGGCTGTTTCCACTCTACCTCGTCGCGATTAACATTTTTGTCGTGCCGATCGCCATCGCCGGCCTGCTGACCTTCCCCAACGGGGAAGTTTCCGCCGACATGTTCGTGCTGGCCCTGCCGTTGTCCGATGGCGCGCAGTTCGTCACGCTGGTGGCCTTCATCGGCGGCCTTTCCGCCGCGACCGCCATGGTGATCGTGGCAACGGTCGCGCTGTCGATCATGATTTCCAACGATCTCGTCGTCCCGTTGCTGCTGCGCAGACAGTTTCTCAACGTGACGGCGCGCGAAGATCTGAGCACGGCGCTCCTGAACATTCGCCGTTCGGCGATCTTCGCGATCCTCATTCTCGCGTACATCTTCTACCGGATGATCGGAGGCGCCGGCGCGCTCGCCTCCATCGGCCTGTTGTCGTTCGCGGCAATTGCCCAGTTTGCACCGGCGTTTTTCGGCGGGCTCGTCTGGCGGCGTGCGACCGCGCGGGGCGCCATCGCCGGTATCGTGGCGGGTTTCGTGCTGTGGGCGTACACGCTCCTCATTCCGTCCTTCGTGCAGTCCGGTCTTCTGTCAGGCGACATCCTGGTCCACGGCCCGTGGGGTCTCGGCCTTCTGAAGCCGCAGGAACTCTTCAATTTCGAGTTCGAGCCGGTACCGCACGGCGTGTTCTGGAGCCTGCTGTTCAACATCGTTGCCTACATCACAGTCTCGCTCCTGCGCGCGCCGGAGCCGATCGAACGGCTTCAGGCCAACGTCTTCATTCAGGATGAACTTGTGCGTCCGCAGACGCCGGGCTTCCGCTTGTGGCGGACGTCGATCACAGTCGAGGAGCTGCAGAAAACCGCCGGACGCTATGTCGGCGAGGAACGTGCAAGACGCTCGTTCAAGGAGTACGCCTCATCGAGAAACGAGGACCTGCATCCCAGTTCCGAGGCCGATGTTCATCTGCTGCGCTACACCGAACATCTCCTCGCCAGTGCCGTCGGCACGGCGTCATCGCGTCTCGTGCTGTCCCTGCTCCTGCGCCGCCGCGCGGTCGGCGTCAAATCAGCGCAAAGGCTGCTCGACGATGCCTCCGAGGCGATCCAGTACAACCGCGACCTGCTGCAGTCCGCCCTGGACCAGGTTCGGCAGGGAATTTCGGTGTACGACAAGGACATGCGGCTGATCTGCTGGAACCGGCAGTTCCGCGAGATCCTCAATCTGCCGCAGGAGTTCGGCCGGGTCGGTGTGCCGCTCGACGAGATCATGCGGTATTGCGCCAGGCGGGGCGACCTTGGAGAGGGAAACACGGAAGACCTCGTTTCGGACCGCATCCACAAGCTCGCGGTGACCCAGGAGACGTTCCAGGAGCGGTTGAGCACCGCCGGCCGGGTGCTTGAAGTGCGTACCAACTCCATGCCGCAAGGCGGTATCGTAACCACCTACACGGACATCACCGACCGGGTCGAGGCCGCCGAGGCGCTGGCGCGCGCCAACGAGACGCTGGAGCGCCGCGTGCGCGAGCGCACCGCGGAGCTGACCAAGGTGAACCGCGAGCTGGCGAAGGCGAAATCCAAGGCCGACGACGCCAATCTCGGCAAGACGAAGTTCCTCGCAGCGGCAAGCCATGACATTCTCCAACCGCTCAACGCGGCGCGGCTCTACACGACCTCGCTCGTCGAGCGCAAAAGGCGGGGCGAGGACGGGCGCCTTATTCGCAACGTCGACGCATCCCTTGAGGCGGTCGAGGAAATCCTCGGCACGCTGCTCGACATCTCACGCCTCGACGCCGGCGCCATGAAGCCGGAACTCAGCGTCTTTCCGGTTGCGGACCTGCTGATGCAGCTCAAGCTGGAGTTTGAGCCGATCGCCAAAGATAGAGGGCTCGATCTGCGTGTGCACACGTCGAGCCTCTCGGTCAAATCCGACCGCCGCCTGCTGCGCCGCGTCCTGCAGAACCTGATTTCCAACGCCATCAAATATACCGACCAGGGGCGCGTGGTGCTCGGATGCCGGAGGCGTTCGGGCAATCGGCTCGAAGTGCAGATCTGCGATACCGGCCCCGGCATTCCGAAGAACAAGCAGCGCGAGATCTTCAAGGAGTTTCAGCGCCTGAACACCAACAGCGTCGGCACCCATGGGCTCGGGCTCGGGCTGTCGATCGTCGAACGGATCGGCCAGGTCCTCGACCACGACGTCCGGCTTGAATCGCGCAATCGCCTCGGGTCCGTCTTTTCGGTTGTTCTGCCGGTAGCCGAGCCGCGCGCGGAACGCCGCGCCAGTTCGCCGCGCTCGGTCGCAGGGCAGATCGCCGGTTGCACGGCGCTGTGTCTCGACAACGAACCAGCGATCCTGGAAGGCATGGAGACTCTGCTGACAGGATGGGGCTGCCATGTCCTCAAGGCAACGGGATCCGATGAGGCGGTCGCGCAAGTGCGCGCGAGTTCGCGTCCGCCCGAGATCATCCTCGCCGACTACCATCTGGACGACGAAACCGGTCTCGATGCCGTTCGGGCCGTAAGGCGCGAGCTGGGACTTGACGTTCCGGCGGTCGTCATTACCGCCGACCGGTCGCGCGAAGTGCAGGAAACGGTGCTTGCGGAAGGGCTGCAGCTCTTGCGCAAACCCCTGCGGCCCGCATCTCTCAGAGCGGTGATGGCGCAGTCGCGCATCCGCCAGGCGGCCGCCGAATAGCGCGAGCCTACTCCTGACGCCTAGAGCAAAATCCGATTAGGTTGACTCACCCTGTTTCAACCTAATCGGATAAATTTGCTCTATATCTTTAAGTGTTAGAGCATCTTTATGCGTTCA
>JANQLP010000089.1 GCA_028280515.1 Hyphomicrobiales bacterium
TCTGGGAGAGCGGCCGCCCGACAGGCGCCTATGAACTGATCGAAGCGCTGAAGCAAGAGGAGGCCCGTCCGGTCGGGCCGCCCACCGTCTACCGGGCGCCTGAGTTCCTGATGTCCCAGGGACTCGTCGCGAAGATCGAAAGTCGGAACGCTTACGTCGCCTGCGCGCATCCGGAGCGCCGGCATGACTGTATTTTCTTCATCTGTAGCGACTGCGGCGCGTCGGTCGAGTTGGAAGACCAGCGGCTTGAGTGCCTGATCTCCGAGCATGCCGCCCTTATCGGGTTCCGCCCAACACGGCGCGTGGTCGAGGTGGAAGGCACTTGCGCGAGTTGCATCGCGGCCGGTGCATCCTGAACAGGAAAGAGGGGCATGCCAAGGAAAGCTGGGATCGATGGCCCGGTTGTCATTCGCGGCATCCAGTACATCGTCCATCCGGTGGTCATGCTGAAGGAGTCGCCAGGTTCGAGGTGCGGAGATGACGCTATGCCTGACCAATACGCTGACCGGGACGAAAGAGCTTTTCTCCCCGGCGAACCCCGATCACGTGACGATGTATGTCTGCGGGCCGACGGTCTACAACTTCGCGCATATCGGCAATGCCCGCCCGGCGGTCGTGTTCGACGTTCTCTATCGCCTGTTGAAGCGGCGCTTCGGGGGCGTCGTCTACGCGCGCAACTTCACGGATGTCGACGACAAGATTAACGCCGCCGCGAAGCAGGCCGGCCAGCCGATCTCTACCGTCACGGAACGCTATATCGAGGCTTACCATTCCGACATGGCCGCGCTCGGGGTCCTGTCGCCGGATCTTGAACCGCGCGTGACGGCGCACATTCCCGAGATCATCGGCATGGTGGAACGATTGATCGCGCGGGGTCATGCCTATGCGGTCGAGGGGCATGTCCTGTTCCACGTGCCGTCGTTTTCAGCTTACGGCGCTCTGTCTGGCCGCAATCGTGACGAGATGATCGCCGGCGCGCGGGTAGAAGTGGCCCCCTACAAGCGAGACCCGGCGGACTTCGTCCTCTGGAAGCCCTCGACACCGGACCTGCCGGGCTGGGAGAGCCCGTGGGGCCGCGGGCGACCCGGCTGGCATATCGAATGTTCGGCCATGATCGAGCGGCGCCTCGGTGCAACGATTGATATTCATGGCGGCGGCCAGGACCTGATCTTTCCGCACCACGAGAACGAGATCGCCCAAGGCACCTGCGCCCATGACGGAAAGCTCTACTGCCGATACTGGGTCCACAACGGCTTCGTCACCGTCGAGAGACGGAAAATGTCGAAGTCGCTCGGCAACGTGCTTCTCGTCCGTGATCTCCTTGACGAAGCGCCAGGCGAGGCCATCCGCTTCGCGCTGCTGGGCGCGCATTATCGCCAGCCGCTCGACTGGAGTGCGGACGGTCTCGCTCGGGCGAAGCGCGGTCTTGATCGCTTGTACGGTGTGCTCCGCGATCTTGACGATGTGCCCGACATGCCCTGTGTGCCCGGCCTGCTCGATGCGTTCGAGGCGGCGCTTGAGGATGATCTGAATTTCCCGGGCGCAATCGCGGAACTCTTCCGAATAGCGAAGGCGGCGCGCCGGGCGACGACGGTGGCGGATCGTGCCGCCTGCAGGGCGGCCTTGCGCAGCGCCGGCGGCTTGCTGGGCTTGTTGCAGCGGGATCCGGCCGACTGGTTCGGGCAGCCCTCGGGAGAAGACGGAAGTGCGGCACGGATCCGGCGTCTGGTTGAGGCACGGCAGGCCGCCCGAGCGGGACGAGACTACGCCACCGCGGATCGAATCCGTGCCAAGCTGGCTGCGCTTGGCATTGCCGTCGACGATCACGCCGACGGTTCGACTTGGCGGAGGACCGGTTAGATGGGGGCCGCTCCGCCAGCGAGGCCCGCACCGACCGGGACGTCCGCGGATGCCCAACGGTCCATTGTGGACGGCTTTCGCTATCTCGAAAATCGGACCGAGCGCGACCAGTACTTTCCGCCATTCCCGGAGACGAAGCGGATCGAGGCTAACCGGCTGCATGGCCGTCAAGCCGCGGGAAGCGCTTGATGGATCTCGACCTATACAACAAACAGCTCCTGCGGCTTGCCGCGTCGATACCCCGAGTCGGCCGGCTGGCGGCTCCCGACGCATCGGCAACGGCGCATAGCCGGCTTTGCGGCAGTCGGATCACCATCGACGTCAAGCTCGATGGCGATGTCATCACCGACTACGCCCACGAGCTCAAAGCTTGCGTCATCGGGCAAGCGGTCGCCGCCGTCGTTGCCAAGGTCGTCGTTGGCCTGACCATCGACGAGGTGGACGAGGGCGCAGGGATTCTGCGTGCCATTCTCCGGGACAAGACGCTCCCGCCGCCGGGGCCCTGGATCGAGCTCGAGCCATTGCTGCCGGTCGCGGACGTCCGCAGCCGCCATGGCTCGGCGTCGCTTCCCTTCCAGGCGCTGCAGCGCGCTATTGCAGACCGATAACCCGCAGAAATCCGCGCGGCGACATACCAATCGTCCATGAGGGCGCGTTTGGCGGGTCTTGTGCACGCTTTAGCCTCCCAAAAAGCGATCATGCGCGGCTAACGGCCCGCCATCTCATCGAGAACCCCCACCGCCGATGTTCACCAACTGCTGATGCAGTCGTGATCGGTGACGCGATAAGCTGAGGCTATATCGGATGTAACGTGGTGTGCGCAGTCGGTCGTTTGCAACTCATCCCCTTTCGAGCCGTGCGCCACGGGTTGCACGGGCAAGCGCGTTGACGGCTTGTGCGTCTAGGTACGAAACAGGCAGGCGAAAGGCGCTGGCGATGAGGTCTCACTCCCGTATCTTTTTCGTTGGGCTGTTGGCGGCGCTGTCGCTGTTCTGGTCGGAGGTGCCGCGGGCCCAGGACGCGGCGTCGCTGCCGGCCTCCGTGATCGAGACATTCGGCAACCCGCCACCCGTACCGGAAGGTCCGCGGTCCGAGGAAGTGCGGTCCGCCGTAAAGGTGGCCTTTATCGACAGCATGGCCAAGTCGAGCTGGGGCAGGGAT
>JANQLP010000094.1 GCA_028280515.1 Hyphomicrobiales bacterium
CGCGAAATAGAAGCAGGCCATGGTGGAGATGGCAAAGGCGGCATGGACCGCGTGTGCGCGGAGGTCCGCGGACAGGATGGCGCGGCGATTGCTTTTGAAACATAGCAGCGGCAGCAGCAGCAGGAAGGTCAGCCAGGCCCGCCCGGCCAGCATTTCGAATGCGCCGACGCCCAGGGCGGTCAGCGCCTTGACGGCCACGCCGATGATCGGAACGAACACCGTGTTGGCGAGCATCGCGGCTGCGCCCAGCACCGGCCGTGCCTCGATGACCCCCGATGGGCTGGTTATGGGTCTCGTCATGGACCGAAGACGCGGTCCGGCCGGTCTGGACCGGCAAGACCGGCGCCGGCTCTCGCATCAGTCATTTACGCGCTCCGTCACGGGGCACCCCGACCCTTGTGGTGAACACCGGCGCAGGCGGCCGTGGGTGTGGCCGCCCCTCCGCATTGCTCGGCGGACCGGGGTCGCGGGGGCTCCGTTTGGATCCACCCCTGCGATCCCCAGTGAGTATGAGGGTTATACGGACATCGTTTCTCAATGCGGATTTTAGATATCATTTTTGAGTTGTGTGAGGGCGAAAATGGATCAATACTGCTGAATTATGGGTGTTTCCATGCCGAATTTACCGACAGGATGGCGATATGGCGCGGGGCGTTGTGGCGATGGAGGAGGGGCTGGCCGATAGTGCTTCGGGCCGCCGTTCCGTCGCGGTGCTCGCCCGCGGCTTCGACATTCTTCGTGCCTTCCAGCCCGGCGGCGGCGCGCTCGGCAATCAGGAACTCTCCCATGCAACCGGCATTCCCAAGGCCACGGTATCGCGCCTGACGCACACTCTGGCCGAGCTCGGTTACCTTCGGCACCTCAAAGCGGAAGGAAAATACGAGCTCACCGAGGCGATCCTTGCGCTCGGCTACGCGGTTCTGTCGAACATCGTGGTGCGACAGATCGCGCACGATCCGATGATGGAACTCGCCCTTCAGCACGAGGTGTCGGTGGGACTGGCGTCGCGCGACCGGCTTAACCTGATCTTCGTCGACGTTTGCAGAAGCCGCCTCCTGTCGACACTGCATCTTGAGGTGGGCTCGCGGGTGCCCATGCCGACGACAGCCGTGGGCCGCGCCTTCCTGGCCGGTGTGCCCGACGACGAACGGACTTTCTATTTCGAGCGCTTCGAAGAGCGGTTCGGACACGATGACTGGGCCGAGTTGCGGCCCCTGGTCGAAGACGGGATCGCGCAGGTGCATGAGCGCGGCTTTTGCTATGTCGAAGACGAGTGGCTGAAGGGCATGCGCGCCGTCGCGACGCCACTGGTGGCGACCGACCGCAGCGCTGTCATGTCGATGATGTGTGGTGCGCCCGCGTTTCGCGTCGACCGCGACAAGCTCGAGAATGAACTGGGCCCCAGGCTGAGCCACCTGTGCTCGGGTCTTGCGCCCAGCTTGCGGTGATGGGTTCTGCGGTGATGGCTGTGCAAATGGCTGGGGCGGTGACCGGACGTTGTCCGGTTCATCTCGAAAAAACAAGGTGTTTGGGCGCCGGCGTCGACCGTGCGCGAGACGCGGTGCAGGGGTGCTGCGCCTACCTGGACTCTGTCCGATGACCGAGAGGACCTTGGCAGAGCACCTGATGACCGCCCTTCACCGGCGTGGCACGCGGCGCGTCTACGGTGTGCCCGGGGGCGGGTCGAGTCTTGATCTCATCGCTGCCGCCGAAGACCTCGGCATGACCTTCGTGCTGACGCGCTGCGAGAACGCGGCGGTGATGATGGCTGCGACCGATGCCGACATATCAGCTGCCCCGGGTGCGGTGCTGACGACCAAGGGGCCCGGCCTGGCCCAGGCAATGAACGGTCTCGCCCACGCGGCGCTCGACCGCGCGCCGGTGGTGCTCGTCACCGACGGCTTCTCCGCCGAACTCGCCGGTTACGTCACGCATCAGGTCTTCGATCAGGCGGCCATGAGCCGCCCCGTGGTCAAGGGGTACAGCCGCCTTGAAGGCGATGACGCCGCCGGCGAGATCGAGCGGCTCTTGGATTTGGCGAGCGAGCCCCGCCGCGGTCCCGTGCACATCGAACTGACGGCGATGGCCGCGAAGCGCAGGGTTGCCGCCGCATCCGCCGCCGCACCTCCGGAGGCGCCGGAACTGCCCGACCTGCAGGAAGCGCACGATCTGCTGTTGCGGGCGAAACGGCCTGTTGCCGTCGTCGGACTGGAGGCGCGTCATCCGGACGACGCGCGCTCGGTGGCGACATTCGTCGAATCGCTCGCGTGCCCGGTTCTGACCACCTACAAGGCC
>JANQLP010000214.1 GCA_028280515.1 Hyphomicrobiales bacterium
GATATTGAACTCCCGATCGGGGAAGTCGGCTTCGATCATGTCAGCGATTTGTGTGACATCGGATTGGCGAATGTGACGCTCGTCCGGTCGAGGATGAACGGTAATCCCCGCTGCTCCCGCCGAAAGTGCTGTCCGTGACAGGTCGACGACCGAGGGCCACGGCAGGTTCCGTCTGTTCCGTAGCTGTGCAATGGCGTTCACGTTGGCCGATAGGGATACTGGCATCAAGTTTCCTTGCCGGAAGTAACAGGAAAGGATTGGCGGATGGCATTCAAACCTTGCCCGTTCGCAACTCGTAGCATTGTCATGGTCCGGTCAGCTGGAATGCGTCAACTACGGAGCGGGCTATGGGTTCGATGATTGTCGCCGCTTCAGTCTATCCAAGATCATGCTGTCAACGTACGGATCTTCAATTCGAACCTGATCGGCTTCGTTCTGCCATAACGTAGATTATGGGATTTGAGTGTGTAAGCGCAGAGTTGAAACGTCAGCGAACGGCACTCACTCCCAAGTGCCCTGTGATCTATTAGAGGCGCGCACGGACCCGTCGTGGGAAACGGCATGCGTGTCGTAGACGACGCTGCGGTCGAGGTCGCTGACTGAGGTGCGGCCGATCTGTCGCATGGTCGTCACCATTTCGTCCTGCAAGATGGCAAGCGCTCGTTTGACGCCTTCGCACCCGTTGACGGTCAGGCCGTAGACAATCGGTCGTCCGACAAAGACGAAGCGAGCGCCGAGGCATAGTGCCGTGACGATATCGGCGCCGCGTCGTATGCCACCGTCCACCATGACCGACAGATCGGGCGCGGCCTCTAGCACATGCGGTAGAACGTCAAGAGGTGCCGGTAGCCGGTCGCTCTCGCGCCCGCCATGGTTGGAGACAATTAGACCGTCCACGCCCTTGTCAGCGGCTTGGCGGGCGTCATCCCCGCTCAAGACACCTTTGAGCACCAGTTTCCCCGGCCAGTTTGTTCTGATCTCCTCAAGGTCAGCCCAGGACACCGTTGGACAACCCTGCGCCTCCGCGAACAGCGCGACAGCAGTGGCATCGGCGCCTTCGCGCGCGTAAGGAGCCCAGTTTGCCATCGTCGGCAGACCACCGGCGCCAAGATATCTGGCTGTCCAAAAAGGATGGAGGAGACCATCCAGGATAACCGAGGGCCGCATCCGCATCGGCATCTCGAACTTGTTACGCAGGTCGCGCTCGCGCTTCGGCTCGGTCGGCACGTCGACCGTGACCACGAGCGTTTCCAACCCGGCATCGGCCGCGCGCGCGACAATGTCGCGGGTGATATCTGGATCCTTCGCTGGATAGAGCTGGAACCAGCAGTGTTCGGGCGCGGCCTTCGCGGCATTCTCGACCGTCGCAGTGGCATGACCCGACATGATGTAGGGCACGTTCTGGTCGACCGCTGCGCGGGCCAAGGCCATGTCGGCTCCTGGCCAGAAGAGGCCAGGGTAGCCTGTGGGAGCGATCCCTAAGGGGATGTCATACGTCCGATCGAACAGTCGCACCGCGGTGTCTATTGTCGACACGTCGACGAGATAGTGTGGCAGCAGACAGTAGCGGTGAAACTGCTCGAGACTGCGGACTATCCCGAGTTCGTCTTCCGCGCCGCCTTCCAGCCAGTCGCCAAGCAGTTTCGGAAGACGCCGAATTGCCCGCCGCCGCATTTCGGCCGTGTTGACAACACTCTCGACGCCCATGCGGTTTGTTATCGCAGGGGCACGTCGTTCACACTGGCCGGCGGAACGCGGCCCGCCAGCGCCTCGATCAGATTCGTGACCGCAAGCTCGCCCATCAAAGCGCTGGTCTCGAACGTCGCCGTTCCCATATGGGGCGTGACGACCACGTTCGGCAGGCTGAGCAGAGGATCGTTCGGTGCGGGTGGCTCGGGATCGGTCACGTCCAGACCGGCTCCTGCGATGGCGCCGGACTGAAGGGCTTCGCGCAGCGCATCGCTGTCGACGACGGGACCGCGCGAGGTGTTCACGAGATAGGCCGTCGGCTTCATGCGCGCGAGTTCGTCCCGACCGATCAACCCCCGCGATGCTTCCGACAGGTTGACATGGAGGCTGACGAAGTCCGACTCAGACAGGAGCTGATCGAGCTCCACACGCTGCCAGCGTCCGTCTTCTGCTTTGCGTAGGTCGGCATAGATCACCGTCATGCCGAACGCGTTGGCGCGTTCTGCGACGGCCAGACCGATACGGCCAAAGCCGATCAGGCCCAATGTCTTGCCCTTGATATCGTTGGCAAAAGGAAACTCTCGCTTGCCCCAGTGTCCGTCACGGACAAACCGGTCAGCATCCATCAGATTCCGCGACAAGGACAGGATCAACGCCATCGTTAGCTCGGCGACCGCATCGTTGAGCACGCCTGGCGTGTTGCACACCCGAACGCCCAGTTCCGTGGCGCAGTCGATATCGATTCTGTCAAAGCCGACGCCGAAATTGCTGATGACTTTGAGGCGATCGGCGTGTTTTGCCAAGCAATCCGCATTGACCATCCTAGAAGCCGAACAAAGAACAGCGTCGATGCCGTCGAGTGCACCATGAAAGGCGTCGTCGTCTTCGTCTGCCGCATACATCTCGACGATCTCGCCGATGCTCTTTAAACGCTCCATCTGCGCCGGTTCGACTGGGTAGGTAATCAGAATGCGATGTTGAGTCATGGCCTCGCTCCGTTGGGATGGGACACTCACGGCCCCGATCGGCAGATCAGTGTGTCGATGTCTCCTCCTCCTTGGATGTCAGGAACTCAAGCAGTACGGGGACACCTTCCTCGGTCTTGGCCATGCCGCGGCGGATCGCCGGTACGATCTCGGCGGGATCGCTGACGCGTTCGCCATAGCCGCCGAGGGCATTGGCGAACTCGGCATAGTTTCCTGAAATGTCGGTGCTACGGTACTTCTCGGTCGAGATCGGCATGATGTCGAGTTCGATCGCCATGCAAAAGTTGTTCGACAACACCGACATGATCGGGATGCGTTCGCGCGCGGCGGTCTCGAAATCCATGCCGGTAAACCCGATCGCTGCGTCGCCCCACCAGTTGATACACAGCTTTTCGGGATGGGCGAGCTTGGCGCCCATGGCGAGGCCAAGGCCGTAACCGAGTTGGGTGGTCTTACCCCAGCCCAAGTAGCTGAGAGGTGTTTGCGATTGCCAGAACGGTGTCAGTTGATCGCGTGGGCTTCCGGCATCGTGGGTGATGATCGTGTTCTTGGTGTCGACAGTCTTGGCGAGGTCCCAGACCACACGGTAGGGATTGATGGGGGCGTCCGGACATTCGAGCTTATGACGCCAAGCATCGATCCAGGCCGCGTGAATCGACGACATCTCCTCGGTAATCTTGGTCGCCCGGCCCCTGGGTTTGCTTATCAGACGTTTGACCTCCTCGCACAACATGGCCAATACAAGCCGGGCATCGCCGACGAGTGCCAGATCGATAGCGACGTCCTTGTGAAGGTCCTGGGTATCGATCGTTGACTGGATGACTGTCGCTTTGCCCAGATACTTGCTCCACGGAATGCCGTAGGCTGTGTTTGTGAAGCTCGCGCCGATTCCCAGGATAACGTCGGCGCGGCGGAGAAACGTGTCGATCTCCTTCGAATAAGCGAGGCCGCCGGATTGAAGGGAGAGCGGGTGAGTTTCCGGGAAGGCGCTCTTGCCTTCGATGCTGGTGGTGACCGGAGCTTCAAGGAGTTCCGCGAGCTCCTTCAGTTCGTCCCAGGCCATGGCGTAGTGCACACCCTGACCGGCATAAATGACGGGCAGATCCGCATCGACAAGCCGCTTGGCGGCTTCGCGCACGGCCTCAGGGTCCGGCGCGCATGACGAGCGTATTGACGGCCGGTAGACGAAGTCGTCGGGGATCTCCTCGTCGTACAGGTCGTCTGGAATCTCGACCATGCAAGGCCCGGGTCGGCCGTTCTTGGCCTGCGTAAAGGCGCGCCGCAAAGCGTTGGGCACTTCCGACGCCACGGTGACCTGCTCAACGGACTTGGTGACGTTCTTGAAGTTGACGAGTGCGCTGAAGCTGGGGGCCACATTGGTTTGATCACGCGGATAGCCCGCTGGCAGGACGACAAGCGGCACCGATTCACTGTATGCCTGCGCAACCGCGCCAAATGTGTTCTCGGTTCCCGGACCATACTGCATCGCGAACACGCCGACCTTGCGCCCCGAACTGAGCCGCGCAATCGCATCGGCCATGTGCACGCCGGTGCGTTCCTGGCGAACGATGATGGTTCGTATGTCTTCTTTGGCGCACGTCTCTATGATCGCGTTGACCGGATAGGCGATCAGCTTGTCAACGCCTTCCTGCTTCAGAATCTTGGCAATCGCTTCAGCGACTTTCATCGTTCAGTGTCCCTTTCTCACCAGTGGCATAAACCGTGCTTGTTGCCGCCCAAATCCACGCCTACTCGGGTCTTGCCAAGTTCACATGGTCTCGCCAAAGACGGCCTTATGCCGATATACAGATTTGTGTGTCGGCGGTCAGGAGGCCCCGTCGGGCGCGTCTGCGTATTCGAGTGCTGATGTCCGGGGCGTTCAACTCATTGGCAACTCTAGAGTACCAACGACGAAAAAGGCTGTTGAATAGCGGGAAACGGCCCTTTGATGTTCCCGTCAAAGTGTGGTTTGGCAGCAGAAGTACGTCTTCGGCGGACGGGCCCTCGGGAATGTACCACATCGTCACCAGACGTGACCTTGCAATCACACAAATGGATAGGACCTGGGAAGCGACTGGTCTGACAGCCGCGGTGAATCCGCGCGCAGTCGATGTCATCCCGTGGCCACTTTGCCGAGATCCAAGAGCTCTGGACATATGCGCCCTTGATGACGAGTCTCCGAATCTTCAGGAATTCGCCGAGGTGCAAGCTCATTTAGCCAATTGTACTCGTACACCTTTAACGGCTGCGAGCTTTGCTTAGCATCGTTCGCCTACGTCGACACTTCGTCCATAGAAGCCTTCAGCCTATCCAGGAACATCGCAACGTGCTCCGATGAGCAGACAATAGGCGGACGGATCTTAAGTGTGTCTTCGTTTGCACCACACAAGCTAATCAGCACCTTTCGTTGCCTCAGTGCGTTGACAAGGTCCAGGGCCAGTTGTCGACGCTCTGCATTAGAGGTTTCCGCAGCACCGACGGACACGCCGATGAACAGACCCTGCCCGCGAACATCACCGATGACACGGCCGTCATCGCGCATCGAGTTGAGACCCTCGACAAGCTCTTTGCCTCTCGCGACAGCATTCTCCATGAGGCGGTCACGCATCAGAATACGAAGTACGGCGTGTGCCGCGGCAATGGCGACCGTTGTGCCTGACTGAGTGTTGAAATAGCGTGCGACCGCTCCAAATCCGTCGACGTACCGCTGCTTGCCGACAACGGCACCGATTGGATAGCCGTTACCCATCGGTTTGCCGAGCGTCACCAGGTCGGGAACGATGCCATGGAGGTCAAATCCCCACATGGCACGGCCCATTCGGCCAAAGCCCGGCTGCACCTCGTCAGCGATGAAGAGTGCGCCGGCCTTCTGAACCGCATCGACCGCGGGAGCAAGATAGCCGTGCGGATCGGTATGAACACCGTCACTGGAGAAGATGGTGTCCGCTACAAACGCCGCGGTACGAACGCCATGGCGGTCGAGATCCATCATGGCTTCCTTTACCTTGCCCTCCAGAAAGGCGGCGGCATCGTCCTCGGGTACGGATACGGCGCCAGGAACGGGAATAGTCCGTACGTGGGCCCCGAGCTTTACGGCACCGCCGAGATTGGGCGAGATCTCGGCGGTTGACGCGCTTGTGCCGTGATAGGCATGGCGAGATACGATGATCCCCGTGCCACCGGTCACGTGGCGAGCAATCCGTAGCGCCAGATCGTTCGATTCGCTGCCGGTACACGTGAACATGACTCTATCAATCTCGTCGGGGAACGTCGCAACGAGGGACTCCGCGTACTCCAGCACCGTCTCGTCGAGATATCTTGTGTTGATGTTCAATCGCGCCGCCTGCGCGCTGATCGCAGCCACGACTTCGGGATGGCAGTGACCGAGTGAGGGAACGTTGTTGTAGAAGTCGAGGTAGGCGTCGCCGTTCGAACCGAACAGGTACATGTTCTCCGCCCGTACGAAGTGGACGGGCTCTCGGTACAGCAGTCGATAACCCGCACCCAGAACGCGTTCCCGGCGATCGATGAGCGCCTCGCGCGTCGGATCAAGCGGAGCCTCTCCCCTGACGAAGCGGTTCGGCATGAGATCGGTACGGGCGACAGCGGTCATGAGCGCAACTCCAGCTTCGAATCGAGAATATTGAGAGCACGGCGAGCCCGCCATGAGTTCTTTTCGATGTATGTCGCATGGGCGGGGAACAGTGCGGCACGCCACGAGTTAATGATGATGAGCATGGCGGCGCGGGCACGCATGAGCGGAACCAGCGCTTCTATCTCGGCTGATCGCAGGGGCGCAACGGATCGGTATCCGTCAACAACCTCTTCCGCACCGCCTAGATAGCGTTGAAAGTCGGATACGTAATGCAGCGCCGCTGTCGCTAGATCTTGAAGGCGTACCGAGAGTCCGGCATCGCCGAAGTCTATGAAAGCCAGCCCGTGCGCGTTGCCCAAGTCAATGATATTGAACGGGTTTGGGTCATTGTGGGCCACTTGCCACTTAAGGCAGTCCATGCGGGGAAGGACACTCGTTTCGAAAGCGGTCATGGCGTCGACAACGAGTCGCGCATCATCCTGGTCGTGTATGTAACCAACGAGATCTTTGTGAACCGACCATGCACGCATGTTCCAAAGCACGACTCTATTAGCTGAGGGATGATCGAAATTCGCCAAGGCCATTCCCAGTCGCGCAACCGCAGCGCCTACCGCTCGCCGACGTCTTTGGTGGTCGGGTTGCCGGTCGAGAAGCACGCCGGATAACTCTGTTTGCAGGTATCCCGTCAGGTGGCCATGCTGCAGTTGAATGGTAAATGTGGATTGGTTGTCATTTGTCGGGACTAGTCGGGGCAGTTTCACCCCGAGAGCATCTCCACACGTGTCCAACAGGTCTGCGACAAAGCAGAAGCCAGCCGATGCTGCCTCGTTAACTTGCGCTATCTTAAGGATCGATGGGACGTTCTCGGGTCCGAGCACGCGCGCAGTTGTTTCGAGTTCGCTCGCTAGGATCTCAACGTATCCACAGGACCCATAAACTTCCCGCATGACCTCTTGACAGGTTACGACGTCAATCTGACTGGGTGCTTCTGCAAGTACGGATCTGGCGGACGCAATCTCCTGCGGTGAAGCGAGGCAGTGGTTTTTCTCTCCACGTGATAAGGACGAGCTCGCAAGCATACGATCGGTCTGTCGAGTGTGTTCTCTCACGAGAGAATACGTCGCATGTCCGTTGACTGGTCCGTTATTGTAACTGTCCGTCGCGATGGAGTTTTCTTGAATGTCTCGCTCTAACGGGAAGTTGCCTTTCAATCGTGATCTACGGGAGGATTTCTCTACTGTGCTGCGAGAGTTCAGCAGGGCCATGTAGGGCACAGCAAACGTTCGACCAGCAAGGTTTGAGCGCCATGTCGACTTCGTTTGCGAATCTGGCTTTCAAAGATACTGACGTCGCAAAGTCCTGACTCTTCAGCTTTATCGCCGCAGGTACGACAAGGACAACGTCGTTAAGGAGAACTGTATCAGCAAGCTTGTGATAGCGCCGGGATATCACCGCGCTCGCGCGACCGGAAGAACATCCTTACCATGGCGCAAGTTTGTCGTAATCTTCTGTGCCCTTTCAGAAGATCGAAAACACTCTCTGCTGCTATTGCCGTAGGATTGACCTGAGTACCGGGTGGCCATTTACCCGTGCGACGCGGTGTTGTGGCAAAGAGTGACATAATCGTGGATTCACAGATAGAGAGTCGAGAGCCAACGTCAGGGCGGGACGGTCTTAACGACAGCCGTCTCCTCAGGGAACGCAGCTACATCGATGGTGAGTGGTTGACATCGGACTCCGGCGAAGAGCTTCCGGTGTCCAACCCCGCTGATGGAAAAGTCGTCGGGTCCGTGCCGCATATGACTGAGGAGGAAAGCCGCAAGGCGGTCGATGCAGCGCACCGAGCCTTCGGCGCGTGGTCAACATCTCTTCCCCAGGAGCGGGCGGGTTTGCTCCGTCGTTGGTTCGACTTGATTGTGGAACATAGGGAAGACTTGGCAGTTCTCATGACGTTGGAGCAGGGCAAGCCGATTTCCGAGGCGCGGGGTGAGATCGACTACGCTGCATCCTTCGTGGAGTTTTATGCCGAGGAATCGAAACGCGCGAATATCGAGAGCGTGACCTCACATCTCGATGGCGCCGAGGTCGAGGTTCGGCGGGAACCCGTCGGCGTCGCTGCCATGATAACGCCGTGGAACTTCCCCTCTGCCATGATTACCCGCAAGGCAGCGGCGGCAATGGCGGCGGGCTGCACCGTGGTCCTTCATCCTTCCCACGAGACACCATTCTCCGCGACGGCTCTGGCAGAGCTCAGTCACCGCGCGGGGATTCCCGCGGGCGTGTTCAATGTCGTGACAGGTCGGGCCAGGAGTGTGGTGTCGCCTTGGGTCAGTGACACCAGGGTTCGCGCCTTGTCCTTCACGGGATCGACAGAGGTTGGCCGCCGTCTCTATGGCCAGTGCAGCGATACGGTCAAACAAATCGTCCTGGAACTTGGCGGCCACGCACCATTCATCGTCTTCGCCGATGCCGAAATGGATCACGTCGTCAATGAAGCGGTTAAGGCCAAGTTTGCAACGTCGGGCCAGGACTGTCTGGGTGCCAATCGCTTCTTTGTCGAACAACCGGTCTATCAGGAGTTCTGCGAGCGGTTTGCCGAGCGAGCGGCAAGCCTGGTCGTCGGCCCGGGGTTGTCCGACCCAGATATTGGTCCGCTGATGAACGAAGCCGCCATATCCAAGCAGCAAGAGCATGTCGCAGATGCCATAGATAAGGGCGCCCGGCTGCTCACCGGTGGAACGTGCCCTGACGAGGACAAGCTCTACTTCTCACCCACCGTACTTGCTGACGTCTCCGCCGACGCATTGATCATGCAAGAAGAGACCTTCGGGCCAGTTGCGCCGGTTGCCAGCTTTGCGGATGACGACGACGTGATTGCCAGAGCAAATGATACGGAGTACGGGTTGATCGCCTACCTCCACACGCAGAGTCCAGAACGTATCGCTCGCATCAGCAGGGCGCTTGAGTATGGCATGGTCGCCGTCAACCGGACGAAGGTTACCGGCGCCCCCGTCCCCTTCGGCGGTATCAAGCAGTCCGGCATTGGACGAGAGGGTGCGCGTCTCGGCATGGAGGCGTTCATGAATATCAAGTACGTCTGCCGCGACTGCTAAGGCCCGCCGGCGATCGCAGACAGTGGTGAAGATCAGTCCACAGATCGCTTGACCGTCCTGACTGGCTAGACTTCGCTCACGTATCAACCTCTGGGTTGGAGCCAGGGCGACCGATACGCTTCAGCAAAAAGAGAGATGAGTCCGACGAGGATCCAAAGCGTACATCACGCGCATCCTGACTCTTAATCGCTGGCAGAACCCACATACCTTCGACTTCAGTAGAGCAACAAGCTCGAACGATGGCGGCACGCTAGGTTCTTTCGCTCGCGACGACGGCGACACCGTCACCTTTCGAGATCAGGCCGAAGGACTGGCGCGTGTACATGATACCATCGCGCGGTGCCTTGCACACAACTGCCGGGCGACCAGGCGCCTTGGGATTGTGGATTTGGCCAACCGCTTGACCCCTCTTCACCGGGTCCATGATTTCAACGAAGGGCTCGTAGATACCGGTGATCGGCGCGTCAACGTAACAGCCGTAGCTCAGCGCTTCCAGATAGCGGGTCTGGCGTTTGCCCATCCACACCGGTGTCCTCAGCCGTCCCTTCATCAGGCCCAGGTGGATCATCAGGTTGCGCACGCCAGTCTCGGCCACGGCAACGGTCTCTGGCGTCGTCATGCCGGCGCCGCCCAGTTCGCAGCAGCCGAACACCTTGCCCATCTTCTCGACCGTCGTGTCGATCATGCCTTCGGATTCGAACTCCTTGATCATGATGCCGACCGGCGCGCGGAATGCTTCCATGGCGGCGATGGTGCGCGCCATCAGTGGCTTGCTTCGCAGCTTGTGGATCATGACGCTGGGGACCATGAACGACGATACCCCGCCAGCATGTAGATCATAGACTGTCTCAACATGGGGCAGGATCTCGGTCGTGATGGTTTGCGCGATGCGCTCGGTCACCGTGCCGCGCGCCTTGCCGGGGAAGACCCGGTTCAGGTTCTTGCCGTCCAGCGGCGAGGTGCGTGTGCCCGCGGCGATCGCCGGCGGATTGATCACGGGCATGATGACGACCGTCCCGCACACGAGATCCGTCGCCTCCAACTCGCGGGCGAGTTTCATCAAGGCGATCGGACCTTCGTACTCGTCGCCGTGATTGCCGCCGGTG
>JANQLP010000051.1 GCA_028280515.1 Hyphomicrobiales bacterium
AGCGATTCCGGTGCGGCCGACCCAAGCCGGGGGCCAAGTCCGGAGCTGCGTTCTGGTATCGCACCCGCCTTTCGCGGGTCTGCCTCCTGACGTGAACCGCGCCGTCCCGAAACCACAGGAGGCAGACATGACTGCACGCATTTCGACTTTTCTTTTCGCTCTTGTTGCATCCGCGACGCAGGCGCTGGCCCATCCCGGACATATCGCCGAAAACGGACACGGACATGACCACTGGATTATCTATGTCCTGGCGATCTGCGTCGTTTCGGGCATCATCGCCTGGCGGCTTAATCGCGCCAAGAATGCAACGAAAGCGAAGCGGCGGGACTGAACCATGGCTGACAAAATAGGCGTCATGGTCTGCGGACACGGCAGCCGTGACGAAGGTGCGGTGCGGGAGTTTGCCCGCGTCGCCGAGGGCCTGCGCGAGCTCATGCCGGATACGCCGATCGAATATGGCTATCTGGAGTTCGCCCGTCCCATCATCCGCGATGGCCTCGACAAGTTACGCGATCAAGGCGTCACGCGCGTGCTCGCGGTACCGGGCATGCTGTTCGCCGCCGGCCACGTGAAGAACGACATCCCGTCGGTTCTGAACACCTATGCGGCCCAGAATGACGGGATCAGGATCGAACTCGGCAAGGAACTCGGGATCGATCCGAAGATGATCCGGGCCGCCGGTGCGCGAATTCAGGAAGCGCTCGACAACGCGCCCCCCGACGTCCCGCGCGAGGAGACGCTACTCGTCGTCGTCGGACGCGGCGCGTCGGACCCGGACGCCAACGGCAACGTCACCAAGGTGATGCGCCTGTTGTGGGAGGGGTTCGGCTTCGGCTGGGGCGAAACGGTCTATTCCGGCGTCACCTTTCCGCTCGTCGAGCCGGGGCTGGACCATGCCGCCCGTCTCGGCTTCAAGCGGATCATCGTGTTCCCTTACTTCCTGTTCACCGGCGTGCTCATCCGGCGGATTTACGAGCACACCGACCGGGTCGCCGCACGGCATCCCGACATCGAGTTCATCAAGGCGCCCTACCTCAACGACCATCCGCTTCTCATCGAGACCTTCAAGGAACGGGCCGAGCAGATTCTCACCGGCGACACGGCCATGAACTGCGGTGGTTGCAAGTACCGCACGCAAGTGCTTGGCTTTGAGGATCAGGTGGGTCTGGTGCAGGAAAGCCACCACCATCATGTGGAGGGCATCGGCACGGGACATGATCACGCCCACGACCACCACCATGCGCATCATCATGGACATGGGAATGGGCACGGCCACGACCATGGGCACGGGCACGGGCACGATCACCACCACCCCTACCCCCATGCCGACCACCCGCTGGGGCCGAAGACACTGAAGTAAGGGAAAAGGCGTGCCTGGTCTCGCGTACCTCAAGGATCCGAACGCGATCTATGCGCGTTCCTTCGAAGCGATCCTGCACGAGTCTGATCTCTCCGCTCTGCCCGAGCCGGTGCGTGATGTTGCCGTGCGCATGATCCACGCATGCGGCATGCCGGACATCGTCGAAGACCTGCGCTTCAGCGCCGACGTCGCCGACGCCGGGCGGGCGGCCCTCGCCGAAGGCGCTCCGGTGCTTGCCGACTGCGAGGCGGTTTCCGCCGCCATCGCCCGGCGGTCCCTGCCGGCGGACAACGAGGTGATCTGTACGCTCAATGATCCGCGCACGCCGGACCTCGCGCGCGATCTTGGGACGACACGGTCGGCAGCCGCCACTTCACTGTGGGGGCCAAAGCTCGACGGTGCGGTCGTTGTGATCGGCAATGCGCCGACGGCGCTGTTCGCCTTGCTCGAGGCCCTGGACGCGGGCGCGCCACACCCCGCCGCACTCGTCGCCACACCAGTGGGGTTTGTCGGCGCGGCAGAGTCCAAACAAGAACTGGCGCGCGACCCGCGCGGCGTCCCCTTTCTGACTCTGGCCGGGCGGCGCGGCGGGTCGGCAATCGCCGCCGCCGCGCTCAACGCCATGTCGATCGCCGCCAGCAAATGAGCGCGTGGCTCACCATACTCGGCGTCGGACCGGAAGGTGTGGATGGCCTCACCGCGCCGGCACGGGCCCTGCTCGATACTGCCGATGTGGTCGTGGGTTCAGAGCGCGTGCTCAAAGACGTCTCCCTCGAAAAGGCCGAACTCCATGCCTGGTCATCGCCGATGGACGACACGCTCGACCAGCTTGACGGCTGGAAAGGACGGAACGTCGTTGTCTTCGCAACAGGCGATCCGATGCATTTTGGCGTCGGCGCCACGCTCGCCCGGCGCATTCCGCTGGAGGAGATGGCGGTCGTTCCCACGTCTTCGGCCTTCAGTCTTGCTGCCGCGCGACTCAAATGGCCATTGCAGGACGTGGAGACGCTATCGCTTCATGGCCGCCCCGTTCCCGCACTGCATCCTTTTGTGCAACCCGGCGCCAGGCTGCTCGTCCTGACGGCAGGCAACGAGACCGTCCATGCCGTCTCGGCTTTGCTGATGGCGCGCGGTTTCGGAAAGAGCGTGCTGAGCGTGCTTGAGCATATGGGCGGCGCGGACGAGCGTACCGTCACGCTGCCTGCCGATGAGTGCGAGGGCAAGGAGTTCGCCGATTTCAACACGCTTGCCATCGAGTGCGTCGCCGGGTCGGATGCGCAAGTGCTTCCCCGCGTTCCGGGCTTGCCCGACGACGCCTTCAGGAATGACGGGCAACTCACCAAGCGCGATATTCGGGCCATAACCCTTTCCGCGCTCGCCCCTTCGCCCAAGGCCCTGCTGTGGGACGTAGGAGCCGGTTGCGGCTCCATTGCCATCGAATGGATGCGTTCGGCACCGGGTGCGCGGGCAATTGCCTTTGAGCGTCATGAAGACCGCATTAGAATGATCGCGGAAAATGCGGTGGCGTTGGGCGCGCCCGATCTCGACATTGTGTCGGGGGATGTTGCAGACTCGCTGGGCGGGCATCCGGCGCCGTCTGCAGTGTTCCACGGTGGCGCGACGACGAATGATGATGTCTTCGAGACGTGTTGGAAGGCACTCGCGCCGGGCGGACGGTTTGTCTCGAACGCGGTGACGCTCGAAGGCGACGCGGCGCTGATGGCACGGCACGGAAAGCATGGCGGCGAGCTTGTTCGCATCGACGTGTCCCATGTCGGGCCTGTCGGATCGCGCCGGGTCATGCGTCCGCGTATGAGCGTGCTGCAGTGGCGTGCGGTGAAGGGGTAAATGTTATGGCGACGCAGGGAACCCTGTTTGGTGTTGGTGTGGGCCCTGGCGACCCGAAGCTGATGACCATCAAGGCAGGCGAAGTGATCCGCGCGGCCGACATCCTCGCCTATCCGGTGAACAGCGCCGGAGAAAGCCAGGCCCGGTCAATCGCTGCCCCGATCATCGACGACGCCGCGACGGAGCTGCCGCTCCATATCCCCATGAATGTCGATCCCGATCCCGCGCGCGACGCCTATGATTCAGCCGCGAACCAGATCTCGACCTTTCTGCTCTCCGGCAAGAGCGTCGCCTATCTGTGTCTCGGCGACCCGATGTTCTACGGCAGCTTCATGTACCTGGCCTCCCGGATGGGGCTTTCGCACAAGATCGAGATCGTGCCCGGCGTCACGTCGCTCTCCGCCTGCGCGGCGCAGACGCGCATGCCGCTCGCCGGGCGCACCGACATTCTCAGTGTCATTCCGGCAACGCTGGAGGAGCCGGAGCTCGAGGCGGCGCTGACGCACACCGACACCGCCGTCGTCATCAAGGTCGGACGCCACATGAAGAAGGTCCGCGACACGCTGCGCAGGCTCGGTCTGTCGGGCAACGCGCTCATGGTCGAGAACGGCAGCACCGAAGGGGAACGGATCACTCTCGTGGAACAGGTGACCGACGACACCAAGCCGTACTTCTCGACCATTCTCGTCGCCCGGCGGGACGCCTCGTGACGCCGCCCCCGGCCATTCTCGTGCTCGGACCGTCGGCCCTGGAGACGGCGCATCGCATCCGCGCGGGCCTTGGTCCTTGCGAGATACACGGACGCGCGGCCCGCGTGCCGGAGGCCGACGTCGCGTTCGAGGGAACCGCCGCGCACTTGCGGAAACTGTTCCAGAAAGGCGTGCCGATCATCGGTCTCTGCGCCTCGGGCATCCTCATCCGCGCACTGGCGCCTCTGCTGTCGGACAAGACGTCCGAACCGCCCGTCATTGCCGTGGCGGAGGACGGCTCGGCCGTCGTACCGCTGCTTGGCGGACATACCGGCGCAAACGAGCTGGCGCACCGAATTGCGGAGGCGCTGAATGCTGAACCCGCCATCACCACGGCCGGAGATGTCCGCTTCGGCATTGCCCTCGATGACCCGCCCGACGGGTGGGCGCTGGCGAACCCGGCGAATGCAAAAGACGTGACTGCCGCGCTCCTTGCCGGTGCGCACGCTCAAATGCGCGGACACCTTCCCTGGCTCGAGGCGTCCGGTCTGCCGACCGCCGAGGGCGGTAACATCGAACTCGTGAGCACGGTTCGTGTGGACGCAGGATCACCTAAAAAACTGATCTACAACCCGAAAACATTGGCGCTTGGGCTGGGTTGCGAACGCAACTGCACGGCGGACGAGCTGATCGGTCTGGTCCGCTCGACGCTCGCTGAAAACGATCTGACATCCGCCTCCCTGGCCCTTGTCGCCTCGATCGAACTCAAGGCCGACGAGGACGCCGTCCACGCGGTTGCGGCACATTTTGGCGTGCCCGCGAGATTCCTGTCCGCCGAAGTACTCAGCCGGGAGGGGCCGCGCCTCAAAAACCCGTCGACGGTGGTAATGCGCGAGGTCGGCTGTCCCGGCGTCGCCGAAGGTGCCGCGCTCGCCGGTGCCGGCCCGGACGGAACGTTGCTGGTCGAGAAAACGAAATCGCGACGCGCTACCTGCGCCGTCGGGGTCGCGCGCGAGCCGATCGACGCGCATTCCATCGGGCGCGCACGCGGCGCGCTCTCGGTGGTCGGGGTCGGCCCCGGCAGCGCGGACTGGCGCACGGCGGAAGCGGTCGCACTGCTCTCCGACGCGACGGACTGGGTCGGTTATGGCCTGTATCTCGATCTCGTGTCCGACCTCAGGGGTAAGACGCGCGAGCACCGCTTCGACCTCGGCCAGGAGGAAACACGCGCGCGCCATGCGCTGGAACTCGCCGGCGAGGGCCGCGACGTGGCGCTGGTCTGCTCCGGCGACGCGGGCATCTACGCCATGGCGAGCCTTGTCCATGAGCTTCTCGACCCCGAAGGCGTGGCCGCACCGGTCTCGGATGCGGCGCGCCGCGTCAGAATCACCGTCGCGCCGGGCATTTCCGCATTGCAGGCCGCGGCGGCGCGCGTGGGGGCTCCCATCGGCCATGATTTCTGCGCCATCTCACTGTCCGATCTGCTGACGCCGTGGGAGACCATCGAAAAGCGTCTCTTGGCTGCCGCAAACGGCGATTTCGTCGTCGCACTGTACAATCCGCGGTCACGGCGGCGGCAACGTCAGCTTGAGCACGCGATCGAGATCCTTCGCGCGCACCGTCCGCCGACAACCCCCGTCGTGGTCGCCGCGAGCCTCGGGCGCGCCGACGAAAAGGTGCGTGTCACCACCCTGAGCGAACTCGATCCGGAAACCGTCGACATGATGAGCGTGCTGCTCATCGGCGCCACGCAGACGCGGCGCGCCGGTGCCGCCCATGAGCCACGCGTCTACACGCCGCGCGGTTACGACACCAAGGCGCGGCAGGGATGACCGTCCATTTCATCGGCGCCGGACCGGGCGCGGCGGACCTGATCACCGTGCGCGGGCTGGAACTCATCCGCCGCTGCCCCGTGTGTCTCTACGCCGGATCTCTGGTGCCGAAAGAGGTCGTCACGGCGGCGCCAACGGACGCCCGCGTGCGCGATACCGCGCCGATGACGCTCGGCGAAATCATCGGCGAAATGGAAACAGCACATGCTCAGGGGCACGATGTCGCCCGGGTCCATTCAGGCGACCCGTCGTTATACGGCGCCGTTGCCGAGCAGATGCGTGCGCTCGATGCGCGCGGCATTCCCTACGACGTGACGCCGGGCGTGCCGGCTTTCGCCGCGGCCGCGGCCGCACTCAAGACGGAACTCACCCTTCCCGAAATCGCACAGACGGTGATCCTCACCCGCACGTCGGGCAAGGCCTCACGCATGCCGGAGCGGGAAACACTCGATATATTGGGCCGCTCGGGCGCGACCCTCGCGATCCATCTTTCCGTCAGGAACCTCAAGGCCGTCGAGCGGGAGCTGACGCCGCATTACGGGACCGATTGCCCGGTCGTCGTCGTGTATCGGGCAAGCTGGCCGGATGAACAGATCATCAGAAGCACGCTTGGCGACATCTGGCGGAAGGTCCGCGAAGCCAAGATTACCCGCACGGCACTCGTGCTTGTCGGGCCTGTTCTGGGCGAGCGGGCATTTCGCGACTCCGCACTCTACGACGCGGCGCACGAGCACATTCTGCGCAACCGCAAGACCAAGGCAGCAACCTAGTCTAACGCCCGCTCGATGAGCGCGATCATCTCGTCGACGCTTCGCACGGTCGAAACCACGGGTTTTTCGGGTCGCCCCACCATGATCACCGGCAAGTTGAGCGCACGGGCCGCGGAGATTTTCGCCACCGTCGCGTCGCCACCGGAATTCTTCGTCACCAGCACGTCGATTCGCCGGGCCGTCACCAATGCCTTCTCGTCCTCAAGCGTGAAAGGCGGTCGCGCGAGGATGATCTCGGCATGCTCCGGAACGGGACAATCGGGTCGCTCGATCATCCGCGCGATAACGGCGACATCGTCACGCGCGAGAAACGGCGCGATCTCCTGACGGCCGACCGTCACCAGCGCGCGCGCGCCTTTCGGTATCGCCTGTGCGGCGGCGGCAATATCGGCAACCTCGGCCCAGCGATCGCCGGGCCGTTTTGTCCAGGGCGCACGTTCGAGACGCAGGCAGGCAATCCCCGCCGCGTCCGCCGCCTGTGCGGCATTCGACGACATCTGCACGGCGAATGGATGTACCGCGTCGATGAGCAGATCAATGTCCCTCTCTTCAAGAAACGACCGCAAGCCTTCCGATCCGCCGAATCCGCCTGATCGGACCCGGCCCGCGATGGGTTTGGGTTCGCGCGTCACACCAGTCAGCGATGTCGTCACCGAGAACCGCGCGTCAACGTCGAGCCGTTCCGCCAAACGCCGTGCCTGCTCCGTGCCGCCAAGGATGAGGATGCTGGAGCGTTCACGGGGCATGGGCGATGACCCTGCCCTGCCGGTCGACGATAACCACATCGGCCTTGACGATACCAACGCGCATCGCAGCGGTCGCGCACGCACCTGTCGTCCGTCCCCGCCGAAGCCTCCGGCCTTCCCGGTTTTCGGTAGCGGTCATGGCCACGACTCTATACACCTGAGCCGCCAACTCTCCTACACTGGTTAGCTTCTTCAAATCTGTGCCCAATGAGATGAACGACACGCGAGACACGGGACGAGACGAAAACGCACGCGGGACCCCCGCTGCGGACGGTTTCGCCCGTTTGAGCCACGCGGATTTTCCGGACTTTGCACCGGGCTCCGTTTGGCTGGTGGGTGCAGGGCCCGGAGCACCGGGACTGCTGACCCTGCTCGGATTCCACGGGCTCTCCCATGCCGACATCGTCGTCTATGACGCGCTCGTCAATGAAGACATCCTCAACTGGAAACGGGATGGTGCCGTCCTTGAGTTCGCCGGCAAGCGCGGCGGCAAGCCGTCTGCCAAGCAGCAGGATATCTCGCTGCGGCTCGTGGAACTCGCGCGGCAGAACAAGCGCGTCTTGCGGCTCAAGGGCGGCGACCCGCTGACGTTCGGGCGCGGCGGTGAGGAGTGCGAGACGCTCGCCTCCGTTGGAATTCCTTTCCGGATCGTTCCCGGCATCACATCAGGCGTCGGCGGACTTGCCTATGCCGGTATCCCGACCACCCACCGGGACACAAACCATTCCGTCCTGTTCCTGACCGGTCACGACGCAACCGGCGATATTCCGCAAGGGGTCGACTGGAAAAACGTCGCCAGCGCGTCTCCCGTCGTGGTCATGTATATGGCGGTACGCAACCTGCCGAAGATCGCACGGACGCTCCTGGGTTTCGGGCGCGATCCTGACGAACCCGTTGCCGTTGTCTCCAATGCGACACTGCCGCATCAGTCGATCCACACCACCACGCTGGGTCAAATTCCCGATGCCGAAGACATCGTGAAACTTCCGACGCCAGCCCTCGTCGTGCTCGGTAGGGTGGTCGACTTCCACGACAGGCTGGGCTGGTATGCGAAGGCCATGCGGGAGAACGCCGTTGGCTGATGCAAAAGGTGTGGTGATCGCCGCCCCCGCGTCGGGCGCGGGCAAGACACTCGTCACCCTCGGCCTCTTGCGCGCCTATAGCAAACGCGGCATCGCCGTCTCATCCGCAAAAATCGGTCCGGACTATATCGATCCCCGGTTTCACGAGGCGGCGAGCGGACGGCCCTGTTTCAACCTCGACGGCTGGGCCATGCGCGATGCACTGGTCCCGGACCTTGCGGCGGAGACGGCAACCGGGTCCGAGCTTGTGATCGTTGAAGGCGTGATGGGATTGTTCGACGGCGCGGCCGGCGGCGGCGGCACGACCGCGGACATGGCTATGCAACTCGATCTCCCCGTGATCCTCGTGGTCGACGCGCAAAGCCAGGGCCAGTCGGTGGCGGCGCTGGTCAGAGGGTTTGCGGACTATCAGACCGATTGCCAAATCGCCGGCGTCATCCTCAACAGGGTCGCCAGCCAGACCCACGAAGATCTGTTGCGGGGGGCGATCGAAGGCATCGGTCTGCCCGTTTTCGGTTCGCTCCGGCGCGAGCAGGGTCTGGCGCTGCCGTCGCGCCACCTGGGTTTGGTGCAGGCCAGCGAGCACGCGACGCTCGAGACCTTCATCGAACGCGCCGCGGATTTGAGCGCGCGCGCCGTCGACCTTGACGCGCTGACATCCGTCGCGCGACCCCTTCCGGCAAGCTCCGGTGGCATCGCCCTGCCTCCGCTTGGACAACGTATCGCTGTCGCTCAGGATCGTGCCTTCGGGTTTTCCTATCCGCATCTCCTGACCGGCTGGTGCAAGGCGCGCGCCGAAGTCCGGTCCTTTTCGCCGCTCGCCAACGAGGCACCGGATGAAGACGCCGACGCAATCTACCTGCCCGGCGGATATCCGGAACTGCATGCGGACCAGATCGCCGCCAGCGCCACGTTCCTCGACGGTCTTAGGAACGCTGCCGAGCGCGATGCGCTGATCTACGGCGAGTGCGGCGGGTTCATGGTTCTCGGCGACTATCTGATCGATGCGAAGGGCAAGCAGCATGCGATGGCGGGTTTGTTGCCGCTGGGAACGAGTTTCGCCGAACGGGGTCTGACGCTCGGCTATCGCAGACTTGAACATGACGGCGCGCTGCCATGGCCCAGGAAACTGCGCGGGCACGAGTTCCATTATTCGAAGCTGCACCGGCAGGGGGACGCCGATCCGCTTTATGAGACACAAGATTCCAAGGGACAGGATCTTGGGCCCGTCGGCTTGCGGCGTGGCCGGGTGATGGGCTCTTATGCCCATGTGATCGATATGGAAGCTGAGGCATGACGCCGGCACTGATGATTCAGGGAACCGGCTCGGACGTGGGCAAATCGCTGATCGTTGCCGGGCTTGCACGCGCCTTCACGGCGCGCGGCCTTAACGTGCGTCCGTTCAAACCACAGAACATGTCGAACAACGCCGCTGTCGCCGTTGACGGCGGTGAGATCGGCCGCGCGCAGGCGCTGCAGGCAAAGGCATGCCGTGTTGCGCCGAGCGTTCATATGAACCCGGTGCTCCTGAAACCCGAGACCGACACCGGCGCGCAGGTCATCGTGCGCGGCAAGCGCGACGCGACCCTCTCGGCACGCGATTACATGACCGCGCGGGCGGACTATCTCCCTGCCATCCTGGAGAGTTTCCATGACATCTGCGCCGAGGCGGATCTGGTACTGATCGAGGGCGCTGGCAGTCCGGCGGAAACCAATCTGCGGCAGCGCGACATTGCCAATATGGGGTTCGCCCACGCCGCTGACGTTCCGGTTGTGCTGGTGGGAGATATCCACCGCGGCGGCGTGATCGCCGCCATCGTCGGCACCTTTGCGGTGATCACACAGGAAGACTCGGATCGCATCGCCGCCTTCCTCATCAACAAGTTTCACGGTGACACCGCCCTGTTCGACGAGGGGGTCCGCACGCTCATCGACCGTACCGGCCGGCCCTGCGCCGGCGTCATTCCGCATTTCGCCGATGCGTACAGGCTGCCGGCGGAAGATGCGGTCGCCCTTGAACGGGAAGCGGCCATGCAGCAGGACAGCAGTGTCAAGATCGTCGTGCCGCGCCTGTCGCGCATCGCCAACTTCGACGACCTCGACCCCCTGCGGCAAACGCCGGGTGTGACGGTGCAGATCATCCAGCCGGGGCACCCGCTGCCCGGCGACGCCGATCTCATCCTGCTGCCCGGCACCAAATCGACAGCCGGCGATCTGGCGTATTTGCGCGCCCAGGGCTGGGATATCGACATCCTCGCCCACGCACGGCGCGGGGGCCGGGTTCTGGGGCTGTGCGGCGGCTACCAGATGCTCGGGCGCAAGGTGCACGACCCGGACGGGCTGGAGGGCAGCGCGGGGAGCGTCGAGGCGCTTGGCCTGCTCGATATCGAAACCACGCTCGTTGCCGACAAATCGCTTGAGAATGTCGAGGCCCGGCATGTTCCGAACGGCACGCCGATTACCGGATACGAAATCCATCTCGGAGAAAGCGACGGCACCGACTGTGCCCGGCCGTTTGCGCGCATCGGTAACCGCCATGACGGCGCGCGTTCACCCGACGGACTGATCGAGGGAACCTATCTGCACGGGGTATTCGCGTCCGATACGTTCCGGGCTGCCTACCTGAAGGACCTTGGCGCCGACGACGCAGGCGACTTTTCCTATGAGACCGCGGTCGAGGAGACGCTCGACGCCCTGGCGGCACACATGGATACGCACGCCGATCTCAATATGCTGTTTGAGATTGCGCAGCGCCGCTCCGCCAATCCCTCCCGTCTCAAGGCGGTCTGATGCCGGGCGGTACATTCGACGACGCGTTTCGCGCCGAGCTGGAAGACCTCATCAAGTGGCGGCGCGACGTCAGGCGGTTTCGTCCCGATCCAGTCGATCCGGCTCTCGTCGAAAAGTTGCTCAAGCTCGCCGACCATGCCCCCTCGGTCGGGCTCAGCCAGCCCTGGCGGTTCGTTTCGGTGGCCGGCAAGGCGGAACGCGATGCCGTCATCGCGTCGTTCGAGCGCTGCAACCGCAAGGCCCTGGACGGGTATGACGGAGAGAACGCCAGCCTCTACGCGACCCTGAAGCTTGAGGGGCTAAAGGAATCCCCGGTGCAGTTCGCCGTGTTCTGCGATGAAACAACGGAAAAGGGCAAAGGGCTCGGCTCCCAGACCATGCCGGAAACGCTGCGCTATTCCGTGGTGACCGCGGTTCAGACCTTCTGGCTCGCGGCGCGCGCCTGGGGCCTCGGTGTCGGCTGGGTTTCCATCCTCGAACCCGAAACGGTCAAGGAGGCGCTGTCGATTCCGGCATCATGGTCGCTGGTCGCCTATCTGTGCGTCGGGTACCCGCAGGAGGAGCATATCGACCCGGAACTTGAGCGCGCGGGATGGGAGAAGCGCCGGTGAGCGCCGATGTCGCGGGTTCCCTGTTTTTCGAATTGAATTTCATCATCGCCGCGGTGGCCCTGCTGACCGAACGGCTGTTTGGCTACCCGAAAGGTCTGCAACACCGGATCGGGCACCCAGTGGAGTGGATGGGCAAGCTGATCGGATGGCTGGACAAGTTCTTCAATGATCCGCCCACCGACAGATTGCGCGGCGTGCAGGCGCTTCTCGTGCTGCTCGGGATCACCCTCTCGGTGACGCTGCTGCTCACCCACTACCTGCGCGTGAGCGAAGCGGGCTGGATCATCGAAGCCTTGCTCGCCAGCACGCTGTTGTCGCAGAAGTCGCTCGAAGATCATGTGCGGGCCGTAGCGGACGGCCTGTCCAAGAGCCTCGAAGCCGGCCGGGATGCCGTCCGGCATATTGTCGGGCGAGATCCCCAGAAACTCGATGCGAGCGGCGTCGCGAAGGGCGCGGTCGAGAGCCTGGCGGAGAACATGTCGGACGGGGTGACGGCACCCCTTTTCTGGCTTCTCGTCGGCGGCCTGCCCGGCATCGCGCTCTACAAGGCGATCAATACGGCGGACAGCATGATCGGCCACAAGACGGATCAGTATTTCGACTTCGGCTGGCCCGCTGCCCGTCTCGACGATCTGGTCAATCTCGTGCCGGCGCGCATGACGGGCTGGGTCATTGCAGCCGCCGGCGCGCTGACGGGAGGCGCGTCGGGCGCCGAGGCAGTCCGGTCCATGGCGCGCGACGCCCCGCGCCACGTCTCTCCCAACGCCGGGTGGCCGGAAGCCGCCATGGCCGGCGCGCTTGGCATAAGCCTCGGCGGTCCGCGCAGCTATGGTGGGAAAGCGGTCAATCTCGCCTGGATGGGCAACGGCCGCAAAAAACTCAAAGGCGGCGACATCACCGACGCGCTGAAGCTCTACAATACCGGGCTGAACATACTGACCGCGCTCGTTGTCACCGGTTGCATCATTTCGTGGACGATTTGAGCACCTGCGGCAGACCGGCGGTGACCAGAACCACTTCGTCGACAATGGCTGCGACCTTCTGATTGGTCTCGCCGGCAATATCGCGGAAACGGCGCGCAAGGGCGTTTTCCGGCACGATGCCGCCGCCGACCTCATTGGAGACCAGCACGGTCATGCCCTGGGTATGGTCCAGCGCCTCGAGCAAATCCTCAACCGCCGTTGCGCAGTCGTTTTTGGCGAGAAACACGTTGGACAGCCAAATGGTCAGGCAGTCGATCAGAATGAAGGCGTCCTTGTCGGAACATTCGCGCAGCGCATCGGGCAGATTGAGCAACGCGGTGACGGTGTGCCAGTCCCTCCCGCGCCGCGCCCGGTGCGCCGCGATGCGCGCGGCCATTTCCTCATCGCCCGGTTCGGCGGTCGCGAAATAGATCTTCGAGCCATTCCAGGTGGCGGCAAGGGCCTCCGCGTACCGGCTCTTGCCGGAGCGCGCGCCGCCGATGACCAAAATGGATTTACCGGTTCCCGTCATAATGCCGCCGCCAGTGTTACGAGCACCGCCATTTCCGTGAATTGCTCGCCGGCGCCCAGCACATCTCCGGTATAGCCTCCGATCCTGCGCTTGGCGAGCACCGCCACGACGGCGACCGCGACCGCCGCGACCGCAAAGGCGAGCCCTGCCACAAGAACCGGGAAGTGAAGAAACACGATCGCCGCGCTGATCAGAAACGCAGTCAACACCGCGGCAAACGGGGGCGACGCGACCGTCGCACCGAGACCGTCGGTACGCGCGGGGGCCAACAGCACCAGCAACGCAACGATCGCGAGGCGGCCCAGAAGCCCTGCGCAAATGAGCCCGGCCAGCACCTGAAAGAGCGGCAATTCGGCGATGCCGCCCCAGCGCAGCCCGAGCACCAGCACAAGCGCCAGCACGCCATACGTTCCGATCCGGCTGTCGCGCATGATGGCAAGGGCACGCTCGCGGTCACGGCCACCACCGAGACCGTCGGCAAAGTCCGCCAGACCGTCTTCGTGAAGAGCACCGGTGACCAAGACCTGCGTGGCCAGCGCAAGTCCGGCGGACAGTCCCCCGCCGAGCCCCGCCAGTTGTCCGGCAAACCAGACGAGCGCGGCAACCGCGCCGACCACGGCGCCAACGATCGGATATGCCCAGACGCTGCGGGCGAGCGCGCCGGCCTCGCCGGAGTGCGTCGCGGGCACCGGAAGCCGCGTCAGCAAACCAAAGGCGTTGAACAGATCGACCGGGATGGCGCGCACGGTCGCTCAGGCCTTGTTGTCGACGCCGGCGGCCACGAAGGTCGACATGCCGTTATGCGTGGCGACCGCGCCCTGCAACACCGCATAGGCGACGGCGGCACCCGTGCCTTCGCCGAGCCGCATGGAGAGATCGACGAGCGGATCGAGACCGAGGGCGGCGAGCAGGCGGCCGTGACCCGGTTCGGCGGACAGGTGCCCGGCCAGACAGTGATCGAGCGCGCCAGGGCGCGTGCTCTCCGGGACAAGCGCCGCTGCGGTACACACAAAGCCGTCCAGAAGCACCGGAATATGGCGTGACCGCGCTTCCATGATGGCGCCCGCAATGGCGGCGATCTCACGCCCTCCCAGCCGCCGGAGCGCCTCGAACGGTTCATGGCAAAACGGCATGTGCAGATCGACGGCGCGCGCCACGACTTCCGCCTTGCGGGCAACGCCTAACGCGTCGAGACCGGTTCCCGGTCCCGTCCAGTCGGACGCTTCGCCGCCGAGCACCGCGCAGCACAGCGCAGCGGCGGCTGTGGTATTTCCGATCCCCATCTCGCCCAACACCAATAGGTCGCAAGCCGCATTGACCGCTCCGGCGCCTCGCGCGATCGCCGCGGCGCATTCCTCTTCGGACATTGCCGGCGCTTCGCTGATGTCTACGGTCGGGTTTTCCAGATCGAGCGGCACGACGCTCAGGTCGATCCCGTACGCGTCGCACAACTGGCAGATCGCCGCCCCGCCCGCCTTGAAGTTCTCCACCATCTGCGCGGTCACCGTCGATGGATAGGGAGAGACGCCCTGCATTGTCACGCCATGGTTCCCGGCGAATACCAGTGCTTCGACGGCTTCAAGCTGCGGCGCCTCGCTTTGCTGCCAGCCGGCCAGCCAGCAGGCAAGGTCCTCAAGCTTTCCAAGCGCACCGGGCGGTTTGGTCAGGTTCTCCTGCCGGGCGCGCGCGGCCTGACAGGCGGTCTGATCGGGCGATGTCAGGCTCTCGAGTTGGCGGGCGGCATGCGCCCACCACGCGACGTCTGTATCGAGGTTTGCCAACGGCAATCAGGTCCCTTCGATGTTCGACTGCACGTTCCAACCGTAAACATGCCACAGCGCTCGAGCCGAATCGAGGCGGCGTGTGCCCACACCCGCCTCAGGCCGCGGCAAGCTCGCCTTCACCGAGGCGTTTGAAGATCTCCGCCGCCTGCTCCACTTCCTTGCGCGTGACATCGAGGTGGGTCAGTGCGCGCAAGGTGTTCAGGCCGATCGGGGAGAGACGCACGCCTTCTTCTCCGAGCCGCTGGCTCCAGGTCGGCGCGTCGGAACCGGAGGCGGAAACGTCAATGATGACGATGTTGGTGTCGACATGCGCCGGCTCGACGCCGAGCCCCGGAACCGATGCGAGACATGTGGCCAGCAGTTTCGCATTCGCATGGTCCTCGGCCAGCCGCTCGACGTGATGGTCGAGGGCATAGACCCCTGCCGCCGCAATGATGCCGGCCTGGCGCATGGAGCCGCCGACGCGCTGTTTCCAGCGCCAGGCCTGATCAATGAAGTCGGACGAGCCGGCCAGCACCGCACCGACCGGACAGCCCAGTCCCTTGGAAAGATCAACCCAGACGGAGTCGAACCCTTGCGCATAATCCTTTGCCGAAACGCCGGACGCGACCACGGCGTTGAGCACACGCGCGCCGTCCATATGCATCTTCAGTCCATGGTCTTGTGCTACGCCCACGATTTGCCGGACGGTGTCGAGCGGCCAGACCGTTCCGCCCACCAGATTTGCCGTCTGCTCGATCGAGATGACGCGGCTGCGCGGCGCGTAGCGCGACGGGAAGCGAATGGCGGCTTCCGCCTGTTCCGCCGTGAACACGCCCCGTTCGCCATCGATCGGATGCGGCGCCGCGCGCGCCAGCACCGACGCACCGCCGGCCTCCACACCGATGATGTGCGCGGAACGCTCGGCGATGATCTCATCACCCGGACCGCAATGGACCGCGGCCGAGATCTGGTTACACATGGTGCCCGACGGCAGGAAAACGGCGCGCTCCTTGCCGAACAGTTCGGCAACACGTTCCGTCAGTGCGTTGACGGTGGGGTCGTTGAACCCCTGCTCGTCGCCGACTTCGGCGGACGCCATCGCCTCGCGCATGGCAGGCGTCGGTCTGGTCTGGGTGTCGCTTTGCAGTTCGATATGGTTTTTGGCCATGTATCCTGTCCCCGTCGAATCTGTCGCGCGCCAGATAACACCTGCGCCCGATGCAGCGAAGTTTTTTTGCCGCGATGGCTGATCACTTTTGCACAATCGGCGCTTGCCCTGTTCCGCGCGCAGTTCTAACTCTTGTCCGCCGACCCAATAAACCCCCTTCATGCGGGTCAGGAAAACAGGAAGATCCATGAGAAATCTTGAACTCCCGGGCCGCTCGCCTGTCCATGCGACCGAGGGCATGGCCAGCACGTCGCATCCGCTCTCGACGCAGACGGCCGTCGATGTCCTCAAATCCGGCGGCAATGCCATGGATGCGGCGGTGGCCGCGTGCGCGGTGCAATGCGTCGTCGAACCGGAATCGACCGGCATCGGGGGCGACTGCTTCTGCCTCTATTCGAAGGGCGGCGGCGGCGAGATCGTTGCGTTCAATGGCTCGGGACGGGCGCCCAAGGCGGCGCATGTGGAGTGGTACCAGGAGCATGGCATTACCGAGATCGAACGCCAGACCCCGCATTCGGTCACGGTTCCGAGCGCGATCGACGGCTGGGACCGTTTGCTCAACGATCACGGCACCAGGCACTTCAATGAGTTGCTGCGTCCGGCGATCAAATATGCACGAGACGGCTATCCGGTCTCCTCTCGGGTCAGCGTCGACTTTGAGAGCCAGCACGATCTCATCAGCAACGACGAGAACCTGTCGCGCGTCTTCCTGCGCAACGGCAAGACGCCCGCCCGCGGGACGCTGCACCATCAGCCGGAACTCGCCAACACGCTCGAAAAGATCGCCGAGAACGGACGGGACGCCTTCTATTACGGCGAGATTGCACAGGACATGGTCGACTATCTGCAATCGAAGGGCGGTCTCCACACCATGGAGGATTTCGCGGACGTCGAGGGCACCTATGTGGACCCGATCTCAACGGACTTCCGCGGCCACACCATGCATCAGTGTCCGCCCAACGGTCAGGGCATCATCGCCCTCCTGCTGCTCAACATGATGAGCGAAATTGAGGTCGGCGACGATCCGCTCGACCCGGAGCGCCTGCACCAGGAAATCGAAGCGGGCCGCCTCGCCTACAATGATCGCGCAACCTATGTGGCCGACCCGGCCTACGCCAACGTGCCGATCGACTGGCTGCTGTCGAAGGAGCATGCCGCGGATTTGCGCGGTCACATCGACCCCGAACGGGCCATGACCGACATACCGCCGGTTTCCGGGCCGCAGCACAAGGACACGGTCTACATCACCGTCGTGGACAAGGACCGCAACGCCTGCAGCTTCATCAACACGCTCTACTACAATTTCGGCTCCGGACTGATGGCGCCCAAATCCGGAATTGTCCTGCACAACCGCGCCATGGGCTTCAGCCTCGACCCGAGCCATCCCAACTGCATTGCGCCGGGCAAACGCCCCCTGCACACGATCATACCGGGCATGGTCACGAAGAACGGCAAGGCGGTCATGTCCTACGGCGTCATGGGCGGCGAGTATCAGGCCTACGGTCACATGCAGTTGCTCACCCGCATGTTCGACTACGGTCTCGACATCCAGGAGGCGCAGGACTATCCGCGCATTTTCCCGAACCCCGGCGAGCACACGGTTCAGGCGGAAAGCGGCCTGCCCGCAAAAGTGGCCGACGCCCTCAAGGCCAAAGGCCACGATCTCATCGCCCCGCCGAAACCCATCGGCGGCAGCCAGGCGATCTGGATCGACTGGGACGAGGGCGTTCTGACAGGCGGCTCCGACCCGCGCAAGGACGGCTGCGCGATGGGCTACTAGAGCCTCACCGCAAGGCCTTGAGCACCTCCATTGCGCGCAAGTGCACGTCTTCCGGGCTGCCGCCGGCATCCACGTGGTGCCAGGCGATGGGGCCGGTGTCATAGGTCAATTGTTCTGTGACGACCCGCGCGTTGGCGTCGGATGCATCCCCTTTGCGCGCCTCGACGCGTTCGACCATCGCCCGGTCCGGCGCCTCGAGCCAGAGTCCTGCGAACGGTGCACCTGCATCGCCGGCGATCTGCTCGATGCGCGCGCGTTGATCGGGACGGGCGAATACGGCGTCCACGACCACCGTCCGGCCTGCGCCAAGCGCCGCCTTTGCTTTCGCCGCGAGCGCGCGGTAGACGCGCCCCGTCGCCGCGGCCGTATATTGCGCCGCGTCCAGCCGCGTGGTCTCGCCAACGCCCGCCAGACGCTTGCGCTCGATGTCGCTGCGAAACACGACCGCGCCGGGTGCGGCGCCAACCGCCGGTGCGAGCGCGACCGCGAGCGTGGACTTGCCGGTTCCCGACAGGCCGCCGATCACAATCAGTTGCGGCGCTTGCGGTTGCAGGAATTCACGCGCCATTCGGAAATAGACGGCCACGTCGTCGCGCGCCGCCTTCTGACCCGCCTTTTTCGTGAACGGCAGCCGGTCGAGCCCGACCATCGCCCGCACGCTCGCCCGCACCGACAGGAACAGCGGCAGCAGCGCCAGTCCGCGCAGCGATACAACCGGCCTATCTTGTCCCGTCTGGGCCAAATAGGCGTTGAGCAGAAGGTTTGCATGGGCGCGCAGATCACGATGCCACAAGTCCATCAGCAGGAACGCCACGTCGTACAGCGTGTCGATGGTCGCGATCCGCTCGTCAAACTCGATGGCATCAAACAGCACAGGCGTGCCGTCGATCCGGACGATGTTCTGCAGATGCAAATCGCCATGGCAGTGGCGCACATAGCCCTGGCCGGCGCGGGCGCGCAACAGGCTCGATTGGGCGCGCAATTCGCGGCGCGCATCGGCGGCGTAGTCGGCGACTTCGCTCTTGTTCAGCACGGCCGGGTCACCGCCGAGCGAGGTCAGGACGGGTTCGATGACCTGCTTCATCATCTTCGCGCCGTCGCGGGAACGCTGCGGCCTTTCACCACTATGGAGATCCGCAACCTCTCTGGCCAGAGGCTGCATCATTTCGAGGGGAAGCGCGCCGGCGCGCGCCAGCCGGTCAAACAGTTCCGCCTGATCGAAGCGGCGCATCTTGATGGCCCACTCGACGGGTTCACCCTTTCCGGCTATCGCGAGCAAGCCGTCGCACGTCCGGACGATGGGGAGGACCCCGAGATAGATGTCCGGCGCTGTGCGGCGATTGATCTCAACCTCCCGTTCGCACACGGCACGTCGTTTCTCAAGCGTGCTGAAGTCGAGATAGGGCAGCCTGACCGCCCGCTTGATCTTGTACGCGTAGTCACCGCTCAGAAAGACAACGGCCGCGTGCGTATCGATGCGCTCCACGCCGTCCGGGGCATGGTCATGGGAGTTGGGGTCCGCCATGTGCGCGAACACAGCGTGCTGCGACACGGCTGTATCGCCTTCACTGCCTATCCGTCTTGAGCGTCTGGTCGCCATTGCGCCTTAATGGCGTGGAACGGGTGGCTGCGTCCATGACTCGTATCAGGAAAAAACTCAGTTCGCGGCACCATTCATGCGCGGCACCACCTGCTGCTCGATCCAGTTGCGCACCTCGCGCAAGCGAATGTCTTCGTTCATGACGTCTTCATCGATCCCATAGCGCCAGGAGAGATCCGTGCGCGAGGGATCCTGATGCAGCGCCTCAAGGTCGTTGACGAACGTGTCGGCGGCATCCATGTCCTTGAAGAAGCCAAGCGCAATCAGCTTCTCGCGGCGACAATAACAAAGGCGCGCCATTTCATGCAGGTCATATTCGGGGTGGTATTGCAGGCCCCAGAAATCGCCGCCCTGATATGTGACCGAGACCGCCTGCACCTGGGTGAAGTCATTCGATGCAAGGATCTGCGCCCCCGACGGGAGATGCGTGATCTCGTCGTCGTGGCTGATCCAGGCATCGAACACACCCTTCTTGTCGCGGTAAAGCGGGTGTGCGCGCCCATCGCCGGTCAGCCCGATTTTGCGCGCCAGGAACATCTCCCGGCCCTTCGGATTGCGCGCGCACGCGCCGCCGGCGGCGACAACGGCGATTTGCGCTGCCCAGCACGAACCGAAACTCGGGACCCGCGCCTCGAAGGCCGCGCGCGCGAATTCGATTTGCGGGGTCACGAACGGCCCGGGCTCAAACACGGTTAGGCTCGACCCCGTCCACGCGATGCCGTCGTACTGTCCGATCGCAGCCCCCTTGGGCAGGGTGGCGTCCGGGTCGGCGGGAAAGACGACGTCAATTTCGGCCTTACCTCCCGGAGTACATGCTTTCAGCATGCGCTTGTAAAGCTCGCCCGCCGTCGACGCGCCGCCGGCCTTCAGGTTTGCGCGGCCATCCTTCGCATATCCGTCAAGAACGAGATACCGGGGAACGCGGCTCATGCGGACGGTCCTTCCGCGTCGGCCCTTTCGGCCACCTCGGCAATCACGCCGGGAAGGTCACGATGACTGCCGCAGATGGCATCGGCGGTGGTGGCGCCGGCATCGTCGGGACGCGTTGCGGTGAACAGAACGGCCTTCGCGCCGATCGCATGCGGGCCCTTTACGTCGTTCTGGTCGCGGTCGCCGACATGGATGATCTCATGGGGCTCGACCCCAAGGGCGCGCGCCGCGGTGTTGAACATGGATGCGTGGGGCTTCGAACGTCCGACCTCGTCGGAAAACGCAAACGCGCTGAAGTAGCGTTTCAGACCGTGTCCGTCGAGGATCTCGCGCAGTCCGGTGCCCGGCGTCACGATTGCATCGGAGACGACGCAGAGTTTGTAGTCTCTGGCCAGCGCCGCAAGCGATCCGGCGACCCCGTCAATCGGATTTGGGGGAATCTCCACTTCCATGTCCGCGGTGTCGTTGACCAGGCGCTCGAATGCGTCCGCCGGGAGCGTGCGGCCAAGCCCGTCGAGCACCACGCCCAAGCGCTGCTCCAGCGTCCAGTTGATATGGAGTTTCTTCCAAACGAGATTGAATCCGGCATCTGCCGTGTCATAGGCGAGCGCAACCCGCTCATAGTCCGTTGGCTCGATCTCATTCAGTGCCTGCCAGACCAGATGCCTGCGCTGATCCCGTTTCGACCGCAATCCGCGGGTGGCGCGGATGCCTTCGTCGGAGTCGTCGTCGACAAGCGTGTCCCACATGTCGAAGCTGATAACCTTGATCGCCATTCGTCTGCTTTCGCCGATTTCTGTCTGGTCGCGGTATCGCATCAACCCGAGCGCAGCACTAGGCGTCCACGACTTATGGATATCCCAAATCTGTTCGATAGATGGTCTCGAACACCCGGTGGGGCCGCCGAAATGTACATATGGAAGGCAAACTGCAACCATGGATCATCTGGGTTAACGACGGCAGCGGTCGCTTTGGTTTTACCGGGCGAGACGCCCGGAGAACCGGTCTTTTTGGCGGTACTGCCAGCGCAAGAAAAATAGTTTCATCTTCAGCACGTATAATGCGACGGGCGCGGTGCGCGGCATCGAAGGGAATAATTCGATAGAAATTCGTTGATCAACGTAAACCAGTTTTGAGAGTTCACTTGACTTTCGCTGTCCCTTCCATTGCATTGTGACCCAAGGTGCACAGGGGGTGAGGCTGCGGCATGCGCAGCCAAACGAAGTAGTGCGCCAAAAAGATAAGTTGGTTCAGGGAGGGATTGGGTCATTGCCCAAGTTAATTGAGATTGAGGGACTGAAAACTCAGTTCTACACATCGGCTGGAACGGTCAAGGCGGTCGATGGAATCACCTACGATGTGGACGAAGGCGAGACCGTCGCCATTGTCGGTGAGTCAGGGTGCGGAAAATCGGTCAGCGCAATGTCGATCTTGCGCCTGATCCCCGATCCCCCGGGCAAAATCGTCGAAGGCAGCATCATGTTTCAGGGCCGCGATATCCTGAAACTCAGCGAAGCCGAGATGCGGGACCTGCGCGGCAAGGATATCGGTATGGTGTTCCAGGAGCCGATGACCTCGCTCAACCCGGTGCTCACGATCGGCCGGCAACTGACCGAAACCCTTGAAGAGCATCTCGGCGTCACCGGCGAAGCGGCGGACGCACGGGCCATCGAACTGCTCGGTCTGGTTGGCATTGCCGAACCGGAACGCCGCCTGGTGCAGTACCCGCACCATCTCAGCGGTGGCATGCGCCAGCGTGTGATGATCGCCATGGCGCTGGCGTGCGAGCCGAAACTCATCATTGCCGACGAGCCGACGACCGCACTCGACGTGACAATTCAGGCGCAGATTCTGGAACTCATGAAGGATCTCACACGCCGTCTGGGCGTGGCGCTGATCGTCATCACCCACAATCTCGGAGTCGTGGCCCGCTATGCCGACCGCGTGAACGTCATGTACGCCGGCAAGATCATCGAGAGCGGCACGGCACACGATATCTACCACAACCCGCGCCATCCCTACACGCTGGCGCTGCTGAAGTCGGTTCCGCGCATGGATATGCCGCGGCAGGCGAAGCTCGACCCGGTTGAGGGACAGCCGCCGGATCTGACGCGTCTCGACGACGGCTGCGCGTTCCGTCCGCGATGCGGGTTTGCAGTCGAAAAATGCGCAAAGGAGTTCCCTCCGCTTGAGAAGGTCAAAGGCCCGCACATCGCGGCCTGCTGGTCGAAAGAACGGGTGGCCAAGAGCGCACGCGCCACCGCCGCTCAAACCAAAAAGCTGAGGAAGGCATCATGAGCACGGCAAGGTCCAAACCGGCTGCAAAACGCAAGACCGCAACAGCCCGGAAACCGGCGGGCACACGCAAGACGACGACAAAGCGCGGCACAGCCGCGAAACGGCGGACAACGCCGGCGCGCGCAACCAAACCCAAATTTACCGAGACGCTGATAAATGTCCGTGGCCTGAAGATGCACTTCCCCGTAACCGAGGGCGCGCTGATCCCGAAGGTCGTCGCCCATGTGAAAGCGGTCGACGGCCTCAACTTCGACATCATGAGAGGCGAGACACTCGGCCTGGTTGGAGAGTCCGGTTGCGGCAAGACGACGACCGGACGCTGCATCCTGCAGCTTGAGAAGGCGACCAGTGGCGACATCATCTATGACGGCCACAATCTGAATACTCTGAACAAGCAGCAAATGCGCCCGTTGCGCCAGCGCATTCAGGTTATCTTCCAGGACCCGTATTCATCGCTCAATCCGCGCATGAAGATCGGTGAGATCATCACCGAGCCGATGAAGGTTCACAACACGGAACCGGATGAGGCCGCGCGGCGGAAACGCGCGCTCGAACTTCTCGAAGTGTGCGGTCTCAATCCCAAATTCGCCGACCGGTATCCGCACGAAATGAGCGGCGGCCAGCGCCAGCGTGTGGGCATTGCGCGCGCGCTGTCGGTGAAGCCGGAGTTCATCATCTGCGACGAGGCGGTCTCCGCCCTCGACGTCTCGATCCAGGCCCAGGTGATCAATCTGCTTGAGGATCTGAGGGACGAGTTCAATCTCACATATTTGTTTATTGCGCACGATCTGAGTGTCGTGCGTCATCTGTGTCATCGCGTGGCGGTGATGTATCTGGGCAAGATGGTCGAGTTGGCCGACTGCGATGAGTTGTTCGATCATCCCTTGCACCCTTACACGCAGGCGCTTCTCAACGCCGTGCCGATCCCCGACCCGGCGGTCGAGGAAAAACGCGCGCACCAGATCATCAAGGGCGAGATCCCGAGCCCGATCAATCCGCCGTCCGGCTGTGTGTTTCATCCACGCTGCCCCATCGCTGTTGATAGCTGCACGGAAGTTGTGCCAGAGTTCAGAGAAATCCGGCCAGGTCACTGGGTGGCCTGTAAGGAAATCTGAAATGACCCCCCAGAAGGGTCTCGCGTTCCGGGAACACGCTAAGTTCCCAAAACTGTAAAGGGAGGAATAGTATGAAATTCCCACGTTTGAAGTTTGCCGTACCGCTTGCGGCAGGGCTTGCCCTGGCCTTCGGTGCGGTTGACTTGGCGCATGCTGAAACCCCGAAAAAGGGTGGAGTTCTGAACTTCGTGGTCGGCTCCAAGATCCCGTCCTATGACGGGCATGTCGAGACGACGTTCGGCATGATCCATCCGATCGCGCCGTTCTACAGCCTGCTGATCCGCGTCAACCCTGATAACCCCTCTTCCCCGACCGATTTCGTCTGTGACGTCTGCGAAGGCGACGTTCCGAAGGGCGAAGACGGCGGCACGAAGTACACCTTCAAGATCAAGAAGGGCCTCAAGTTCCACGACGGAACGCCGATGACGGCCAAGGACGTTGCGGCGACATTCCAGAAGATCATTTTCCCGCCGGAGGGTGTTGCGAGCGCCCGTAAGGCGTTCTTCAAGATGGTTGAGTCCGTCGAAGCCCCGGACGACGAAACGGTTGTCTTCAAACTGAAGTTCCCGTCCGGCGCCTTCATGCCGGCGGTCGCGACCCCTTTCAACTTCATCTACTCGAAGAAGGATCTCGATACGCACGGTTACACCTGGCACAAGCAGAACATCAACGGCACCGGTCCGTTCACGTTTGTCCAGCATCAGCCGGGTTCGTTCGTGGAAGGCAAGAAGTACGACAACTACCATCACGAGGGTCAACCCCATCTTGATGGCTTCAAGGCCATTTCGGCTCCGAAGATGGCGCTGCGGCTTCAGGCCATTCGCGGCGACCGCGCGGCCATCGAATTCCGCGGTTTCCCGCCGAAAGCCCGTGACGACCTCGTCAAGGCTCTGGGCGACGACATCACGGTCCAGGAAAGCGACTGGAACTGCGTGCTGATGTTCACGCCGAACCAGACCAAGAAGCCGTTTGATGACGCGCGCGTCCGCCGCGCCCTGACCCTCGCGGTCGACCGTTGGGGCGGCTCGAAGTACCTGTCGCGCATCGCGATCGTGAAGACGGTCGGCGGCGTGGCCTTCCCCGGTCATCCGCTCGCGGCGACCAAGGAAGAGCTGACGCAGCTTGCCGGGTATGGCACGGACATCGAAGCAAACCGCGCCGAGGCGCGCCGCCTTCTCAAGGAAGCCGGTCAGGAAAACCTCAAGTTCACGCTCAACAACCGCGGCGTCGACCAGCCGTACAAGGTCGTCGGCACGTGGCTGATCGACCAGTGGAAGAAGGTCGGCCTCGACGTTGAGCAGCAGGTGAACCCGAGCCCGGTGTTCTATGACATTCTGCGCAAGAAGAAGGACTTCGACGTGTCCATCGACTTCAACTGCCAGAGCGTCATCAACCCGATTGCGGACGTGACCAAGTTCCTTGGTTCCGCCGGCAACAACTACGGCGAATATGACGATCCGGAACTCGAGAAGATCTACGACAAGCTTCTCCGGGCCGAGACCGAGGAAGAGCAACGTAAGCTGATGCGCGAGTATGAGAAGCGTGCTCTGTCCGACCAGGCCCACATGGGCATTACGCTGTGGTGGTACAAGATCAACCCGCACCGTTCATACGTGAAGGGCTGGAAGATCGCACCGAGCCATTACCTGAACCAACAGCTCGACAACGTCTGGCTGGACAAGTAGGGCGACGGCACGTCCATTTGCATGACTGAGGCTCCCGCTGGCGACCGCGAAAGTCGCCGGCGGGAGCCTCCCTTGGGGCACAACTGGGGACAAACAAAACGCCATGTGGCAATATATACTTAAGCGCGTCCTTCTGATGATCCCGACCCTTATCGGGGCGGCGATCCTCGTCTTCTTCCTGATGCGCCTTATTCCCGGCGACGTCTGCGAGATCCGCCTTGCGGGCACCGGCCTTTACGTCGACGAGGAACAAATCAATCTCTGCCGCGAAGAACTCGGGCTGAACGCACCCATGATTGTTCAGCTCTGGCACTTCCTGTCAGGCTTTTTCACTTTTGACCTCGGCACGTCCATGTGGACGGGCAAACCGATCACCTACGAGATCGGCCTGCGCTTCCAGCTCTCGCTGCAAGTGGCCATCATGGCGACGCTCGTGTCGATCCTGATCGCCATTCCGCTCGGCACGATCTCCGCCGTCCGGCAGAACACGTGGCTCGACTACTTCGTCCGCGCCTTCTCTATTGCCGGCATCGCGATTCCGTCGTTCTGGCTCGGCATTCTGATCATTCTCGGATTGCTGGTGGTGAGCCAGGCCTGGTTCGGCACGCCATGGATGCCACCTATCGAATACGTCTCACCGTTCGAGGACCCCATAGGCAACCTCACACAGCTCATATGGCCGGCGGTGGCGACCGGATACCGGTACTCTGCGGTGGCGACCCGTATGACGCGATCGGCCCTGCTTGAGGTGATGCGCGAGGACTATATCCGCACCGCGCGCGCGAAGGGTCTGATGGAGAAGATCATCATCAACCGGCACGCCCTGAAGAACTCTCTGCTGCCGGTCGTCACGGTGCTCGGCATCGAGTTCGCGTTTCTGATGGGCGGCCTCGTGGTCACCGAACAGGTGTTCAATCTCAACGGACTGGGCAAGCTGTTCGTGGAATCCGTCCTCAACAAGGACTATTCGCTGACCCAGGCCCTTGTGATGGTGGTGGTGACGGTGGCGGTGTTCACCAACTTCATCGTCGACATTGCCTATGCGTGGCTCGATCCGCGCATCAGATACGCTTAAGAGGTAAAGCGCCATGGTTACGACATCGGAAGCCCGCGTCGAAGCTGAATTCGAGGAACTCGCCGACAAGCGGCCATACTGGGCCGTCGCACGTGACTTTGTCCGCAAACAGCCTCTCGGATCGGCCGGCCTCGCCATTGTCGCTATCATGATCATCGCGGCGATCTTCGCGCCCGTCCTGACGCCGTACGACCCGGAAGCGAACTCTTTCGAGCACATGCTGACGGCGCCGAATTTCGATTTCCTGCTGGGCACTGACCAGTTCGGGCGTGACCTGCTCTCGCGCATCATTTACGGCGCGCGGACCGCCTTGTTCGTCGGCTTCACGGCCGCGTTCGTCGGCGCGACGCTCGGGCTTATTCTCGGCGTCGCCAGCGCGTTTTTCGGCGGCAAGTTCGATCTCATCTTCCAGCGCATCATGGATATCCTGATGGCGTTTCCGCTGATCATCCTGGCACTTGCCGTCGTCGCGATCTTCGGCACCGGCGTCCAGAACGTGATCATCGCCATCACCATCCCGTTCGTACCGCGCTGCGCCCGGGTGGTGCGCTCGTCGGCCCTCGCAATCCGCGAGATTCCCTATATCGACGCGGCCCGCGCGAACGGCTTCTCCAACACCCGCATCATCATGCGCCACATGGTTCCCAACGTCATGGCGCCTTACCTCATCATGATCACCGCCTTCGTCGGCCAGGCGATCCTGCTGGAGGCCTCGCTGTCCTATCTCGGCCTCGGCGTGCAGGAGCCGACGCCGGCGTGGGGTCTGATGCTCCAAGGCGGCGCGGAAGAGTATGCGGAAAGCGCGCCGTGGGTTGCCATCTGGCCCGGCGTGGCCATTTCGCTCGCGGTGTTCGGCTTCAACCTCTTTGGTGATGCCGTGCGCGACACGCTCGATCCCAAGCTGCGCTCGCAGTAGCGACAGACCTCAGACAAACAAAAAACCGGCGCCCCCTCGGGCGCCGGTTTCGATTCTGCGGACAAATCCGATGTTACTCGGCGGCGGCCTTCGGCACCTCGCGCGTGTTGTATTTGTTGCGCAACGCGTCCCACTCGTCCGATCCGAAACGGCGAAACGCCTCGTGCGGGCTGAGGTCCCCGGGAGGCGTCGGGAAGGCATTGTTTTCTTTCAGCTCCGTCAGCAGGTGCTCGCACAGACCGATGACGCTGCGGAACAGCAACGTCGGCAGAATGGCGACCTTGTAGCCCATCGCCTCCGCTTCATTCATATCGACCACCGGCGTCTTGCCTCTGTGCACCACATTCAGAAGGCACGGACCGTTCACGATCTTGGGCACTTCCTTGACTTCCTCGAGCGTCATCGGCGCCTCGACGAAGGCGATGTCCGCCCCGGCCTCAAGCGCAGCGTTGGCACGCTTGATCGCCTCTTCGAAGCCGATCACGGCGCGGGCGTCGGTGCGCGCGATGATCATGAAATCAGGATCGGTGCGTGCGTCGTCGGCGGCACGGACCTTGGCGAGATAATCATCGAGCGGGATGACCTTCTTGTCGTCCAGATGCCCGCATTTCTTCGGGAACTCCTGATCCTCCATATGGATCGCGGCCACGCCGGCACGTTCGAATTCCTGGATCGTGCGCGCCACGTTCAGCTCGTTGCCGTAGCCCGTATCGGCGTCGGCGATCAGCGGCACGTCGATGCAGGCGTTCATGCGCGCCGCGTTCTGCACCATCTCGGTGAGTGTCAGCAGTCCGAAATCGGGGTAACCCATGGACCCGGATGTTCCCGCACCCGTCATATAGACGGCCGGGAAACCCGCTTTTCCAACGAGTGTTGCCGTCAGCCCGTCATAGGCTCCGGGAGCAATGGTCATGCCCTCGCCTTCGATCAGTTTCCGGAAAGTCTGTCTTTTGCTCATGGTCGTTTCCCAACTCGTCGGTTTCTTGAAGGTGTTGTTGTCGTATGCGGTTTTCCTAGCGCCGATCGGCACCGGACTCAATGCCGGCTCACTTTCAAATAGTGCAGGAGCGTCCACGGCGTCAATTCACCTGTTTTGCGCTGTAGCTATCCCTGACAATCGATGCGCTGTATGTTCGCCGCCAACGCCCGCCGGCAGAGGCGGGCAGGGACCGGACGCGCCGTTCGGACGCGTCTCATCATACTGACGACGGGAAACCATGCTGGATTGGCGGCAGATTTTTGCCCCCGGACAAGCGAAACGCGCCGCGTTCATCGTCCTCACCCTCCTGATCGGGGTCGTCGGCGCCGTCCTCTACGCCTTCACGAACCTGCCGTTGCCCTGGTTTCTGGGACCGATGCTTGCGTGTCTCGCCGTACTTACCGTGCGGGCGCCGATCGCGTCTTCACGCCGCCTCACCCGGCTCATGCGCATCGTTCTCGGCCTCGCCATCGGCAGCGCGTTCACGCCAGAGATGATCGACCGCGCCGGCGAGATGGCGATCAGTCTGATGTTCGTCTTCCCCTACGTGATCTTCCTGGGCGCCATCGGCTACCCCTATTTCCGGCTTTTTCCCGGCTTCGACCGGGTCACCTCGTTTCTTGCCGCGGTCCCCGGCGGCTTCCAGACGATGATCGCCATCGGCGAGGACCGCAAGTGCGACATCCGCAAGCTTTCCATCGTTCACAGCACACGCATTCTTGTGATCGTCGTGCTCGTGCCGCTCTGGATCCAGTTCTCGGAGTCCATCGAGTTGCCGAGCACCATCGCGGTCGTCGCGCATTTCACCGAACTCACATGGCAGGACGTGCTCATCCTGATCGCCTGCGGCGTGTTCGGCGACTGGGCCGCGCGGCGTCTCGGCATTTCCGGGGCGGCGATCATTGGTCCGATGCTTGTGAACGGTGCACTGCACATGTTCGGATGGGTCGAGACACGCATGCCGATCGAGCTCGTCAACGCGGCACAGCTCGTTATCGGCGTGCATATCGGCTGTCAGTTCGTCGGGCTCACACTGCGCGACATCATCAACCCCGTGCTGATCGCGTTCGGCTATTCCATCCTGTTGCTCGCAGGCGCGGCCCTCTTCACCGTGCTCGTCGTATGGGCCACCGGCATCAACGAGTACGCGGTTGCCCTCGCCTACGCGCCCGGCGGCCAGCCTGAAATGAACCTGATCGCGCTGGTACTCAACTTCGACCCCGCCTATGTCGCCCTGCACCACCTTCTGCGCGTCATGATCATCATCGTACTTGCGCAACTGGTCATTTCACGGCTGCTGAAAACGCCGCAGCGTGGCGGCAAGACCGGCGGACAAGGCGCGTAGTCATCGTCCATGCGGGCTTGCTATACTGCGCAAAACAAAAAGACGCAGGGAGGACCATAAAGTGGCACAACTCGCCAAAACCGCCAGCCCGGCAACGAACGCGCTCGACATTCGCCCCGTGGCCGGCGCAGTCGGCGCCGAGATATTCGGTGTCGATCTCTCGCAAGAGCTGAACGACGAGACAATTGCGCAAATCCGGGGCGCGCTTCTCGAGCACCTCGTCATCTTCTTCCGCGACCAGGATATCACACCCGAACAGCATCTCGCCTTCGCCAGGCGTTTCGGCGACACCGTGGAATATCCGCTGGTGAAGGGCGTTGAGGGCTATCCGGACATCATGCTGGTGATCAAACACGAGCATGAGACGGTGAATTTCGGCGGCCTTTGGCACTCCGACACCACCTATCTGGAAAAGCCACCCATGGGCTCCATTCTGGTGGCGCGCGAACTCCCGCCCTATGGCGGCGACACTCTGTTCGCCAACATGTACATGGCCTACGAGACGCTCTCCGACGGGTTGAAGGAACTGCTCGCGCCGCTCAGGGGCGTGAGTGTGTCGAACCGGCCCCGGGTCTCGGAAACGCGGCAGGAGCGTATGGCCGACAGCGCCAAGGTCACGCCGGAAACGGTCCTGACCGCGGTTCATCCCGTTGTCCGCACGCACCCGGAAACGGGCCGCAAGGCGCTCTACGTCAACGGCGCGCATACCATCCGTTTCGACGGCATGAGCGAGGCGGAAAGCGCTCCCTTGCTGGATTATCTGTTCAAGCACCAGACGCGACCCGAGTTCACCTGCCGGTTCCGGTGGGAGCCCGGTTCCATCGCCTTCTGGGACAACCGCGCCACCCAGCACAATCCGATCAACGATTATCACGGCTTCAAACGGGTGATGCACCGCATCACCATCGCCGGTGAGATCCCCGAATAGTCACCTGAACAGAGGACATGATGACGGAGCTTCGCAGAACGGCCCTGATTACGGGCTCGGGACGAAACATCGGCCGCGCGACGGCACTCGCGCTCGCCGCAAAGGGACACAATGTGGTGGTCAACGGATCACGAAACAAGGACGCGTGCGACGCGGTCGCGGCGGAAGCGGCGAAACTGGGCGTCAAGACGCTGGTCGCCATGGGAGACGTCGGTGACGCCAGGACGTGCGGCGACATCGCCGGCGCCGCGCTCGATGAATTCGGGACGGTGGACATCCTCGTCAACAATGCCGCCATCCGTCCGGAAAGCCCGTTCCTCGACATGAGCGAGGAGGAATGGAACCGCGTGCTGGCGGTGGATATGTCGGCGGCCTTCTGGCTGTCGCGCGCCTGTTTGCCCGGGATGATCGACAAGGGCTGGGGACGCATCGTCAACGTCGCCGGCATGAACGCCATTCACGGGTATAAGGGACGCGCGCATGTCTCCGTGGCCAAGCACGCCGCCTGGGGCCTGACCAAGGCGCTGGCGAAGGAGTTCGGCGCGCGCGGCATTTCCACCAATATCGTCTCGCCGGGACCGATTGCCGGCGACCACCCCGACGATCCGGACATGGCGGCGCATATCGCCGCGCAGGAGTCGAAAATCCCGTTGGGCCGGCTCGGATTGCCCGAGGAGGTCGCGGCAACCATCAGCCTGCTCACGTCCGACGACGGCGCCTTCATCAACGGTCAGCTCATACAGGTGAACGGCGGCACCCAGACCTGAGTTGTCCGTTCACAAGCTGGTGTTGGCGGTCCGGCGATGTGTGACTCGCCGGGACGGCTATTCTAGAATTCATGGTCCTGTGATCAGGACGGCTCGTGCCCTCATCGACGGGGGAAGGAGGTCACTTGGCGCACCGCTACCTTCTCATATTGCGCTATGCATTGATCAATATCGTTGCCGCCGGACTGGCGGTCGCCGCGTGGATACAGGGTTGGCTCGCGGGCATGCTGGAGCCGAGCACGGCGATCCTCTCCGCCATCATTTTCGCGGTGTTTCTCTATGGTCTGGCTCTGTGCGGCAGCCGGATCTGGCAGACATCAGTCGCCCTCAATGACCTGAAGGAGGGCGGCAAGGCGGCTACCGCGCGCGCCGCCAGATACATGGCGTCGGCCCGCACCAAAGACGCGGAAAGCCGCGCCCTCCAGGTCACCACGTTACGGATGAAGCTCTCGCACCGCATCCAGATCGTGCGCACCATCGCCAACCTGCTGGTCTTTCTCGGCCTGATCGGCACGGTCATCGGTTTCATCATTGCGCTTTCCGGGGTCAACGCGCAGGCGGTCTCGCAGGCCGACAGCGTGGCGAGCATGGTGGCGACGCTGATCCAGGGCATGTCGATCGCCCTGTACACCACGCTGCTGGGCGCGGTGCTCAATGTCTGGCTGAACATCAATTACCGCGTTCTGGCGACGGGTACGGTCAATCTCATTTCCGAGATCGTCCGGTTTGGGGAGAGCAAGTGACTCCGCTCGACGAATTTGACGACGACACCACGGATACTGTCTTTCGCGACGTCATCCTGCTCACGCTCGTCGGCTTCGTCGCCATGGTCATCATGCTGCTGCCGCACATCACCAAGAAGGAAGAGGATTCCGAGGACCACAAGGCGCCCGGCAACGTGATCGTCGAACTGCACTGGCCGAGCGAAATGAACGTCGACGTCGATCTGTGGGTCAAGGGACCGAAATCGACGCCGGTGGGTTTCTGGAATCAGGGCAACGACGTGTTCAACCTGTTGCGCGACGACCTCGGAACCGAGGGCGACGCGACCAACGAGAATTACGAGATCAGCTACAGCCGCGGCATTCCGCCGGGCGAGTACATCGTGAACGTTCACATGTATGGTATCGTTCCGTCAGGCCTCGTGGTCCCGGCCAAGGTCGTCGTCTCCGTGCGCAGCAAGTATGAATCGGCACGGCAGATCCTCACGTCGACCGTGGAGCTGCGCCAGCGCAATCAGGAGGAAACCGCCTTCCGCTTCCGCCTGACGGCCGAAGGCGACCTCGTGGAGGGCAGCGTGTCGACCCTGCGCCGCCCGCTGATCACCGGCTACGAACGCGGCCAGTCCAGGAAGGACTAGACCGAAAGGAACCCGCCATGGACGTGATCTACTACATCTTTGCCGCGGCGGTCGGGACAGCCGCCCTGCTGGCGTCCATTGCGATCTGGGCACCGCGCAACACGCCTATCCGGGTCCTGGCGCTCGCCGCCATGACGCTGTTCCTGCCGATTGTCTACGTTCAGTTCGTCGGACTGCTGTCGAAGCCAAAGCCCGTCGAATGGGCATGGCTGGAACGCGACGTGGACCGCGCCGAAGTCCTGAGTGTCAGCTTCGACGAGGGCAAGGCGATCTATATGTGGTTGCGCCTCAACGGCATGATCGAGCCCCGCTTCTATTCGCTGCCGTGGCGCCAGCAGGACGCCGAGGACCTGGAAGACGCCATGGAGCAGGCCTCACGCACGCGCTCCAGCGTGATCGTCAAGGACCCGTTTTCCAGGCGTTCGCTGGAAGAACGCGGCGGTGTCACGGTAGAGATCATTCCACCGGCCACGCAGCCGCGCAAACAGCCGGTCGTGCCGCCGCGCGTCTACAACCCGCGCAGTCCGGAAATCTAAGTCCGGGATTTCAGCCGCGTACGGTGGCTCAGGTCTTGTAGCTCTGATCCGCCCGGTCGAGCTTGCGCAGAAGCGCGGGCCATTCCCTGATACCGACGGGACGGTGGCCGCCCGGCGCGTTTGCCTCGCGGTTGCGCTCGATCGTGATGTCCTGGATATCCTGCGGGATCTGCACCAGCTCGACACCTGCCTGCTGGCAGGCGAGCTGCATGCGGCATGCGCGCTCGGCACGGTACATCCACACGAACGCCTCGCCGACCGTCCGCCCGACGGTGAGGAGGCCATGGTTGCGCAGAACGAGTACGCGATTGTCGCCGAGATCGCGCACGATCCGTTCCCGTTCGTCGAGGTCCGTCGCGATGCCCTCATAGTCGTGATAAGAGGTCGTGGCGATTACCGCGAGCGCGTGCTGGGTGAGCGGCAGGATGCCGTCCTTCTGCGTCGCGACGCCCGTGCCGGCGGCCGTATGCGTGTGCATGACGCAGGCGATGTCCGGCTGCGCCATATGCACGGCGGAGTGAATGACGAAACCTGCAGGATTGACGTCATATTCGGTCGGCGACAGGACGTTGCCTTCCTCATCGACCTTGATGAGCGACGAAGCGGTGATTTCCTCAAACAGCAGACCGTAGGGGTTGATCAGGAACTGGTCCTTCGCGTCGGGCACACGCACCGAGAGGTGCGTGCCGAGCAGATCAGTCCAGCCGAACATGTCGACGAGGCGGTAGGCGGCTGCCAGGTCGACGCGGGCCTGCCACTCGGCCTCGGTCATTTGCTCGCGGTAGTCTTCTGCAACTGACATTGTTCCTGTCCTTCCTGTCCGGCCGTTCAGCGGCCCTTGAATACCGGCTTGCGCTTCTCCATGAACGCCCGGCGTCCCTCCACATAGTCTTCCGAGTCGAAGCACGCCTGGACCATGTCTTCCAGCGCCTTCAGATCGCGGTCGTCCGGATCCCTGGTGATCTCGCGGGCGGCGCGCTTGACCGCGGCGATGGTCAAGGGCGCGTTTTGCCCGATGCGGGTCGTAATGTCATCGACCGCCTGATCAAGCTCATTGTCCGGCACGGCGGCGTTCACGAGCCCCATATCGTAGGCTTCCTGCGCGGAAAACTGCCGCGCCGTATAGAAAATCTCCATCGCACGGGAGATGCCGACGATATCCGACAGGCGCTTCAGGCCGTCATAACCATAGCCCAGCCCGAGCTTCGCCGCGGGGACCGCGAACCGCGCGCTCTCGTTGCACACACGCAAATCGCAGCACACGGCGAGCGCGGCGCCACCGCCGATGCAATACCCCTCGATGCGGGCGATCGTCGGCTTGGGGAAGTTGTACAGCCGTTCGTAAGCCGCCTTGGAGGCCTCCGCGTAAGCGGCGACCGCTTCCTTGGTGGCACGCTCCGATTCGAATTTGGAAATGTCGGCGCCGGAAACGAAGGCCTTGCCGCCCGCCCCCGTCACCACCAGCACGCGAATGTCGTCGTCGGCGAGGAAGTCGTCCATCACCGTGGCCATGGCCTGCCACATATCGAGTGACACGGCGTTGTGCCTTTCCGGATTGTTGAAAATCACGTGTCCGACCGGACCGTCCCTGCGGCCGATCAGCTTTTCTTCGGTTTTGGCAATATCAAGCATCTAACTGTCCCTGTGCGTCGAACGCAGGCCTACACGACCCCGCGCTCGCGCAATCCCTTTATCTCATCCGTGCTGTATCCGAGAGAGGAGAGAATGTCGTCCGTGTGCTCTCCGCGTCCCGGCGGCGGCAGACGCACGCCTGTCTCCATACGGCTCATGAAAATCGGCTGACCGACAAACCGTGTGTCGCCGCGCTCATGGCTCTTGCCCTCCCAGGCAAGTCCCAGATGCTCGACCTGCGGCGATGCAAACACCTTGTCGATGGTGTTGATCTCGCCACACGGCACCCCGGCCTCGTTCAGCCGCACGATCCAGTTCTCCGACGTGTCTTTGACGGTACTCTTCTCGAT
>JANQLP010000097.1 GCA_028280515.1 Hyphomicrobiales bacterium
CAGGCGCGGTCGCGGGCATCCCCGCGAGCACCCAGTCCTGTCACTTCACTCGGTCGTCCTTGGCTCGCTGCGAATCCGGCACGGGACACGGGCGCTGCCGACCCGAAGCATCCGTCAACGCCCGTCGCAGCCGGCAGGAGGTCGATATGTGTTGTCTCGGCGACCAGCGGATTGATCGATTCAAGCTCGGACGGTCTCAGCACCTGCGCCTTGAACTCGTCCCATGGGAAATGCGGGCCCGGATCGGATTTCCGGCCCGGATCAAGGGCGGCGTGCGACACCACGTGCCGGACGTTCGGATACCTGGCCCAGCAATAGCGCGCGATCCGCGCCGCCGCAGCGACCTGCCAGTCTGAAAACGGCTCGGCGATGTGGCCGGCCCGCGAGTTGACGATCTCGATCGCCAGACTGGTGTGATTGGTCCGGTTGCGTCCTTCATTGACCCGCGGATGCGAGACCGAGTTCCGCACATGCCAGGCGGCGCGAGCCTCCGGGACACAGGCCCAGACGAAGTGTCCGTGCTGGCTCTCGCTCTCGTTAGGAACGACCCAGTGCCAACTGGCCTTATGTGCCTTCATCACTGACATGGCGCCTTCCGAACTGACGCCTGCCGTGGCGTGAATGACGACGGACTTGATGCCCAGCAGCGGGTCGCAAACCCGGCTCGATGTTGACTTGGCCCAGTGTCGTTTGACGCCCGGATACCACTCCTCAGAAATCGCGAACGGCTCGGGACGGCCCACCCGTGGAAAGTCGAAGACGTAGCGTTGAGGATCCGGCATGCCCTGCTCCGCGAGCGGGTCCATCTGAGTTCGGAACCGAAGCCCTGCTGATGAACCACGCTGGCAAGACTTACCCACGCAGCGTGATTGCTCCGTGATTCCTGAAGACGCGCCGAAACAAAACGGGCGAGCCTCATCAGGCGCGCAAGTCTGAGGAAAACCCTTGTGCTCTGCGACAGTTTTCGCGGGTTTCGCCCGGCACGGAGACCGGGCGATACTTCGTGACACGGAGCAATGGGGGGCGAACCATGCAAATCAACTTCGAGACCTGCGCGCACATCATGCAAGGCGCGACCGACGCCGCGCCGCCGCCGGGCGAGCAAGGCATCGAACACCGGTTCCTGCAATTCATCGGCTACCTGGACCCGTCGGGCCAGCCCGTGCCGACGGATGACGTGGCCCACCGCATCAGGCTGTTGCGCTTCGCTGCGCGCCTCGACGATATCTTCGCCCTTCGGTCCGACACGGCTCCGGGAATGCCGCTGTTCGGCGCATACAGGTCCCGCATCGCTTTCGGAGACAAGAGTCACGATCTCGCCGCAAGCTATGGCGGCCGCGGAGACACCCTGATGCGCGCGTTTGAGGGCTGCATCGGTGAGGCGATCGAGCATGACGCGATGATCCTGCGACCGGACGATGGACGGCTCGTTTCGCCGGATGCCGGCGCTTCCGGCGGGCGGGTCCGATTTCACAGCCTCTTCGACGACCGCGTCATCGAGCGCACCACGGCCGAAGTGTTCTGCCCGCTTGAGAAGGACGGGCGGATCGGCCGGGTCGGCTCGAGCACCGGCTATGCCGCGCACCGGACCGATGCCGAGGCAAAGCGGTCCGCCTTTCTGGAATGCCTTGAGCGGCATGCGGTTGCAGACTGGTATCTTGGTGACATGTCACCATCAACAATCATTGCACAGGGTGACATCTTGGATGCTGTTGAGGGCGCGCGCGCAGAATCCGTCCGGCCGACGACCTTCTTCCGCCTGCCAACCGGCTGGGAGCATGTCTGGTGCGTCATGG
>JANQLP010000122.1 GCA_028280515.1 Hyphomicrobiales bacterium
GCAGGGACCGAAGCACGATCGGTGTGGAATTGACCATCAGGGTCGCGCCCTGCCGGTCGGCGGTCTCGATGATGTGGGCGATCGCCTTGCCGCCACCGCCGCCGGACATGTTCTCGTAGGATGAGGATTTGACCTTTCCGGATTTGGTCAGAGCCTCGCCGGTTCCGCGCGCGGTGCCGTCCCACCCGCCGCCGGGGCCGCCGGGAATAAGGAAATGCAGCTTCTCGACATCGGCAGCGGAACTCTGTGCCGGTGCGAAAGCCACCACGGTCAATGCGGCAATGGATGCTGCCGCAATGGTCTTAAGGAATTTCTGGATCCGTATCATCTTGCCTTCTCCATGAGCGAATTCGCGACGCGCTGTCGCCGGGAGACAGAGACAAGATTGGATGTGTGCGTTCGTTAGCCCGACGCATGGCCTTCCTCCCGGCTGCACCGCGACTGTTGTTTTTGTTCACTTTGTTCGCAGTTTGCACAGCAAGTGGGCAAAGTAGCCGCCCAAGCTGTCATGAGGCTGTCGTGGCCGGCTTCAGCGCCCGCCAAGCGCGCGGTTCCAGCTGTGCAGCAGCTTTCGCCGCTTGATGCGGTCGAGATACACCAGAAGTCCGGGACCAATCCGGATTGGACGCAGACCGGCCCCGATCTGCTGGCGCAACGCCGCGGCGGTATTCGGGCCTGTGACTGCGGAACTGAGCGCACTCATGTACATTTCCTCCGCAAGGACCTTCTGGCCGTCCGCAGAGAGAATGAAGGACAGGAAGCGTGCACCGCCCTGCGGATTTGCGGACGCCTTGGGGATGAGCGCGATCCGAGACATGACAATCGTGTAGTCCTGAAGAAGAGCAATGCCGAGATCGGGGTTCTGGGCGGCGCGGGCCGCCGCATAGGACCCGAGCAAGTTGTAGCCGATAACGAATTTTCCGGTGGAAACGTGATTGATGATGGCGTTGGAGCTTGAGTACAGCTTCACGCCGTTTTCGCCGAACAGGCGAACAAGACGCCAGATCATATCGGAATGCTGGGCGTCGCGGGCGAGAAACAAAAGACCAAGTCCACTGCGCTCGACATCATAGGTCGCGACCCGCCCGAAAAATGCCGGGTCGCGTTTCTCAAGCAAGGCCATGAGTTCCGCGCGCGTCCTTGGCGGCTCCCGGTCGCGAAACGAGGGTTTGTGATAGACGACAACCGCCGGCTCGAAGCTGATGCCGAAGGCCTCGTCGCGCCACACGGACCATAACGGCAGTCTGTCCCTGCCACTCACCGGAAACCGCTGCGCGTATCCGTCGTTCACAAGCTTCATCTGCAGGTCCATCGCCGAACTGATGGCAAGGTCCGCGGTCGGTTTCCCCTCGCCGGACTCCTGGAGGATGCGTTCAAACAGATCGACTGTCTGCAGGTCGTGGTAGATGACGCCCGTTGCCGGGTGTGCGGCCTGGAAGGCGGTGATAAGCGGACGCGCCACCTGGATGTCGATCGAGCTGTAAATAATCACCGGTCGCGTATCCCCGTCTTCCCGGCCCCCGGCCTCCAATGCGGGAAAGCGAAGTTCTTCCGCCTGGGCGGAGAACGCCATGAAGAACGTCAGGATGATGATGGCGCGCAGATGAGCTAACATGACTGAAAGACTACAGACCCCGACGCCCTGATGAAAGCCACGGGCAAAAAGGGGCCAAAAAGCGCTTTGGGAGGGGCGCTCGGACCATGCGCGTTCTGGTCGTCGAGGATACAAGAAGTCTGGCAGAGGCCATCTCCAGCGCCCTGCGCGGGTGGGACTATGCGGTCGACGTGGTCGAATGTGGCGGAGATGCTGAAGCGGCTGCCTTCGCCTTTCCCTACGATGCGGTGGTGCTGGACCTTAATCTCCCGGACATGGATGGGCTGGAGGTTCTGGCGCGTATCCGCGCGCGCGGCAGCGATACGCCGGTTCTGATCCTGACTGCGCGCGGTACGCTCGATGAACGGGTCAACGGGCTCGATCTGGGCGCCGACGATTATCTGACGAAACCGTTTGAGATCACGGAGCTCGAGGCGCGCCTGCGTGCCATCATACGGCGCAGCCATGGCCGGAAGGACGCGATCCTTCGGGCCGGAAAAATCGCGTTCCATACCGTGCACAGGTCGGTGGAGATCGATGAGCAATCTGTCAACATGCCCCGCCGTGAGTTGCTTCTGCTGGAGGCCTTGCTCTACCGGACCGGTCAGATCGTGTCCAAGGATCAGCTCGCCGAAAGCATGACCGAGTTCGACGGCGAACTGAGCGCCAGCGCCATCGAACTCTATATCAGCCGGCTGCGGAAACGCCTTGGACCCGCCGGACTGGCGATCCGGGCGGTGCGCGGCCTTGGCTACGTTCTGGAGGAGACATGAACGCGCGGCCGGCGTCGCTGAAACGCCGTCTCGTTCTGTGGCTGCTCGCACCTCTCATCGGACTGTCGGTGCTGATCCTCGTTCACGCCTATCTTTCAGCGCAGGAGATGGCGGACCGCGTTTACGACCGTGTGCTGCGCGGGTCGGGGCTTGCCATTGCCGAACGGGTGGTGGTGACCGACGATGGTCAGATCGATGTGGACCTTCCCTATGTGGCGCTGGACATGCTGACCTCCGCCGCACAGGACCGTGTCTATTACCGGGTCGACAGCAACGGCACGCTGATCACCGGTTACGACGACCTTCCCACCTCACCGGCAAGCCGGACCTTGCTGCCCGGCCAGTCCACTGTCTATGACGCCACTTACCGGGGCGCGCCGATCCGCGCGATCGCACTTGCCGGTGCGTCGACCAGCGCGCAGAAATCCATCCCCTTCACGGTCTATGTTGCCGAAACCACGCAAGCCCGCCAGAACCTCGTGCTGCAGATGCTGTTGTCGTCGGCCGGGCGGCTTGGTGCGACGATCGTCGCCGCGTTGCTGATCGTCTGGCTGGGGGTGAACTGGGGGCTGCGCCCCCTCGCCCGGCTTGAAGGCGCATTGGGACGGCGCAGCCCGAACGATCTGCGCTCCATACGTCACGATGTCCCGCGCGAGGTGCAGCGTCTTGTTGGCGCCATCAACAGTCTGATGGCACGTCTTGCGGCAGCGCTGGAGTCGCAAAAGCGGTTTACGGGTAATGCCAGCCATCAACTGCGGACGCCGCTTTCGGTCGTCAAGGCGCAGCTCGAACTCGCCTTGCGGGAGAAGAACACCAAACAGATGCGCCAGGCCATCGAAGAGGCGCAACGCGCCACACGTCATAGCGAGCGTCTGGTCGAACAATTGCTTCTCCTCGCGCGCGTCGATGCGGAGAGCGCCGCGGCGGGCCGGTTCGAGACGTTCAATCTTGTGGACCTCGCGCGCGAAATCACGGCCGAGTTCGCCGGCGCATCGCCGAAGCGCAAGCTCGATCTCGGGTTTGAGGCCGGTGACACGCCCGTCATGGTATTCGGCCACCGCACGCTGCTCGGTGAAGCCCTGAAGAACCTGGTCCAGAACGCGATGACCTACTGCCCCGATGGCGCGCGCATTACGGTCCGCGCGCTGAAGGAGGGCCGGAACGCGGTTCTTGAAGTGGAAGATGACGGACCGGGCATTCCGAAGGATCGCCGGAAGGAAATGAGCGAGCGGTTCGTGCGGCTGAATGAGCAAGATGTAGATGGGTCCGGCCTTGGGCTGGCGATCGTTGGCGAGGTGGCGGCGTTGCACGGCGGCCGGCTTGAACTCGCCGATGCCCCTGGCGGAGAAGGCCTGAGTGCGCGAATCCTGATCCCCGTCGAAGACTGAGCGGATCAGAGCGCTACGAAAAACCGGATGATGAAAGCGTTGGCGAGGTCGACGAAAAAGGCGGAGACGAGTGGCAGGAGGATGAAGGCAAGAGGCGCGGGACCGTAGCGTTTCGTCACCGACGACATGTTCGCGATTGCGGTCGGGGTCGCTCCCAGGCTGAATCCCGCGAACCCGGCGCTCAACACGGCGGCCGTGTAGTCGCGGCCCATCGCCGGGAACACCACGAACAGGATGAAGACCACGGTGGCGAGGACCTGCAGCAAGAGCACGCCGAGCAGCGGACCGCCGAGACCGGCAAGGGTCCAAAGCTGCATGCTCATCAGCGACATGGCGAGAAACACCGACAGCGTGTAGTCCGAAATCAGCGCAAGGGAACGTGACCGTGCCGGCCATGGCAGACGCGGAAAGAGAGCCGGAACGGTATTGGACATGATGATGCCCACGAGCAGGCAGCTCACGAAAAGCGGGAGCTTCAGCCCGGTTGCGCTGATCGCCTCATTGGCGAAATATCCGATGATGATTGCGACATTTACGGCGAGGAACGCGCGCATCAGATTGATGTGATCAATCCCGTCGTCGGACTTCTCTTTCTCGTCGTAGGGCAGTCCAACCACGGGCCCGTCGGACTCGGTCGGCTCCAGCTTGCCGCGATCGATCAGGTATTTGGCAATCGGCCCGCCGATGAGCGCTGCAAACACCAGACCGAGCGTAGCAGAGGCGATGCCGATTTCCTCGGCTGCCGCAAAACCGGTCTCGGTCCTGATCGTGGGGCCCCAGGCTATTGCCGTCCCGTGACCGCCGATCAGGGAGGCCGAACCGAGCAGAACGCTGACGGGCTTCGGCAGATCGAACAGAACGGTGCCGACAAGTCCGGTCGTATTCTGAAGCAGCATGAAACCGATGGTGAGTGCCAGCAGAACGAGGATAGCACGGCCGCCGGCGATGAGATCGGCCATGCGGGCGTTCAGTCCGATGGTGGTGAAGAAGATGACCAGGAGTTCATCTCGGGTCTCAAGGTTGAAGGTGAGCTCGAGGCCTGCCCAGGCGAACAGGGCCCATGTGAGCAAAGCGACGGCGAGGCCGCCGGATACCGGCTCGGGAATGTTGTAGTTGCGCAGGAATGCGACGTGTCTGGTCAGGAATGCACCAAGAAAGAACACGATGAGGCCGAGGGTGACGGAGACGAAATCCGGCACTTCGAACGTCTTGAGAGCGGTTTCGTCCATCGTCTGCCCTCTGAAGACGGCGGCAACGCGTGTCCAGGCACACCACGTCGATCGCCACCTCTTATCGACCTTAACGGGTGCGAACCGTCAACGCGAGAGGTCAGGTCCGTGACAGCGAAAGGTAGGGACAGGTTGGATCTTCCAGTGTACTGGAAAACGCCGCTTCGAGTTTGGCCAAACTGTCCGAATCCTGTGCGTGGCGGCGCAACGCCACGCGCACATGGTCTGTGTCGCCTATCCCAGAGCCGACGATCAGCCCGGCCTTGGCAGCGGCGCAGACCATCAGCTTTTGGTCTTCATGGGCCTGCGGGCATCCGATGCACCACAGGGCGTAATCGAGGGCCAATGCGCGAAGCTCGTGGCCCGGAGAAAAGTCGGCGAAGTGCACGCGGCGGCGCTTTGTGAGGCCAAGGCGCTCGGCGACACCAACGGAGTTGGCATTGAGCTGTTCAAAGATGATTGCGCACAGGCTCGCTTCTTTGGTGGATTGGAAGAAGTCGTCGATCGCCGCGTGGCCGGCTTCTGTGGCGACGCCCTTGCCCCAGAAGTCGCGCCGGATGCCATAGAGGATTTCAGCCTCGCCCTGCGAGCCGCCATATCCGGCAACACCGCACCAGCCAACGACCTCGCCGGGCGTGCCCAACGCCGAATCTTTGATCGCGATGGCACGCACGCCGTAGCCTGCGTCCCAGTAACTGTTGAACCAGTCGATGCGGCGCTTCGCTGCCGCGCGGCATTTTGCCGGCGTCGAGGAGTCGCTCATGATGCAGATCGAGACATAGGGATCGCTCAGAATCCGCTCCATGGCGTCCGCGTCGGTGTGCGACCAGCGGCGCAGGTGAAGCCGCGACGTCTTTATGTCGGTGGTCGTTGCCATCCTCGGGCTCTCAACGATTGGTGGTGCAGCCATTCGCGCAAGGGCGTTAGATGGTGCGCCAGGGTAGGACTTTCAATTGCGGACGGCGCATTTGCTGTTCCTACACCGAGACCGTGAGTCCTCCATCGACACGGATGTTCTGCCCCGTGATGTAGCTTGATGCATCGGACACGAGGAAGGCGACGGTTTCGGACAGTTCGTCCACTCTAGCGTAACGGCCCATGGGGATGCGCGCCACGCGGTCGTCCTTCGCGGGCAGGCTGTCGATGAAGCCCGGGAGCACATTGTTCATGCGAATGCCGTCGCTTGCGAATTTGGTGCTGAACAGCTTGGTGTAGGCGGCGAGACCGGCGCGAAACACGGCAGACGTCGGAAAGTCAGGATCGGGTTCAAACACGGCAAAAGTGGAGATGTTCACAATCGATCCGGACTTTTGCGCCTGCATGGCGGGCAGGACCAGCCGCGCCATGCGGATCACGTTGAGCAGGTAGTAGTCCATGCCGAGATGCCAGTCCTCGTCGCTGATCTCCATGATCGGGCCTTTGGGCCCGTGCCCGGTACAATTCACGACCCCGTCGATCCGCCCGAAACGCTCCCAGGCGGCGGTAACGAAGTTCCGCAGATCGTCCGGCTCGAGGTTCGATCCGGTGAAGCCGAGCCCGCCGAGGTCCTTGCCCAATGCCTCGCCCTTCCCCGATGACGACATGACGGCGACGTCGTAGCCCGTGTCGTGCAGTTTCCGGGCGGCATCGGCACCGATGCCGCTGCCCCCTCCAACGATCAGTGCGACGGGCTTGTCTGCCATGAACTCCGCTCCCTTGAATTGATCCTAGATGACGGCCTTTTCCACGAACGGCCTGTTTTCCGCAATCCTCAAATAGCCGAACGGACTCAGATCCAGCGACCGGTAAGTGCCGTAGGTGATGAGTTCAGCGGTGCCGCGCCCCATGGCCGGGGATTGCTGCAATCCGTGGCCGGAAAAGCCGTTCACAAAGATGAAGTTCTCGACCTTCGGGTGCGGCCCCAGGATCGCGTTGTGATCGAGGATATTGAACGCGTAGTGCCCGACCCAGGAATTCGTGAGCTTGATGGCTTCGAACTGCGGAACGCGGTGGGCGATGACGGGCCATGCCTTCTCCTCCCAGATGCCGTGGTCCTCGATGAAGTCATTATAGTCGACCGCACGGTCGTCATCAGGGGGACATCCCGCGAGGTAGTACACGCCGTCGCTCCGCATATGCACGCCCGAAGGATCGATGGTGAGCGGCAGGTCCTGGTCGAGCGGCGTCTCGGCGGCAAAGATGAAGGTGTAGCGCTTGCGCGGCTCGACCGGAATGTCGATCCCCGCCATACGCGCCGTGTGTGCCGCACGCGGACCCGATGCGTTGACGACCGTGCCACAGGAGATGGTTTCGCTCGACCTGAGCGTCACACTCTCGACGCGGGTCTGCGATGCATTCCGCGTCATCGCGACGACTTCGTTCGAAACGTATTCGGCTCCTTTCTCGCGCGCCAGGCGCTTCCACCAGTCGAACAGGGTATTGCCGTCGAAGTAGCCTTCATCAACCGGATTGTGGCTCCCCGCGACAACGTCATCGACATTGTAGAACGGGTAGTCCCGTTTAATCTCTTCCGGAGCAAGGATGCGCGTCGCTGCCCCGCACGCGGCTTGCACGGATTGGGCTTCGCGAAGCGCTTCGGCAAATTCATCCGTGTCGGCCAGATACATGTAACCGAAATTCTGGATGCCAATTTCGGGCACGCGCGGGTCATCTTCCAGATGCCTCGGCAAGTTCTTTACGTACTCCGCCCCGAACTGCGACACGCGGATATTGATCTCGTTGGAGAACTGCTGCCGGATGCAGCTGTTGGTGAGCGAGGTCGAGGCGAATTCGTATGTGGGGTCGCGCTCGACCACCAGCACCGAGCCGTCGAAGTCCGCGTTGCTGGCGAGAAACCAGGCGACCGCTGACCCGTAAATGGCGCCGCCGACGATGATTACATCGTAGCGCGTTTTTTCCGGCCTGTGGGGAAAGGTAGGTGTGTTCATCGGGTTGCCGGAGCTGTTGCCCGCGCATTATCGGACAAGCCGAGCGCCGGTTCTACGCTGTTTCAGCTCTACCGGCCAATTCACGGCTTGACGGTTTTGCGACGAAGTCCGCGGTTACCAGGTGAGCTGCATGCCTGCACGTCCGGCGACGACAGCCGATTCGCTGTAACCCTGGAACTCGGACCAGCCCAAACCGAGGCCGGCATCGACCGCGAGCCGGTCGCCCTGCCCGAATACATTTCGGGCGACAACCCCGATGGCGCTGAGGCCGACGGCATTGGTGTTGCCTTCAAAGCTGTCAAAGCCGCCCCAGCCAAACCGGATTCCGAAACTTTCACCTGACGCCAGCTCCGGCGTTTCAATCGCCGTTGCAATGGCCACGCCCGCCTGCACGGTCGCCAGTCCCCGGAAAATCGCGCCCTGATCGCTTGCCAGATTGCCTGCTGCATCGGTTGTGACGACCTGCGTAAGGCCGACCTGCCGCGTCCGGCTCAAGTCAGACGTAATGCCGGGCGTGGTGTAGGTCTGGCTCGTTGTGCCGATTAAAACCTGATTGAAAGTCGTCGTTGCGGCGCCGGCACCAAGCGCCGAAGAGTTGGTATGCGTGGGAGCCACGGTCGCGTTGACGCCCAGTGCGGAGGAGTTGGCGGCAGCGGCGGTCGCCCCCGCGCCATAGGCGCTGGCGTTCGTGCCCAAAGCAAACGCAACCGGACCAACGGCGGCGGCATTGACGCCCGTTGTAACAGCGCCCGTGCCGACGGCGATACCGTTCGTTGCCCCGACGACAACGGCGGCGTCGGTGCCTTGGGCGATCGAGCCGGCTGCATTCGCGACGGCGACGGTGCCGATGGCGATCGCCTGATCGGCGATGGCATTGGCGTCACTGCCGATGGCAACCGTGTCGGTTGCGTCCGCATCCGCACCCAGGCCGATGCCGACGCCGCGCACGCCGTTTGTATTGACGCCCAGTCCAATCGCAATGGAGTCTTCAGCCACAGCATCCGACACCTGACCAATGGCAATGCCGCCGTCGGCTTGGACATTCGCTTCCGCCCCGAGCGCGACCGCATTGTTGATATTGTCCGCAATGTCGATGTTCCAGCCGACAGCCGTCACATTGTTGGACGCACCGCCGATGGTCGTGTTCTCGCCAACCGCGACGCCATTGTCGGAAAGGGGCGAGATAACGGTATTGGCGCCAAGGGCCGCCCCGTTTGCGGCGTTGACGGTCGAGTTGTTGCCAACCGCCGTGTCGGTGGATTCCAGCGCGCGCGAGGATGTGCCGACCGCAACGCCGGCATCATCAGGTTGCCCGGCTCCGTTGCCAATGGAAACGCCGGTGGTGGTGGTCGCGCCAAGACCGGCCGCCACACCGGTCGACGCAGACGAATTGGCACCGAGCGCCGTACCGCCCACGCCGGTTGCGCCCGCGCCCGTACCAAGTGCCGTGGCGTTCACCTCCGTTGCGGATGTGTTGGCGCCTAGCGCCGTGGCGCCAACCCCGACGGAGTTCGCGCCGGTGCCAAGCGCGGTACCGTTCGCGTTGGAGGCGTTCGCGCCATTGCCGATGGCGATCGCATCGACATCGCCGGTTACGGCTTCATCGCTGTTCGGGTCACCCGCACCCGACAGTGCGCCGCCGCCGAGGGTAATACCGTCGGAAAAAGTCTCCAGGTTGGTGTCGCCAAGGAAGATCGAGCCGCCGTCCGCGGAAATACCTTGCGTGGCGGTGACCGTACTGGAGGTGACGTTGCCGGTGAGCGCGAGGTTGCCGACCACGCCGATCTCGCCCTGGAAATAGGAATCCCCGGTCACGTTTACGCCGCCATCCTCGACAAGAACGGTTCCGGTAAACGTTTGATTGCACTGGGGACGTGTTGATACCAAGACTTCCAGGTCGAGCCGCTCCTGCTCTATGTCGATTGCATCGATCTGCTCCTGTACCGCGCTGACATTGTTGTCCAGGGCAGTTCGTTGTTGACTGACCGCGACCGATGCAGCGGTGATGTTCGCAATGTTGGCCTGCAAGGCGATCCCGGCACCAACGGCATCGTCGATAATGAGCTGTGAGGCGCTTGTTGTAAAACCGACCGCTTGCGCGGAGATAGCGCCTGCCTGAGCATCCAAGGCACTGCTCTGAGCCTGGAAGGCAGTAACGGAGTCGCTAAGTCCCTGTAATCTCGTGTCAGCTTCCGACTGCGCAAGGCGCTGCAATTCCTGGGTATATTGCTGTTGGCAGCCAGTCGTGTTGCTGCCGTCCAGTTGCGGCTGATCGGTAATGACCGGCAACGGTATCGGCGGTGTCGGAGCGGGATTTGAGGTGTTGGGGCCTTGCGACCATGCGGGCGTGACGATGATCGTCGGAAGGATGGCAAACATCGCCGCGCGCCGCAGGGCGCGGCGATTCAAAAATGGGGCGTACAACATGACGGCACTCGATACTGGTTGCTAAACACAAGTCGGATGCAAGCAGCACCGGTTCGCGCACGGCCGTCCCAAAAAATTGCGCGCGATGCGAAGACTCTTCCCAGGGCGAAGTCATGTGTTCTTGTCTAAGTCAGCCTCGTTACCTCGCCTGAAGGCCCCGAAAGGCTTGGATGAGCTCCGGTTCTTCGTACCGGACTGCACATCTACACCAAAAGCATACCGTGCTTTCTTGGAAATTAACGTGAGAAAAGCGGGGAAAACTGCAAATTTATTTTGGCGGTTGCGGTTTTATCACACAATTTTCGCGAGAGACGTCGGATCTTCTCGCGTATAGGTGTGCAATACCAAGCTCTGAAAATGGCTTCCGTACCCGTTGAATATTCCTCAAGCCCGTATGGTTGGGTCCGCCCATTATTCAAGTGAATCAAGGCGCAAGTGGAGTTTCCGACACGGTCCGGAGGAAGAAACTTCTGGCGGTCGGTGCCGTGGAGGATATTCTTTGAGCTGGTCCAAGCCGTGGTGATTTATGCGTCGAGCCTTCTTCCTTCTCATACTTGCCGTGAGCGTTGCCGTTTTCGGATTCGAAACGGTCCACGCTCAGTCTGCACCTAAAATGCCCGACGCCAACGGCGTCACCATTCTTGTTCGCACGACCCTCATTGCGCTCGACCAGGCCAACCGCACCGGCAATTACACGGTCCTGCGCGATCTCGGCTCGCCGGGGTTCCGGCAGGCCAATACGGCGGCAAAGCTCGCCGCCATTTTTGGGAACCTGCGGGGACAGAACCTGGATCTTGGTCCGGTGGCCGTTGTCGGGCCAATCTTCACCCAAAAACCCGCACTCAACGCCCAAGGGATGCTGCGTGCGACCGGGTACTTTCCGACAAAACCGCTACGCGTGAATTTCGATCTCGCATATCAGCGGGTTGGTAATCGCTGGCAGCTGTTCGGGATCGCCGCGTCGGCAGACCCCGCTCCGGCTGCCGCCGCGCGATAGACACAACAAACCAAGTCCGGTCTGAGGTGAACTGGCCCGCTTTGGGTACGTCGCGTCAGTCTTCGCTGATCCACTGTTTGGCGTCGTCGATTTCCGTGTTGTGAAACACCTGGACGGCCGCGGGCATCAGCGGTGCAAAGACTTTGACCGACGTGCGCACCCAGTCGACGTCGGAAACCACGGCGACCTTGGAGAAGTCGGATAGATGCGTGAGGCCGAAACGTGCATCGTCCCACATCGCCCCCGCCGAGAAGCTCTTGAACCCCTCTCCGATCCAGTAGAGCAGCTTGATCTTCTTGTGCGTCTTGATCTTCTCCTGCGCGAGCGGAATGAGCGTTTCCTCGTAGTCCTCACGGGAGATATCGCCTTCAGCGCGGAAGGCGATGACGTCATCGGGATAGCCATCGAGAATCTCGAACCGGCCCGTGCGTGAATCTTCCGCCGCGGCCCAGGTCTCGGCCTCGTCCTGGTCTCCCGCCCCGAACGTCCGCACCTTGGCGCTGACGAAATGGTCAATGAGATGCGGCGCCGCGGACATGAACGGGCTGTCGCTGACAACGGCGACCTTCCCAATGTGCTTCTGGTGGTCGCGAATGAACTCGAAGTGGGAGGTAAAGGCCTTGAAGTCGGTCCAGCCCGGGAAGTGATCGGCGACGATCACGAGACCGCGCAATGCGTCGTGGTCCTTCAGATAACCGTCGACGGTATCCTTGAGTTTCTTGAAATCTTCTTCCGTCAGGCCGGTCATGGATTGCGGTCGAACAACTGCAATGCCGTCAGCCTCTTTCAGATCAACCTTGATCATCGTTTCCCTCCCCGGTGTGTGTGCTGCACGAGCTGGCGCGCACAGGATACGCCTCCTCACAGCTTGAGCATAGCAAACCGTTTTGTCGTCCGGATGGCGGTGAAAGGAGGAGCCGAACGGCGCGAGCGCCGTTCCGCCAACTCGATCAATGAGGCTGGTCTTTACGGTTTGTGTGCGGTCCCCGCCTGCCGATACTCTTTCGGCACGAAGAACAGATGATCCTGGCTCTCAACGGCGAGGTGACACGAGACGCAGAATTGGACCTGCCTCTCACCCACACCGCGGGTCGTTCCGAAGACGCTCCCGTCCGGCATGATCATCGTGTACCGCCAATTGCCGCTGGCATGGTTGAAACCGTCCGGCATTTTCTCCATCAGATAGAGCGCGCCGGGCACGGTCGACCCGTCGCTCCGCACCGTGAAGCTGTCCTTGGCGATGACGGCGCCGACCGGCAACTTGCCGGCATCCTCGAACAACCGATAGGCCCGTGCCTTGTCATTCACGTAGTTGTTGAGATAGCGCTGGCCGTGTGCGGCGCTGCGGTAGGGGGTTTGGTTGACCCGCATCCAGCTCTGATACGCCTCCGTGCCCGGATGTCGCGATAGCGCATATCCGGCCGCCATGCGGCCCTTGACGCGCGTATAGGCCTCCACGGCGGCTTCGTCGCTCAAACGTGCCGGGTCGGTGATGCGGAAATGTCGGCGCGGTGTCTTCGGGTCATCCGGTGATGCGACCGGCCCGCTCCGCGCGGCATCGTCCGGCGGTTCGGACATGAATACGGGGCCCTGCGCCGCAGCCACGCGGAGTGAGCCGGCGAGAAACAACAGCATGAGAAAAAGGCCGGCGAAGCTGGTCAACGTGCGTTGCCGGATGCATGACGTACCGTTCGAATGACGGCAATCGGGAATCTGTGTTTTGCTGTATCGCCCGCGGCGCACGGCTCACGCCTCCTGCTCGCGTGTAGCCCCAACTTAAGGACCCGCGTAAGGCAGGCAAAATCAATCCGCGTCACACCTGTGCGACCGGAATGTCAATGGCTGTGAGGCAATTGCTCGTGCGACTCGACAGGCGGCGGCAGGTACTTGCGCCGCCGCTGATAGGCAAATCGCCACACCAGCACGACCGCGGCGCATGTGAGGCCGACAATGAACCCGTACCAGATTCCTTTTGCCCCCATGTCTTGCCCGAAGGCCAGCCAGAGACCGGAACCGGCGCCAAAGCCCCAATAGCTGACGCCGGCGATTACCATCGGAATGGCGGTGTCGTTCAGCCCGCGCAATGCACCGGCGGCTACCGCCTGCAAGCCGTCCGCGAGCTGGAAGAACGCGGCCAGGAACAGCAGCGAGACGGCAAGCGCGAGAACCTCCGCGGAATCCGCGTGAGCCCGATCCAGGAACAGGGATGCAAACAGCTCCGGAATAGTCAGGATCACGACCGTCGTGACCATCATGACGCCAAACGTCACCACGAACGCGACCCGTCCGGCATGATAAGCACCGTCGACGTCACGTCGCCCCGCGGCCTGACCGACCCGCACGGTTGCCGCCTGGGCGAGGCCCATCGGCACCATGAACGTCACATGCGGAAGCTGGATCGCGATCATGTGGGCCGCGATGGCAACCGGGCCAAGCCAGCCCATGACGAACACCGCGGCAATGAAGAACCCGGCTTCCATGAGCGTAATGCCGGCAATCGGCGTGCCGATCACGAAGATCTGCCGGAAGTAAGCCCAGTCCGGCCGCCAGAAGCGCGCGAAGATTTCATACTTCGCGAACGGTCTGCGCAAGACGGCGATCGCTGCGAGGGAAAGGAACATCAGGATGTTCACCGTCGTCGTCGCGATGCCCGCTCCGGCGAGTTCGAGGCGCGGCAGGCCGAAATTGCCAAAAATCAACCCGTAGTCGAGCAGTGCGTTGACCGGAACGCCTGCAAGCATCACCCAGAATGCGGGCGTGGGCCGCCCGAGGGCCGACACGAAATTGCGCAGCACGCTGAACGCGATTGCCGGCAGCAGGCACCACATCAACGTGCCCATATAGGCCTCGGCGTAGCCCATCAGCTCTGGCGGCTGGCCAAGCGTGGTCAACAGCCAGGTCACGTGGCCGAACACAAACATGCAGGGCGTCACAAGGGTGATCGCCACCCACAGGCCCTGGCGAATGACGCGCCGGACGTAACGCGGCTTACGCGCGCCGTACGCTTGCGCCGCAAGGCCCGCCGTCGCCATCGTCACCCCGAAACACAGCACATAGCCGAGATAGAACGTCATCAGGCTGAGCGTCGCGCCGGCGAGCGGTTTCGGACCCAGATGTCCGATCATCGCCGTGTCCGTGATCAGCATTGTCACCCAGGCGAACTGGGTCGCGACAATGGGCGCGGCAAGGCGAAACAGCGCCACCAGTTCGGAGCGCCATCGCTCGGGCAGCAGCTTGTGACGCTGCGCCCGGAGTGTCGCTGAGATGCCCATTTGTCTGTTTCTTTCAGATCCGCGCCTTCAGGGGCGCCCAACGCCACCATTCGTCCCAAGGTGACGAGGGAAAAACGCTCAGAGCGGTCATATAGTCACCGCACATCCTGATATACAGGTGTCAGCTTCACGCTGCGATGTTTTGGTGTCGAACTGCGGCAACGAAATGAAAGAAAAACCGGGGCCGGAGCCCGTCGATCAGCGCACCGGCAGGATTTGCGGGGCGTCGACGGCATAGACGGCGATCATCTGCTCCCTGCCCTTCACGCTGACCCGGCGTTGGCGAAAACCGGAAAAATCGATCCCGCTGATCTCCGCCGTTTCCACCGAGACGACGAGCGGAACACCGAACTCCTTGGTCTGCGCTTCGAGACGCGCCGCCACATTCACATTGTCTCCGAGCGCGGAAATGATCGGCGATGCGGGTGGTCCCATCGAGCCGACAATGGCTTCGCCGGTGTGGATGCCGATGCCGATCTGGAGGTCCTCGCTCAATTCACCCGTCAGTTTCTCGTTCAGTTTCGCCAGGCGCGCCAGCATCGCCCGCGCGCCATGGATCGCTTCCGCCGCGCCCTGTTCCGCGCCCGACTCCAGTCCGTAGATAGCCATCAATCCGTCGCCATTGAACTGGGCATAGTGACCGTTTGTTTCCTTCAGCGCCTGCGCCAGTTCGGCAAAAAACTGGTTGAGCACGAACACCACGTCGAACGGCAGACGGTCCTCGCACAGTTTGGTCGAGCCGCGCAGGTCGGCGAACAGCATCGCCACCTTGAGTTCCTGCCCCTGCTGGTATCCGTGCTCGGCGTAAACGGCGTCTGCGTCCGCGTGACCGGGCACGAGCGCGACCACATCGAGGCTTGCCCGGGGGCGGATCTGGCAGGCGAGACGCACCGAAGGCGACGCCGCCACGCGGGCCAGAACCTTCTGCTCCGCGGGCGCCGGCGGTGGCAGGTCGTCAAGGCCTTGCCCGATGCGCACCCGGCATGTCGAGCACCGCCCTCGCCCCCCGCAAATCGAGGCATGCGGGATGCCAGCGGCGCGGATCGATTCCAGTAAAGTCGCGCCGGGGTGGAGTTCGATCCTGCGATCGCCGGGCGAATAGGTCAGACGTGCCTTTGCCGTCTTCTTCGACAGGAAGCTTTTGACGGCGCGCGCGGCCAGCAGCGCCAGAACAAGCACGACCACAACCTTCTCGGTGTCATGGACGAAATCCACCATCCAAGGGCGGGCGGTCGAGGTATAGACCGCCTGAAGTCCTCCGGGTTCGATGGCGAACTGACGCACGCGCATGGTGGCGGCAAGATAACCGGCCAGTGCGACCGCGGGCACGATCAACGCCAATGCAAAAGCAACCGGTTGAACGCGGGGATACCAAGGCTGCAAGCGCAGAACACTGCGCAGGCCGACGCACGCATGGGTCCAGACAATGACGACGGCGAATGCCATCATGATACCACGCCACGGCTCGTAGACCGCGAAGGTGGCAAGCGTCTCCATATAGGATGCGTTGTAGGTGCTGATCTCCGGCAACACCCCGTTCGCGGCGATGTGGGCGGCAAGTATCGGCGGGATGGCCAGACCGAAATAGAGCTGCACCATTTCCCAGCGCTTCATGCGGAAGGTGCGCCGGCGCCAGAATGCCGAAACGGCGATGTAGATATGAACAAGGAAGGCGGCGGCCAACAGAACGGTCCCGGGCCATGTCCGCCACGGATCGAGCAGGACGGCGGTCGCATCCTGCATTGCTCCGACCGACACAAGGCCGAACATGTGATTGAGCAAATGCCCGAACACGAAAACGAACATGATGATCCCGCTTCCGAGCCGCAGCCGGTTTCGCAGTGTCTGTGCTTCGAAAAACGCCATTCGCCTCGCGCCGGGCGCGTCTTGCTTCTGCCGACGGCTGCTACAATGGCGGCGCGCCGGTTGCCTGGCAACCGTTGAAACGTTGGCCTGTTGTTTCTCCCGTCACGTGCGATTGCAGAGCCTCTGAACCGCACCGAGATAGATTGCCGTGGCGTCAACCATCTGTTCGATTTCGACGAATTCGTTGAGACTGTGCGCCTGCTCGAGCGAGCCGGGTCCGAGGATCACGCACGGGATTTTGAGGTTGGGCGCATCGGTGCCGCCGGGAAAGGCGGCCATCTCGACCGGACGGCCCAGCGCCTGATCCGCCGCCTCCTTCACCGCCGCTACGAGCACGGAATCTCTCGGCGTGTCGAGCGGCTTCACGTCGAGGGTCGGCGCGGAAATCTCAAAGGTGAAGTCGGGTATCTTTTTGGAAAGCGCGTCGAGCCGTGCGCGATAGTCCGCGACGATCTGGTCGACTGTTTCTCCGGGCAGGTAACGCCGGTCGACTTCCATTTCGCAGAAGTCCGCCACCGCCGAGACAATATCGCCGCCGCGAATGACGTTCATGGAGAATCGGCCGGTGCCGCACAACGGGTGCGGGTCCGCGGTCTGCTGCAGATCAGCGTTGTAAGTCGCGAAGGCATGGATGACCTCGCCCATATGCTCGATCGCGTTCACACCCTTCTCCGGCACGCTGGAATGCACCGCCTTGCCGCGCGTGCGAAAGAACACACCAAGCTGACCCTTGTGCGCCGGACAGAGTTTGAGCTCGCTCGGCTCGCCGACGATGCCGAAGTCGGCCGTCGGGCCGTTACGCCCGAATTCGGACGAGCCGATCATCACATGCTCTTCGTCGCAGAGTCCGACGATCAGGAGATCGCCTTCCAGCTCAGGGCCCGATCCGTGCAGACACCGGACGACCTCCAGATAGCAGGCGAGCGCCGCCTTCATGTCGCACGCGCCGCGGCCATAGACCCGGCCATCTGCCTCCACCGGGTCGAACGGGTTGTCGTATCCCTCGACGCCCACCGTATCCATGTGGCCGGCCAGCATCAGGGTCGGGCCGGAACCCCTGCCCTTCAAACGACCCCAGATGTTTGGTCTTCCGTCCGCCACTTCGCGCCGTCCGGTTTCAAGGCCAAGGTCGTCAAGAGACTTCTGGTAGTGGTCTGCGAACTCCTGCTCGCGATGGCCCGGGCTTGCGGGTGCATCAAACGGATTGACGCTCGCGATCGCGATCATCTCCGACAGGTCCCGCACAAGCCGTTCCGGTGACGGCAGCACCGCACCGCCGGGAGTGTTTTTGGTTGCGCTCATGCTTTCCACCGCAAGATTGGCCGTTCATGCGCCAGCGACCTTAGGGGAAAGAACCCTCCGGCGCGAGCCGCGCCGTCACCCGTTGCGATAGATGTAGCTGTACCCGTTTATCGCCGGTACCCCGCCGAGATGCGCATAAAGCACTCTGGAGCCTTCGGGGAAATACCCCTTGCGGACCAGGTCAATCATGCCCTGCATGGATTTTCCCTCGTAGACGGGATCGGTCATCATGCCTTCCATGCGCGCGGCCAGACGGATTGCGTCGTTCGTCTCGGCAGACGGCACGCCGTAGGCCGGATAGGCGTAGTCCGCGATGAGCACCAGATCGTCATCCGTGATCTCGTGTCCGAGTTCGACGAGGTCTGCCGTGCTGCGCGCAATGTCCATCACCTGCGCCCGCGTCTGATCCAGCGTGCCGGACGCATCGATACCGACCACCTTGTTGGCGCGCCCGTCCCTGGCAAACCCGACCAGCATGCCGGCATGGGTGGAGCCGGTGACCGTGCAGACGACGATGTAGTCGAACGTGAATCCCAGGTCTTGCTCCTGGGCGCGGACCTCTTCGGCAAAGCCGACATAGCCGAGGCCGCCATATTTGTGCACCGAGGCACCCGCCGGAATGGCGTAGGGCTTGCCGCCTTTTGCTTTCACGTCCTCGATGGCGCGCTCCCAGCTTTCGCGGATGCCGATGTCGAAGCCCTCGTCGACCAACTCGATCTCCGCGCCGAGGACGCGGCTCATCAGGATGTTGCCGACCCGGTCGTACACGGCGTCTTCGAAAGGCACCCAACTCTCCTGCACCAGCCTGCATTTCATGCCGATCTTGGCGGCGACGGCTGCAACCTGCCGCGTGTGGTTCGATTGCACGCCGCCGATGGTCACCAGCGTGTCTGCATTGGAAGCAATGGCGTCAGGCACGATGTACTCGAGCTTGCGCACCTTGTTGCCGCCGAATGCGAGCCCCGAATTGCAGTCCTCGCGTTTGGCATAGAGGTCCACCTTGCCGCCGAGGTGCTCGCTCAACCGGCTCAGTTTCTCGATGGGGGTCGGACCGAAAGTGAGCGGGTAGCGCTCGAATCTCTCCAGCATGAAAAGTCTCCCGATGATCTGAAAATCGGGAAAATGCTACCGGAATCTGCGCGAAAGGTGCTTCGATATTGGCGCTCGATATTTCCACCTCTACTTTTCAGAAGGACATAAATTGATAAGGTATTTGAAAACTGCACTTCAAACGGAAGAATCTTTCATGACTGACGATCTCGATCGCATCGACCGTCGAATATTGCGCCATTTGCAGAAGGATGGCCGCCTGACAAATGCGGAGTTGTCGGTCAGGGTGAATGTAAGCCCGGCGACGTGCCACAGGCGCACACAGCGTCTGTTCGCGCAAGGCTTCATCCGGTCTGTTCGTGCCGAGGTCGAACCGGAACGCGTGGAACGTGGCGCCCTGGCGATCGTCGGCGTGGTGCTGGACCGCTCGACGCCGGAGAGTTTTGGAGCCTTTGAGGCCGCTGTCACAGAACTGCCCTTCATCCTCGACTGCCACCTGGTTGCCGGCGACTTCGATTACTTTTTGAAAATCCGGGTGCGCGATATCGCCGACTTCAACCGCCTGCACGGAGAACAGCTCATAGCGATTCCTGGGGTCAGGCAGACACGGACGTTTTTCGTCATGAAGGAAGTCATCGATAACGCGCCGCTGGAGTTCTGACCTTCGGGCGAAGACGTTGCCCAGCGTGGTCGGAAATGAAGTGGCCCTTGATGCGCGATTGCGAGAGTTGTCGCGCCCTCTGCCATTCCCGGAAGCCTTTCGCGGAGGTTAACCCCACTTCGATCACCAATCCGTGTCTCCACTTGTCGATGGACTTGACTGTGGATGCGCTCAAACCCACTTATCTATCTTCTGATAGATAGGTTATGAACACGAGAAGAGCCTTGCGCGATTTGGACAAGGGTCTGGCCGACCGGTTCTATGTTGCCGGCAACAGGTTCCCAGGGGCAGGCATTACGGCATTTGCAGCGTTGATGCTCGCGGATTACCTGGGCGTGCTGGCGTCCAAAGAATATGGCAGTCTTTTCGCTCGGCGGGCGCGGGTTACGGCGTGGCGGAGCATCGGCGGGTAAGGAAGGAGCCGGTCATGGATCTCAATGCAAACTTCGATGAGCGGGTTGCCGTGCATGGCGCTGAAATGCCTTGGGACGCGTCGCCAATGGCCGGCGTCGACCGGCGCATGCTTGACCGGCTGGGCGATGAGGTGGCGCGCGCCACGATCATCGTGCGCTATGCGCCGGGCAGTAAGTTCTCCGCGCATGTGCATACCGGCGGTGAGGAATTCCTGGTGCTCGACGGCGTGTTTCAGGACGAGCATGGTGATTTTCCCACGGGCAGCTACATCCGCAACCCGCCGGAATCGAAACACACGCCCGGATCGGCAAAAGGATGCACGATCCTTGTCAAACTCTGGCAGTTCGATCTCGATGACCGCACGCACGTACGGATGGATACGAACAAGATGGCGTTCGTCGCCGATGCAGGGCGGGACGGCGTCGAGATCATGCCGCTCTTCAATGACGGGCGTGAGGATGTGCGGCTGGAGAAATGGGTGCCGAACAGCACAGTGTCGTTCGAAGCGGCCGGAGGCGCGGAATTGTTCGTCCTCGACGGATCATTCACCGAAAGCGGCGAGACGTTCCATCCACAATCATGGTTGCGGCTGCCCGAGGGCGCCCGCACGACATTCGAGGCCGGCCCCGACGGCGTCCGCGTGTGGATCAAGACAGGGCACCTTGCCGCCCTCCCCCCGAAGCGGCCACCGGGCGCATAGTAGCGTGTACATCATTGTGGAATTGGCCATCTCCCACCGGTAAGCTGCCGCAAACTGACCAGGGGGTGACGGGTGAGCACAGAACTGAAGTTGCGCATCGTGACGCTGATGATCGCGGCGTTCACGATCGGTACGGATTTCACCGGCGCACTCTTGCTGGTGCCGCGCATCGAAAACGCGTTTGGCGCCGACATCACGACAACACAATGGGTTCTGAATATTTATGCCCTCGTCTTCGCGATGGGCATGGTTGCCGGCGGCCGGCTCGGAGATATGTATGGGCGGCGGCGCTTTCTTCTGATTGGCCTGGGGATCTTCATCGTGGCGTCGGCGGCATGCCTGTTTGCGCCGTCGATCGGTTGGCTGATCGGTGCACGTGCCCTCCAGGGTGTGGGTGCGGCCATGATGTGGCCGTGCATCCTGGCGTATGGCGCAACGATCGGACCGGCGGACGATCGAGGTCTCGTCATGGGCCTGATCCTGGCGGGTATTACGTCCGGGAACGTCATTGGGCCGCTAATCAGCGGTGTGGTCGTGTCAATGGGTGACTGGCGTCTGTTTTTCCTTGTCAACGCGGTTTTCGCAAGCACGGCGGCGGTTTTAGTCAGCCGTGCATTGCCGAAAGAACGATTGGAAAAAGCGACCGAACGTGTCGACTTCGCCGGCATTACCACGCTTTCTCTGGCGACGCTTGCCCTGCTCTATGCTCTCGACGTGGGTGCTAGCTGGGGATGGAGTTCAACTCTGATTCTCGGCCTGTTTGTGCTCTCCCTGGTACTGTTCGTGGTGTTTCCACTTGTTGAAAAGCGTGTTTCGGATCCCACCGTTCCGGTCGCGCTCATGCACAACCGAGAGTTCATTCTCGCATTGTGGACGAATGCCCTGTTGATACCGGCGATATTCATCGCCTTTCTCTATTTTCCCCAGTACATGCAGAAGGTTCTTGGATGGACCGTGCTCGAGGCATCGATCGGAATGGTGCCGCTGATGGTGCTTCTGTCGGTCGGCTCGATCGTGTCCGGTCGCTACTACAAGGTCTATGGGCCCAAGCGCCTACTGTTGACCGGTTACACACTGGTTACGCTCGGCGCAGCGACTATTCTCTTTATCAACAGGGATTGGGAGTACTTTGGTGTGCTTCCAGCGATGCTCCTGATGGGGTTCGGCGCATCGATTTCGGTCGGGTCGGCGGGCACCGCAACTGTCAGCGCCGTGGCACCCAAGCGCGCCGGCCTGGCGGGCGGGCTTTCCTTCATGCTGCATCTGACGTATGGCGCTATCGGGGTCGCGGTGGCCACGGCCATCATGTACGCCACGAACCTGTCATCACTGGCCTCGGGATTGGCGCAGGCAGGGATAAAGATGTCGGCCGCCGATCAGATTGTTCTGAGCGGAGGATCAGTCGATACGAGCGCGGCACGGTCCGTCCTTTCGAACTTCAGTGCCGCGGATTCGGAGAAGGTCAGTGTCGTGTTGAGTGAGGCATTTACGCAGGGAATGAGTCATGCGTATTGGCCGGCAGTCGTCTCAGCCGCAGTTGGCATCCTCGTTGTCCTGGCGATCGATGAACAGAAGCTCCAGACCGTGAAAGACCAATGACTATGTGGCTCTGCGAACCCACAGGCTTCTAAACGCTTTCCTCGGGTGGGGCAAAAGGTCACGATTTCCGGCTAACCGCCAAAAATGCGTCATTTGAGCAGGCTCAAAGACTCGTCATGACATCGGGTTAGGGTCAGACTTCGACACGGCGATTTTCGCTGCCGACCAATTCAAGTTACCTTCCTTGTTCGATGGCCAAACAAAAGAAAAATGAAAACCAAGTTGCGCAGGCCTGCGCGGTTGAACCGAACCTGCTCCGCCGCCGGACGAACCCGTCCGCGTTAGGGTTCAAATCGACGGCGGAGCTCGACCCGATCACAGGACTGGTCGGTCAGGACCGAGCTCTTGCGGCGGTCGAGTTTGGCGTCGACATCTCCCAGCCCTCTTTCCATCTGTTCGTGCTAGGCCCGGCCGGAGCAGGACAGACGGAGGCCGTTAGCAGTTTTCTTAAGAAGAAGGCCGCGGAAGAGGAGCCGCCGTCGGAATGGGTTTACGTGAACAACTTCGTCACGCAGCACAAGCCGCGTGCCATTTCCTTGCCGCGAGGCCGCGCCGGTGCATTGTCGAAGACGATGATCGACGCGATCGACGAGCTGCGCTCTTCGATTCCCGCCATGTTCGAAAGCGAAGATTACCAAGCACGACGCCGCGCCATCGACGAGCAGACGCACGGCTCCCAGGAGGAGGCGCTCGCCGCGCTGAACAAGAAGGCAGAGCAAGAGAGTATCGCGATCCTGCGGACGCCACTCGGGTTCGCCATGGCGCCGACGGTCGAGGGCAAGGTCATCAAGCCCGAGGAATTCAACGAGTATCCGGAAGCCGAGCGCAAGGCGATCCAGGACAAGATCGAAGCACTGCAGAGCGAACTTGAAACCATCCTCAAGGAGGTTCCGCGGCTTGAAAAAGAGCGGCGCAAACGCGTTCGTGAGTTGAACGAAGAGCTCGCGCAGGTTGCCGTTCACGGAGCCTTAAGTGAGGCGGAAACGGCGTTTGCCGATCTGCCGGCTGTGACCGAATACCTCGAGAGCGTCAGGAAGGACCTGGTTGCAAACGTTGCGCTGTTCGTCTCTGACGGTGGCGAGGGCGAGGCGGTCGTGTCTCACTCCGTCGACATTGAGCAGGATGCCCGCTATCGGCGCTACATGGTCAACATTATCATTGGTGATGACGACAGTGTCGGTGCACCCGTATTGGAAGAGGACAATCCGACCCTCGGCAATCTGGTCGGACGGATTGAGCACCTCTCGCAGATGGGAGCGCTCGTAACCGACTTCCTGTTGATCAAGCCCGGCGTGCTGCACAAGGCAAATGGCGGATATCTGCTGCTTGATGCGCGCAAGCTGCTCACTCAACCATTTGCCTGGGATGCGCTCAAACGTGCGCTCAAGAGCCGCGAGATCACCATCGAGTCGCCGGGCGAGCACCTCTCCCTCGTCTCGACCGTCTCGCTCGACCCGGACCGTATTCCGCTGCGCGTGAAGGTGGCGTTGTTCGGCGACCGGACGCTCTATTATCTGTTGAGCGCGCTGGATCCGGAATTCTCCGCGCTTTTCAAGGTGGCCGCCGATTTCGACGACACCATGGATCACACGGAAGAGAACATCCATGTCTATGCCCGCCTCGTGGCGGCGCTGGCCGCGAAGCACCAACTGCGGCCGATCAATGCGGCCGGTGTTGCGCGCATTATCGACGAGAGCGCGCGGATGGCCGCAGATTCGGAGAAACTCACCCTGCAAATCGAAGACGTCGGCGACATGCTTTGCGAAGCCGACTACTGGGCGGGGCAAGCGGGCCGAAAGACAATCAAGGCAGAGGATATCGCGAGGGCCGTGCAGGAGAACATCTTCCGGCTCGACCGGCTCCGGGAAAAGGCTCAGGAGTCGATTATCCGCAATATCATGCTGGTCGACACTGAGGGTTCGCACGTTGGGCAGATCAACGGTCTTAGTGTGCTTAGTCTGGGGAAGTTCGCGTTTGGAAGGCCGAGCCGGATTACCGCTCGGGTGAGGATGGGAACCGGACGGATCATCGACATAGAACGCGAGGTGGAGTTGGGAGGTCCGCTCCATTCGAAGGGTGTGATGATCCTGCGTGGGTTTCTGGAGGGACGATATGCGCACGACGTGCCGCTCTCGCTGACCGCCAGTCTCGTGTTCGAACAATCCTATGGCGGGGTCGACGGCGACAGCGCGTCATCGGCGGAGCTGTACACGTTGCTCTCGTCCCTTGCCGAGGTGCCTCTGAAGCAGTCCATTGCCGTGACCGGCTCCGTCAATCAGTACGGCCAGGTGCAGGCGATCGGCGGCGTGAACGAGAAGATCGAAGGGTTTTTCGACATCTGCAACGCACGCGGGCTGACGGGAGACCAGGGCGTGATCATCCCGAAGTCGAATGTCCCGCACCTGATGCTGCGCGAAGATGTCGCCGAGGCGACCAGCAAGAGAAAATTCCACGTATATGCGGTCAAGACCATCGACGAGGGCATTCAGATTCTTACAGGCGTGCCCGCCGGCGAACGTGACAGCGAGAGCGTTTTTCCGGACGGGACGATAAACCGGAAGGTGGAAGACCGCCTCATCGCTTTTGCGGAGGCACGCCGGCGATTTGGCGCGCGCGAGGATGCCAGGCAAGGCGGAGAGGACGCCTCATGACGGTACCGCGTGTCAAACACGACGTTCGCGGACGGGTTACGGTCCGCATGCGGGGCGGCGCGCCAAGCCCGTTGGTTCTCGAGGTGGCCGCACGGGTCGCGCGCTCGTTCCACGGTGAGATTCATGGCGTCTTCATTGAGCATGAGGAACTGCTTGCACTCGCAGGGATGCCGTTCGCGAAGGAAATATCGTTGACCGGGCAAAGGACACGCACGCTTTCCCCGGAAGACGTGCGCAGAGAAATGAACGCGGCTTCCGCTGCAATGGAACGCAAGTTCGCCGCCCTGACACGGACGGCCCGCATCCCGGCGCATTTCAAGGTTATCCGGGACGTGACCGAAAAAGGGCTACGCGAGGCAATCGGAGATACCGGCGTCCTTGCAATCGGCGAACCTGTTGCACTTGCCGCGCCTGATATCTTTCCCAAGCTGTTGGCGGATTTTTCCGGGTTTTCGGGTGTCGTCGTTGCCGGATGTGAGGCGCACCGGGCGAAGGGACCCGTGCTCACGGTCATCGATGCGGCGGCAGATGTCGCGTTGCTCGTCGACACGGCGGAAAAACTGGCGGCCGAAGGGGCCCAGGGCGTCATCCTGCTTCTGGTCGGCACGGGACGTGACCTGGAACGGATGGAGGCGGAAGCCCGCGCCGCGCTGGATCCGGGAACCACATATCGGTTCGAACGGTCGGAACTTGAGACCCCTCAGACGCTTGCCTCGGTTGTGGAAGATCATTCGGCCGGGATCGTCGTTGCACGGGCTGGTGGGCCCGTTGCCGAGGGCGGAAGGGAAGCCGTTCGCTTCGCCTGCAGCATCCCCTGCCCGCTTTTGCTTTTGCGATAACTCGTGCGGCGCGCACGCAGAAAGACCTCACCTGATGACAACACGTAACCTGAACTACTTCTTCGAACCGAAGTCGGTCGCCGTGATCGGCGCGAGCAGCCGGGAGGGATCGGTCGGCGCCGTCCTGGTTCAGAACATCATGCGCGGGGCGCTCGATGCACCGGTTTATCCGGTCAATCCAAAGCGTCAGCACGTCTTCGCCCTGCCCGCCTACCCGGACGTGGCGACCCTGCCGCAAACGCCCGAGCTCGCGATCATCGCAACGCCGCCGGCGACAATCCCGGGCATCATCAAGGAGCTTGGTGCGAAAGGAACGAAAGCGGCCGTCGTGATCAGCGCCGGTTTCTCGGACGGCGGCGCAGAGGGCCGCGACCTCAGACAGGACATGCTCGACCATGCGCGACCCAACCTGCTGCGCATCATCGGTCCGAACTGCCTCGGGATCATGGCACCGCATGTCGGTCTGAACGCGAGCTTCGCGAAGACGGATGCGCTGCCCGGACGGGTGGCGTTTGTGACGCAGTCCGGAGCCGTCGCGACCGCCGTGGTCGATTGGGCCCGCGAGCGCGGGATCGGCTTTTCCCACCTTGTCTCGCTCGGCGATATGTCGGACGTCGATTTCGGCGACATGCTCGACTATCTCGCCACCGATCGGAAATCGCGCGCCGTGCTCCTTTACATCGAGGCGGTCACCGACGCGCGCAAATTCATGTCGGCCGCCCGTGCGGCTTCCCGCGCCAAGCCGGTCATCGTTGTGAAGGTGGGCCGGTCAGAGGCCGGTGCCAAGGCTGCCGCGTCACATACGGGGTCCATGGCCGGTGCGGACGAAGTCTATGAGGCGGCATTTCGGCGCGCCGGCGTGTTGCGCGTGTTCGCGCTGGACGAACTGTTCGATGCAGCGGAAACGCTCAGCAAGATCAATGTGCCCGGCGGCGACCGGCTTGCCATTCTGACCAATGGTGGTGGCGCCGGCGTTCTGGCGACAGATGCGCTGGCCATGAGAGGGGGACGGCTCGCGGACTTGCATCCGGAGACGCTCGCAGCCCTGGACAAGGTGCTCCCGAGCAACTGGTCGCACGGCAATCCGGTGGACATCATCGGCGATGCCCCGCCTAAGCGATATGAAGACAGTCTCAAGGTGCTGCTGGAAGATCATGATGCGGATGCGGTGCTGGTTCTGAGTTGCCCGACGGCGATGGCATCCGGCACGGTGACCGCCGAAGCGGTTATCCGGACCGCCAAGCAACACAAGAATGTGCCCGTTCTCACCAACTGGCTTGGTGGAGCATCCGTGAAGGATGCGCGAAAGCTCTTTTCCGACCACCAGGTGCCGACCTTCGAAACCCCGCACGATGCGGTTCGCGCCTACATGCATCTGATCAACTATCGCAAGGGCCAGATTTCGCTGATGGAAACGCCGCCATCGACCCCGGTCGAGTTCGCACCGGACACGGCAAAGGCGCGAGCGATCATCGAAGGCGTGCTGGAGGAAGGCCGCGATTTACTGACGGAACCGGAAGCAAAGGGGGTTCTGCAGGCTTATGAGATTCCGACGACACCGACGATGATTGCGTCCAGTCCCGCCGAGGCGCGCAAACTGGCTGGGCAAATCGATGGTTCGGTGGTGATCAAGATCCTGTCGCGGGACATCACACATAAATCGGATGTGGGCGGTGTAGTGCTGGATCTGGAAACGCCGGAAGATGTGGAAAAGGCGGCCGCCGAGATGCTGCAGCGGGTGGCGGACGCCGCGCCGGACGCGCGCGTTGACGGCATCATGGTCCAAGAGATGCTCAAGCGCCGCCGCGGCTATGAGCTTATTGTCGGCATCAGCGAAGACGCGCAATTCGGCCCGACGATCCTGTTTGGTCAGGGGGGTACCGGCGTGGAAGTACTCGACGATACGGTGCTCGGTCTGCCACCGCTCAACCTGCGCCTCGCCCATGAAATGCTGACCTCGACGCGGATTTACAATCTCCTGAAAGGGTTCCGCCATCGCCCGCCAATCGACATGCAGGCGCTCGAGCTCGTGCTCGTCAAGGTGTCCCAGTTGGCCATCGATATCGGCGAGGTCAAGGAGCTCGATATCAATCCGCTGCTTGCGGACGAGAATGGTGTTGCGGCCCTCGATGCGCGCGTCCGCGTGGCTCCGTATGAGGGCCACCCGCACCGCCGGCTTGCGATCAAACCATATCCCAAAGAACTGGAGGAGACGGTCACGTTGAAGGACGGGCGGGAACTCCTGCTCCGTCCGATCATGGCCGAGGACGAACCGGCATTGCGCGAAGGGTTCGACAAGCTGACGCCGGAAGAGATCAAGATGCGCTTCTTCGTGCCGATGAAGGCCATGGACCATCTGATGGCGGCGCGGCTCAGCCAGATCAACTATGACCGCGAAATGGCTCTGCTTCTCACCGGTCCGGGTGCGCCCGGACAGGCGGAGATCTTCGGCGTGGCGCGTATCTCAGCCGACCCGAACAATGAACGGGCCGAGTATGCGCTGATCGTGCGCAACGAGATGACGGGTCAGGGCCTCGGCACGCTGTTGCTCGAAAAGATCATCGAATATGCGAGGGAGCGCGGAATCGAAGAGGTCCATGGCGCCGTGCTCCGCGAAAACCGGCCGATGCTGCGGCTCGTTGAAAAGCTCGGATTTGATATCGACCGGGTCACCGATGAGCCCTCGATTGTCATGAGCCGCATGAAGCTGCAATAACGGCTTGACGGTGCTTGTGGCCTAGGCGGTTGCTCCAGCCACGACCATCTTCTCGAAGACGAAGGGCAAGACGCCACCTGCCTGGACGTATGCCACGTCATCCGGGGTATCGAGACGGGCGCGCACCAAGGTCAAGTGTGACCGGCCGTCTGGATAGTGAATCGCAAGGGTGAGTTCGCGCCTTTCCCGCAGCCCCTCGCCTATTCCGATGATGTCGAAGGTCTCTTCCCCGGTCAGTCCGAGGCTCTTGCGCCCTTCGCCATTCATGAACTGGAGCGGAAGGATGCCCATGCCCACCAGATTGCTGCGGTGGATACGTTCATAGCTCTCTGCAATGACGGCCCGAACGCCAAGCAGCTTGACGCATTTGGCCGCTGTGTCGCGGGATGAACCACAGCCATACTCCTTGCCGGCAACCACAATGAGCCCGACGCCGCGCGAGCGATACGCGCATGCCGCATCGAATACCGTCATCTGCTCGCGGTCGGGCATGAGCAGCGTGAGGCTGCCTTCGCTGCCCGGAATGATCTCGTTCTGGAGCCGGTTGTTTGCGAAGGCGGAGCGCATGGCCACCTCGTGGTTTCCACGCCGCGTGCCGAACGTGTTGAAGTCGGTCGGGGTGACACCGCGCGCTTGCAGATAGGCGCCGGCAGCGCTGTCGGCGGGGATCGCGCCTGACGGTGAAATATGGTCGGTGGTGATGGAATCGCCCAACATGACCAGCGGGCGAAGGCCGTGCAGGTCGGTCTTCGGCGTTGACGAGCCGTCGTCTACGTCAAAGTACGGGGCGCTCTTCAGATACGTGCTGTCCTCTTCCCATTCGAAGGTGGTGCCGGCGAAGGTGCCGAGCGCCTCCCAGCCGGACCCTCCATCGAGCACCGCGTCATACGAGTCCGCGAAGAGATGCGATTTGACGGCGCTCGCGGTGATCTTCGCGATCTCCTCGTCGCTCGGCCAGATGTCCTTCAAGTAGACCTCTTTGCCGTCGTTTCCGACGCCGAGCGGTGCCGATGAAACATCGATCCGCATGCTGCCCGCCAACGCGTATGCGACAACCAAGGGCGGCGACATGATATAGTTCGCCCGGCAATGGGGATGAATGCGGCCGGCAAAGTTGCGGTTTCCCGAGAGCACGGCGGCGCAGGTCAGGTCATGCTCCTCGATTGTCTTGGCTATGGGCTCGGCCAGCGGGCCCGATCCGCCATTGCATGTGGTGCATCCGAACCCGACGATGTGAAAGCCGAGCGCATCGAGATGCTGCTGCAAGCCCGCTTCCCTGAGATAGTCGGCGACCACCTGCGAGCCTGGCGCGAAACTGGTCTTGATCCAGGGCTTTGCCGTCAGCCCGCGTTCAAGGGCGTTGCGGGCCAGCAATGCCGCGCCGATCACCACCGCCGGGTTCGACGTGTTCGTGCAACTCGTGATCGCCGCGATCACAATGTCGCCGTCGCCGAGATCGAAACCGTTGCCCGGCACACCGTGGCGTTCGTCTAATGGCTTCAGTACAAACTCTTCTTCGATGTTCTTGTGCGCGTCCGCCAAGGTGACACGGTCCTGCGGCCGGCGCGGGCCGGCTATGCTCGGCACGATCCCGGACAGGTCGATCTCGATCAACTCGTCAAACTCCGGTAACGGCGAACCGGTTTCGCGCCAGAGGCCCTGGGCGCGGGCGCAACGCTCGACGAATGCGACGTGATCCGCCTCGCGCCCGGAAAGAGACAGATAATCGATTGTCTGCCGGTCGATGGGAAAGTACACGCAGGTGGCGCCATATTCGGGTGCCATATTGGAAATGGTGCAACGGTCCGCGGCAGGCAGTTCATCCAGGCTGTCGCCGCAGAATTCGACGAATTTGCCGACGACACCGAGCTGGCGCAGGCGCTCAGTGATCGTCAGCACGAGATCGGTCGCGGTGATGCCGGGAGTCCTCGCGCCCACCAGCTTGATGCCGATCACTTCCGGCACGGGAAATGATGTCTCACGCCCAAGCATGGCCATTTCGGCCTCGAGACCGCCAACGCCCCAGCCGACGACGCCGATGCCGTTGACCATCGGCGTATGACTGTCCGTTCCGTAAACCGTGTCCGGATAGGCTGCGCCCGACGCATCGTCAATCTGGTAGCCGCGCGCCAGAAACTCGATGTTGATCTGATGCATGATCCCTTTTCCCGGCGGAATGATCCGGACATTGGAAAAGGACGACTGGCACCAGTGCAGGAAGCGATAGCGCTCCCGGTTCATTTCCAGCTCGATCGCCTCGTTCTTTTCGCGCGCGCCATGGGCGCCGAAATGCACCGGGATCAGGGAGTGGTCGATGACAAGATCGACGGGCAGCCGCGGATTGATGTCTTCCGGCGCAGCACCATGCGCCTGTGCCGCGTCCCGCATGGATGACAAGTCGACCATGACCGGCACACCCAACATGTCCTGCAGCAAAATTCGGGCGGGCAGGAATGCGACAGGTTTGCCCACCTTGCGTCGAACGATGCGTTCCGCACTCTTCCGATCACCGCGGCGCAGGGCGTTCTCAAGGAGCACGCGCAGGCTGTAGGGCAGCGCAGCAAGATTTGCCCCGAACTCTCCACAGCCGGCCGTCAGATCGACAAGCTTGAGCCCGCTCTCATTGTCCTCGATATGTGTCAGTCCGGCCTCCGTCTTCCCGCTGAAGGTCCTGATTGTCGGATCATACACCAAACCATCATCGACCGGCCAAACACACACTCGCCGGACTGGATCTCCAAATGCGCGCGGGCCGGACCTGTTCGCCCGCATACTGCGCGCGTAGGTCAACGGAGACGGCCTGCCCTGCGACCTGGAAACAGTGAACCCATAGTTTCAACACAAGTCCTGAAGCAATCGTGCTGACACGGTCCGCACCCTGTTGGCTGTTCGGGACGTAGCTATTTTCAACTCCGAGTCGTGCGGCATTTGCCGTTATGATGAAAAGATATGCAAAGCCGGGCTTGCCTAAACGGCGAGCCGTGCCATGCGCTCGCCCGGCGCGTTCGGAAGCGAACTGGAATGCAGGATAAGGAGGTTCGTCTCGCGGTCGTCCTGACGGGCGGTGTCTCGCTCGCGATCTATATGCATGGCGTGACGAAGGAGCTGCTGAAGCTCGTGCGCGCATCGCGCTCCTATCACATGCGATCCGACACTGAAGGCGCCATGCCCGAGACCTATGTCGACAGTTGCAACAGACGCGAAGTCGATACCGAAGCTGTCTATTTCGACCTGCTGAAGTCGTTCGCGCCGGAACTCGATCTGCGGGTGGTCATCGACGTGATCGCCGGCGCGTCGGCGGGAGGCGTCAACGGCATCATGCTCGCGCGTACCCTCGCCCACGATCTCGATATGGATCCTCACCGGCAGATGTGGCTGGACCATGCCGATGTTCTCCAACTCATCGATGAGAAATCCTCCGCCCGGAGCTGGCGCAAGCTGTATGTCTGGCCGATGGCCGGCCTGCTGCTCGGCCGGCAGCTTCATGCGATGGCGCCGGAAAAGGAAACGCGTGAAAAGCTCAGCGCATTCCTGCGTTCACGCTGGTTTCATCCGCCATTTTCGGGAGAGCGCTATACGTCGTGGCTGCTCGACGCATCGAGCGCAATGGAGCGAAAGGCACCGCTCAACGGTTCGCTGTTGCCGCAAGGGCATGCCCTCGATTTGTCCGTGAGCGTGACCGATTTTCACGGTCACTCGAACCGCATTGCGCTTCACGATCCGCCGGAGATCGAAGAGCGCGATCACAGGCTGGTCTTGAAGTTTGCCTATCTCAAGTCGGCCGACGGAACGGTTACGTCGGACTTCGACGCCGCCTCAGCGCCGGGACTTGTTTTCGCCGCACGTGCGACCTCGTGCTTCCCGGGCGCCTTTCCTCCGGCATCGCTCGGTGAAATCGATACGCTGCTGGCGCGCCGTGGCGGTGCCTGGCCGGCCCGGGCGCGCTTCGTCGATGGCCAACTGGCCACATTCGCGACCGAGGGGAAGGACCTTAAAGCGGTCCGGTTCATCGACGGGAGCGTTGTCAACGACAAGCCGTTCGGGGCAGCGGTGGCTTCGATCGCTGGACGGGCCGCGCACCGCGAAGTCTCGCGCCGCATTGTATTCGTCGAACCGAACCCGCTCGACACGGCGATGGCGCAGGATCTGGCAGAACCCGGGTTTTTCCGGACCATTATTTCCTCGCTCGCGGAGATTCCACGCAACGAGCCGATCCATGACGACCTTGCCCGTATCAACGCGTTCAATGGAAACATCCGGCTTATCCGGCAGGTGGTGCGGCAGACCGCACCCGTCATAGACCGGTTCGTCGACATCATTCTGCCACCCTCCGGCGAGGAGATGCGTCCGACCGCGGACGAAATTGCGGAATGGCGCCAGCAGGCCAACGATCAGGCGGCGCGGGAGGCGGGCTATGCGTTTCACACCTACTTCCGGCTCAAGGTCTTGGGGGTTGCCAAGCATCTGGAGTCCTTGATCTCGGCGCTGGCGTGGCCGGGGAACGGACCTGAGGTGCCGGCGCACGCACGGCTCGGGTTTCTCGCGGCCCTGAGCGAGTACGATGTGGGGGAGATCGACTGGCGGGACCGTTCAGGCACCGATCCGGTGAGCGAACCGGAAATCCAATTCCTGAAGTCGTTCGACGTCGATTTCCGGGTGCGGCGAATCCGCTTTGTCATCCGGCGGCTGAACGAGCTCTACCAGGTTGCCCTTGCAACGCCCGAGATCCGTTATCAGACGGATCGGCTCGATGATCTCAAGACGACACTTTATGAGCTGTTGGCGGAAGCGAAAGGACGATGGACGCCGGACCACTACGCGCCGCGCATTGTCACGGGGTTGAAGAGGAAACGGCGTGCCGGTCCGGGGCCCGACGCGTTCACGCCGGTGTTCTGGCGCATATCCGACGCCATGGCGCTCGACAAGCTCGATGGTTCGATCGACGAGGTCTTCGCCATCATGGTGCTGAACTATATTCCGCAGGAACTGCGCCGCGATCTGTTTGCCGCCTATATCGGATTCTCTTTCTTCGACGTGATGAGCTACCCGATGGTCCAGTGGGAGGACCTCGACGAATTCGAGGAAATTCTGATCGACCGGATCAGCCCGGCAGATGCCGTGGCAATTCGCAAGGGAGGCGCGCGTGAAATCCTGCAAGGCACGGCCCTGCGCCGTTTTGGCGGGTTCTTCAATCGCAGCTACCGCGAGAACGACTATCTCTGGGGACGGCTCAACGCGGCCGACCGGCTGGTCGACATCATCGTTTCGGCCGTCGGTGAAAGCGGCGTGTCGCACGACCTTGAGGTTCTGTCGATCAAACGCCGTTTGTTCGAGGCGATTCTCGATGCGGAGGAGCCGTTTCTAAAGGCGGATAGGAACCTGATACGCACGATCCGTGAGGAAATCCGCACGATATCTGCCTGAACGGCCGGTATTGGCCTGTAACTTCGAGGCCTGCGTCGGCGCTGTTGTCACATAGAAAAGGCACTCTGACACGGAGGACAGGATGTCGCGGTTGCCTACACTTGTTCCGGCCGCGGGCGTCCCCATATGCGAGTCATCCCCGAAAAATTCGGATCGAAGGAGTAGAGTGTCATGAAGATTCTCGCAATCATCGCGCTTGCCCTGGGACTGTCCGCCACGGCCGCAGTGGCCGGGCCGGTTACCCATGATCAGGCGAGGAACATCCAGGCTGCCATCGTTGCTCAAGACTGCTATGGCGGTGAAATGGAAACGGAAAGCGGCGGCAACGTTGCTTTCGAGGTTGAAGATGCAGTCTGCCCCGACGGCGTTTTTGACTTCAAGCTCGACAGGGACTTCAACATTCTGTCGCGCACCAAGAGCTGATCGATGACGTCGGCCACGACCCGGCCATCCAGCGCCGGGTCAACGCCGGAACGTACAATTCGATTTGCTGCCTTGTGTTGTCCGAACGGGCGATTTGATCGATGATCCGGCAATGACAGCTCCATTCGTTTCATCCCGCCTGTTCTCACGTTTGCCCTTCGTTTTTGCCGCTTTTGTCCTTGCCTTGCTCGCATTGATGCGCGCGGTGGTGGCCGAACCCGCGTCCAACAAAAAGGTCTTTCCGGGGGTCATTGGTGAAGACGATCGCGAATACCTGACCGAGCTGAAAGCGCCGTGGACAGCCATCGGACGTGTGAACATCGGCGGCGTCAGCCGGACGGCGTACTGCACCGGTACCCTGATCGGACCGCGCATGGTCATCACGGCTGCTCACTGTCTCGTTGCAAGACGATCAGGCAAACGCCACGCGCTCGGCAACATACATTTTCTCCCCGGCACCAAGGGCGGCAAGGCCCTGGCGCATGGACGGGCCGAATGCGTCCGCCTGGCAGAGGGCTATCGCCATGATCAGGACGATGCGGCGGAGAAGTTCCGGACGGATGTGGCGGTGATTATTCTCAAAGAACCCCTGGAAATCCCCCCTGCCCCCTTGATGGGCGCGCGCATTGAGAAGGCGCCGCTCACGCTTCAGCATCTGGGGTATGCCCGCGACAGCCGGCACCGGATCAAGCGGGATGCCGACTGCAAGCTCCGCGGACGCCAGTCGGGCCTCTGGTTCACCGACTGCGACACGCACTTCGGCGGTTCCGGGGGACCGGTGTTCCTCGAACGCGATGGTGAGCCGGTCCTTGCCGCGATCATGGTCGGTGCGATCCGCAACAAGCACTCCGTCGCGGTCCCGATTGATCAATGGGTTGAACTGACGGCAAGCGATACCTGCCCATGAGAGCCCTACACCGGGCGAGCGCGGTGTGCTTCTAGCGGTCGCGCCTCAACTCGTCCGGGATGTCCCAGAAGCTGCGGTTTGCCTCCTGGTGGGCGTCAAGGCTGCTGATGCCGATGTCCTTCAGCATGCGCTGATCGAGCGACTGCAGCCGCCGGCGCTGCCGGGCGACATCCAGACATGTGACGAGATAGCATACGAACCGGGCCAATCGCTGCCCGAACGTGCGCGTGTACCGCGCTCGATGCGGTAGCCGGGCGCCGCTTTGTAAGGTCTCCACAGACATGGTCGAATCTCCTTGAATGAACCGGATATGTCCGTCGTCTGACCTATTAGATAGGGCGCTTCCTTGCATAATGGAAACGAATGTTTATAATAGCAATGATAATGATATATTATGGAATGTGCATATGACGCGTGAGATAGATCTCTCCTTGCTCCGGGCCTTCGTGGCTGTTGCCGAGACGGGCGGCATGACTGCGGCGGGGCGGCACCTGAACCTGACCCAGGCCGCGGTCAGCCAGCAGATCAAGCGCCTTGAGGAGTTCTACGATACGGAGCTGTTCGACCGCAGCCAGCGCAAACCTGTGCTGACCCATTCGGGCGAAAGACTGTTGGGACATGCGGAACGCATGCTGTCTCTGAACGAGGAGCTTTGGGGTCTGATGACCTCGCGCGGCTATGAGGGCGAAGTGCGTCTCGGCGTGCCGCACGACATCATCGGGGTCTATATGCCGCCGATCCTGCGCGAATTCTCCAAGGCATGGCCGCGCGTGGAGATCTCGCTGATATGTACGCCGACGACATCATTGTTGCGTTCGCTGGACCAGGGAGAGGTCGACGTCATACTCACCACTGAGTCGAAGCCGAATGATCGGAGCAAACTGCTTCTGGCAGACCAGTTGGTCTGGGTCGGCGCCCCCGGCGGGTCCGCACATGAACGCTCACCCCTGCCCGTCACGCTCGGTGACGACCAATGCGCGTTCCGTGCCGCGGCGGTCAAGGTGCTGGGTGGAACCGGGCGCGACTGGCGTTTTACCTGCGCGGCCAGTGAAATGTCGGCGTTTCATGCTTCGCTCGAGGCCGACCTTGCCGTTGCGCCGCTCCTCTCACAGACGGTGCCGGATCAGCTTGAGATTCTCGACACGGATTGCGGGTTGCCGCCCCTGCCGACCTACTACATCAACATGTATGTGGCACCGACCGATCCGAGCGTGATCGCGCAGGAACTCGCCAAGCACATCACACGCAGTTTCGCGAGCCGTTTCAAAAAGGCTGCGTAACGAAACAGAAACGTACGAACGTTTGACTTGGCGGGCCTTGCGTGGTTTTAGCTCGCGCCGTTTACTCCTGCCCGTAAATCCGGCGCCGCAAAAATGACAGGACCAAAAAAACCAAAGCGTGGCGAAACCCGCGATGTCATTCTCGATCTGGCGGATACCGCGGTGCTGGAGAAGAGCTTTGCGAACACCTCGCTTGAGGAGATCATCGCAGCGGCCGGCATCTCCAAAAACGGCTTCCTCTATCACTTCCGCAGCAAGGACGAACTTGCGATGGCGTTGATCAAACGCCAGCTGAAGCGCAACATGGGATTGCTCAACGAGTTGTTCGCGCAGGCGGAGAAGCTCCATGACGATCCGTTGGACGTCTATCTTGCCGTCACGGAACTCTTCCTGCCCATGTTGGAAAATGCGCCGAAGGCGCATGGCGGCATACTGGTTTCCACCTATACGTTTCAGGATCAACACCACAACAAGGCCGTGCGCGAGCTCGCCCAGCGGTCCGTTTCGGACCGCCGTGACATGATCCTCGACCGGCTGGAAATCGTTGCGAGGAAATACACGCCACGACCCGGGCTCGAACTGACGGACCTGGCCAATCTGGCCATGACCATCGTCGAGGGCGGCATCATCATGACCGACATGCTGGATGACCGGTCGCTCATGCCCAAACAACTGCGGATGTATCGTGAATTTGTACGCTACGCATTCATGCAGTCGAGCGCGGTGCCTGCCGAGTGCGACGACGGGGCCGCCTTCATGCCGCCCGATCGGGCGAAAACAGAAGCTTGAGGTAAGACCGGGCGATGAGGATTTGTTGCGGCAGGATTTTCGGATCGGTGCGAACCCGCGACAGCATCGCCGCACCGTCGGCAATGGCAGGCAGTGAATCCGCCAGGTGCTCGATGCAGATAGAGTCGCGCGGGCGATATCTCGACGAGATCTGGTTGAGGAGACCGAGGTATCGCATTCGCCAGCTTGACGCCGCCTCCCGATAGAGCTCGCGGATTTCCCGGTCGAACATACATTCCTGGTAGCAGATCGTTGCCAACAGCCGTCCGTAATGTGCGCTTCGCGAACTGGCGTGATAGTTGGCGAGCATTTCCAAACCGATCAGGCATGCCTGCAACGGATCGTCCGTGCGCCTGAATGCCCAGTCCATGATCTGGTCTTGCATGCGACACTCAAGGTCGATGTGTCGCCGCAGCAACGCAAGCGCTAACGCGTGCTTGCTCTTGAAGTGATAGAAAAAACCGCCCCGGGTGATTTCCCCTGCGGCGACAATCTCCTCGATCGACGTTGCGCCGAGCCCTTTCTCCAGCACGGCCCGCTCGGCTATATCGAGAAGTCGCTCGCGCGTTCGATGTCCCCTTTCGATCGTCGCCATCGCTTCGCCACCCAGCTTTGAATCGACCATTAGCGGCGGCGAAAAGACGTTTCAATCAGATACTGGCGTTACCAGACCATGAGTCTGGTTTTGCGGAGTCGTCATGGTTAGGGCATCAAGCCGTAGCCAGTAAGCCGAGATACCAAAGACAGATTTGGCTGATCCGACGATCCTTGTGAGGCAGTAATCGCCCGGATTCAGATGTGTTCGCACTACTCAGGGGCGTGTAGTCCAGACGCTGCGTAATTCCGCCTGTATCTTTTCGGCAACAGGGTATGAAAATGCGAGGCTAAAATCATCAATCTGGACTACGGGTACAGTAGTCAGGTACCGCGATTCAGAAATAATTGACCGCAGAACAGGCGAATAAGCCACTATCGGGGGGGGTCTGCGGTGATCTACCAGCTCGACCGTCTATTTGCATTTTTGATTGTTATCGTTGGCTTTGCATTGCTGATGGCGACAGCACCCGCGCGCGCGGGCGGCGAGTTCGGCGGATCGGGCAAGTTCACCGGCTGGTGGGAACTGGGTGGCTTCTATGGGACCGATGACTCCAGCCGTGGCGAGGTGGTGCTGTTCACGCCGCTGGCGCAGAGTGCATCGACGCTGTTCTTTCTGGACGCGCGCGGCAAGCTCTTCGAAGAGGACGTGCAGGAGGCCAATCTCGCTTTAGGCTACCGCCAGATGATGCCGTCGGGCTGGAACCTGGGCCTGTGGGCCGGATGGGACATCCGCGACACGGAAGAAAACAACACCTTCCATCAGGTCTCGTTCGGGCTTGAAGCGCTATCGGAACGTTTCGATGTGCGGGTGAACGGCTATGCGCCCATC
>JANQLP010000128.1 GCA_028280515.1 Hyphomicrobiales bacterium
ACGCTTGCGAATTGAACAGCATCCAGCGCGCCTATGGTATTGGAAAGCCCCCGCAATTGTTATAGCGGGCCAATGCCATTCGGGCCCGCTTTTTTCCGAGTGGGTCAGCTCCTTGTTTGTGCTGGGTTTCGTATGTCTCGACCAAACGCCTCCCGTATTGTCGTCATCGGCGCGACCGGCCGCGTCGGACGGCTGCTTGCACAGAGGTTCACCCGGCGCGGACACCCGTTGCTGTGCATCGCACGCAACGCAGATGCGCTTCGTCAAATGCCGGGAGAGCACGCGCTGCTTGATCTCGACCACGCCGACGGAAATGAGAGCGTCATCCATGCCGGCGACATCGTCATCAACGCCGCACATGCGCGCTATACGTCACGTATTGTTGGGATATGCCCGGCAGACATCGCCCGCCTCATTGTCATCGGGTCAACGCGCTATCTGAGCCGCATTCCGGACAGTAAGGCGGATGAGGTGCGCGTGGCGGTTGCGTTCCTCAAAGACGCCGAATTGCCGTGGGTTGTTCTCCACCCGACGATGATTTACGGCGCGGAGGGCGAGAACAATGTGCAGCGCATGGCCGCTCTCATTCGCCGGTTTCACATCGTGCCGATGCCCGGCGGCGGCCGCGCGCTGATTCAGCCGGTTCATGTCCTCGACGTGGTCGAGGCGGTCGCCCGCACCATCGAGCGGCCTGACGTGCGGAACATCGAAATCGATGTCGGCGGCCCGCAACCTCTTCCCTATTGGCAGTTCCTTCAGGCCATTGCGCGCGCCAACGCAACCTGGGTCAAGGTGCTGCCGCTACCGTTACCTCTCGTACGCTTGATGGCCCGGATGACGGCAGTCCTGCCCAGGGTCCCCACCATCCAGGATGCGGAAGTGCTGAGGCTTCAGGAAGACAAGAACATCGACGTCGGCCCGCTGGAGTGCGTGCTCGGTCTCAGGCCGCGCACGCTGGAGGAGGGTTTGGAATTGACGTTCGGCACGCGCAGCGCGGACCGGTAAAGATCAGAGACCCAGAGAGCGAATCTGCCGGGCGACCACGGCGCGCTCGTCGTATAGCTCCAACGCCCGCGCCCGGCCCGCCCTCCCGAGTTCCGCGCGCTTCTTCTTGTCAACCGCAAGCGCGGAAAGCGCGGCTGCCAGCGCGTCCGGATCATTGACCTCGACAAGCAGACCGGTCTTGCCGTTCACGACTTCCTCGCGGCTGCCGCGGATATTGGTCGCAACGACCGGGAGTTCGCACATCATCGCCTCGATAATCGATCGCGGCATACCTTCCCGGTGCGACGCCAGAACGTAAATGTCTGCAGCCCGCATCAGGTCCGGCACATCATTCCTGTAACCGAGGAAGCGGATACGGTCCTTGAGGTCAGGTTCCGTCTCGGCGCGCGCCAGGGCGTCGTCGATGCTCCCCGCGTGGTCACTTTCAAGCCGCTCACCGACCACCCAGAGTTCGGCATCGACATCTCGCATCGCCGTGATGAGTTCCGGGAACCCCTTCTCGGCAACGAGCCGGCCGATGGTCAGGATGACGACGCGGCCATTCGACGAGCCGATGTCCCGCCGGATCTTCGCACGACCGGCGCGCGTTGCCGTGTTGTGAAAGACCGACGTGTCGACGCCGTTTCCGATCGCCTCGATATGGTCACCGGAAATCAGCCGCAGGCGCTTCGCCGTATCCGCATCCTCGCTGGATTGCGTGAACAGAATGTCGGTCACGCGCCCGGCAAGCCATTCAAGCGCGACGAATACCGCGCGTTTCGGCCAGGCCATCCGGTCATGAAAATAAAACCCGTGCGCCGTGTATGCGATGCACGGCACACCGGCACGCCAGGCGGCGAAGCGGCCGACCAGCGCCGCGACCGGGTTGTGGACATGCACGATGTCGAACTTCTCACGGCGGAACAGCCGTGTCAGATCACCTGCCGCGCGCAGGTGCTTCAGGACATTGAAGCTGCGATCGATTGCGATCGGCTCGACGCGAAAGCCCTCGCCTCTCGCTTTGTCAGCAAAAGGCCCCTCCGAGCACACGCCGACCACGTCATGCCCCGCATCCCGCATGGCGCGCAGCAGGGGCATGAGGAAGTGGTACAGCGTGAAATCGAGATTGCACAGCTGGCAGATCTTTTTCGGCGCGTCGGACACGGGCTGCCGGAGCCTATTTGCCGACGCCTTGGGCATCGGCCCAACATTGCAGCATCAAAACGCTCCAGAGCGGCAACGGCCATGAACGGACGCCGCTCAGATGTTCGGCCCAGACCCGCTGGACCGGTTCGGGCTCGACGAGGCCTGTCCTTTTCAACGCGGAAGGCGATAACAAATCGCCTGCCCACTCCTTCAACGGCCCACGCAACCAGTCATCGATCGGCACCGCAAACCCCATCTTGCGCTTCTTGACCAGTTCGGAGGGAACGTACCGCCCAAGCACCTGCCGCAAAATCCGCTTACCCTGCCCGCCGCGGACCTTGAACGCACGCGGCAGCGTCCACGCAAACTCGACGACGCGATGATCAAGCATCGGCACGCGCACCTCGAGCGATACGGCCATGCTCGCCCGGTCCACCTTGGTCAGAATATCGTCCGGAAGGTATGTTGCCGTATCGATGTACTGCATGCGCGCAACAAAGTCCGGAATGCGGTCGGACAGGCTCTCATCCCACGCGCGCGTCTTGTGCTCCTGAACACCCGGCATGAGCTCCTCCGGGCTGTTCCAATGGCTGATAAGGCGCTGGTAAAAGCGCTCCCGTCCGGCCCCAAGGCAATCCGCGAGCTTGTGGAGCTTTTCTCCGACCAGCGCGGGGCGCAGGGCCTGAGGCGCGATCCGCGCGAGGGTGTTCCATGTCGCCGGCGATGCGGTCCGGATGGCACGCGCGAGCGAACATCGCAACACGCAGGGGCTTTCGAACAACGGCCAGTCGTACCTGTCCGCCATGAAGTATCGCGTGTACCCGCCGAACAGTTCATCGCCGCCGTCACCGGAGAGCGCGACCGTCACATGCTGCCTGGTCAGCCGTGAAACGAGGTAGGTGGGAATCTGCGAGGAATCCGCAAAAGGCTCGTCATAGTAGTCCGGCAGGGACGGGATCACGTCGCGCGCCTCTTCAGGCGTCGCATAAAGCTCGGTGTGTGCCGTGCCGAGATGCCGGGCGACGGCCGCCGCTTCATGCGCCTCGTTGAATCCTTCCTGAGAGAACCCGATCGAATAGGTGCGCACGGGCCGGTTCGACCGCGCCTGCATCAGCGCGACCACGGTGGACGAGTCGATACCGCCGGAGAGAAACGCGCCGAGCGGCACGTCGGAGATCATGCGCCTGGAAACGGCGTCCCCAAGCAGCTCGACGAGTTGATCGCACGCCTCCCGCTCATCGCCCGGGAACGTCCGGGAAAGCCCCGTCTGAACCGCATCGTCGAGAGACCAGTAGGTCTCGATCCGCGGATCCTGACCGGATTCGGCAATCAGGAACTTGCCCGGCTCCAGCTTCCGGACGTCCTGATAGATCGCGTACGGCGCCGGGACGTATGTGTGGCGCAGATACGAGGCGACCGCGCTCCTGTCGATGCGGGCGACGAAACCGGGATGAGCCTGCAGCGCCTTGAGTTCCGAGCCGAACAGCAGAAGTCCGTCACTGAATGACCAGTACAGCGGCTTGATGCCGAGCCGGTCCCGAGCCAGAACCAGACGCTTTTCCCGCTTGTCCCACAAGGCAAGCGCAAACATGCCAATCAGTCGTTCAAATGCGCGCGGAACACCCCAAACCGCACAGGCCTCGACGATCACCTCGGTGTCGGAATGGCCGCGAAAAGCACGCCCCTCTTTTTCCAGCTCACCCCTGAGTTCAACCGCATTGTAGACCTCGCCGTTGTAGGCAAGCACATACCGGCCGCAGGATGACGTCATCGGCTGGTGGCCGGCCGCCGACAGATCGATGATGGCGAGCCTGCGGTTGCCGAGGGCGATGCCGGTCGCGCCGTCATGCCAGACGCCACCATCGTCCGGACCGCGGTGCACAAGCGTATCGGTCATCGACCGGATATGCTCCTCTGCCGCTCCCGATTCGCCGGCGCGCGCACTCAAGAATCCGGCTATTCCACACATGCGTTACGTCCGTTGGTGAACATGCTGCTGTTCATACGTCAGATTCATTGCAGCGCAAGCGCGAAAAGACTATGAGTTTCGGGCCATTGCGTTGCGCAGAGTCCGTTACGACAGTTCTTCTCCGCAAGCCTGAACAGCCAACTTCAGACTGTTGTCGCCCATGAACACACCCGACACTGCGGAAAGGTCCACCGGCACCAAAACGTGGCACACCGTTCTGCAGTCCGCGGTGATGCTGCTGCTGTACATGATTCCGCATATGCCGCGGCAGGACGTCTGGATTCCGTTTCTGCTCGGCCTCATCTCGCTGTTCTTCTTTGTGTACGTGGAGAGGAACCTGCGCTCATCACTCCAGGGTCACGAAGAGCGCTGGTTCACCGCCGCGCTGCTCGGGTTCTGCGCCTATCTGTTTGTCAATTCACTCTGGTCACAGCTGCCCGGGGTTGCTCTCGGCAAGGCGGTCTTCGTGCTGTGCATGGTCTTGCTAGCGCCCTTCGTCGCCAGAGCGTTCGCTCTCCAATCGCGATCAACCATGGAACGGACGGCCCTGTGCGCGCTCATAGGCGCCGTGATCGGGTCCATGATCACGGCCATCGAGTTTTCCACCGATCATTTGATCGGCCGAACGGTCTTCGCAACTTTTCCGGATATCCGTCCCGGCGACAAAACACTGGAAGTGCTGGTTAAAGAGAACGGGCAGCTGGTCAAGCTGCCGGAATCCGAATATCGCCGATACGATGGGGATGTGATCGTGAAGATCGCCTCATCGGCACTGAACCGGATTCACTCGCTTCGCTTGCTGCTCTTGTGGCCGGTTCTGTTTCTCGCACTCTACTACGCACGCGTGCACATCGGTGCCGTTCTGGCCGCATTTCTCGCGTTGACCGCCCTCTACACGATCTTTGCCGGAGACAGCCAGACCGCACAGGTGGCCATAGTTCTGAGCGCGGCTGCATTTGTTGCCGCGCTCTTCTGGATCAATGCCGTGCATTGGGTTCTGCTCGGCGCATGGTGCATGGCCGTTGTACTCGCCATCCCGTTGTCGATTGCGCCCTATGCA
>JANQLP010000148.1 GCA_028280515.1 Hyphomicrobiales bacterium
TCGAACTGATATCTGCGATCTTGTCGCCCACGCGCGCGAGGTGGGGCTCTACTCGAATCTCATCACCTCGGGCGTGCTCATGAACGACGGCCGGCTGGACGCCCTGATTGACGCGGGTCTCGATCATCTTCAGCTCAGTATCCAGGACGTCGAGGCGCACAACGCAGACCGTATCGCGGGGTTCAAATCCGCCCACGGCAAAAAGCTCGCGCTCGCCCGCGAAATGGGCCGGAAGGACATCGGCTTCACACTGAACGCGGTCATTCACCGGCAGAACATTCAAAACGTTCCCCGCTTCATCGATCTCGCAATGGAACTGGAGGCAGACCGGCTGGAGATCGCCCACACGCAGTATTACGGCTGGGCACTGGAGAACCGCGCGGCGCTCATTCCGACCCGCGCGCAACTCATGGAGACGACGCGCATTGTCCGGGACATGCAGGAGCGCCTGAAGGGCCGCCTCACCATCGACTATGTGGTGCCTGACTACTATGCCCGTTTTCCCAAGCCCTGCATGGGCGGCTGGGGCCGCGTCGGACTATGCGTCACGCCCTCGGGGAAGGCCCTGCCGTGCCAGGCCGCCGAGACCATCGGCGCGCTCACCTTCGACAATATTCGCGCAATGTCGCTTCAGGATATCTGGACCGCATCCGCGGCATTTGAAGCCTTTCGCGGCGTCGACTGGATGGAAGAGCCCTGCCGCAGTTGCGACCGGCGCGAGCTGGACTGGGGCGGCTGCCGCTGTCAGGCCTACGCGTTCACCGGACGCGCAACAGCGACCGATCCCGCCTGCTCGCTCTCGCCACTTCACAAAATGCTTGAGGATATCGCAGAGACGGAGTCGGCGGCCAGCGCACCGGAATGGCGCTATCGCACCCTGTCCGCGCCTACAGCTTGATCCAGTCGTAGCGCGTGCTCTCGTCAATGGTGCCGAGGAAGAAGAGCAGGGCCGTGGCAAGCGTGACCGCGGCAATCACAAGCCATCCGTTGCGCCGCGCCTTGCGGCGCGCGGCTTCGTCCACTGCGCCGGAATGTGCCGCCTGCTTGGCCATGGAACCTCTTGCCTCCTGAACTGCAGGACAACCGCCCTGAACGTGGGCGATCAAACCAAGCACTGCCGGGCTTTGCAAGAGGCGGGATTGTGTTTTTGGAGAAGGGGCGGCCGGGGGAAGACAAGATGGAAGGGGTCACTACACAACAGAACGCGTCTCCCCCCGCCCGATCAGCACCGGCGACGCAACACTTCGAACCGGTACGCCCCCAACTAAGCAAACCGCTTGCCAAGTCGGAAACCTAACTGAATGCCCTATATATTGTGTTTAATAATAAACATTACACAATATATTGATTCCAGAGTGCCGCCATGTGTGTGCGGTCATGCTCAGATAGGAAAGGATAACCGGGTATCGGGAAGATATTGCCGGGCAATGTGACCCGGTTGGTCAGGCGTCGACCGGCGCTTCGATCCACCGGGTGAGAAACCTGTCGAGCCACGCACGCTGTCCCGGTCCATAACGCATATGATCGCGCCGGTGCGCCGGTCCGGGCCGGGCGCCGGGAAGAACGAAACGGCTGCAGGCGCTCGTCACCCACCGGTTCATGATGAGGTGCGTCGCTTCGGGGTGGAACTGGAGCCCGAACGCAGACCCGTAATTGAACGCCTGATTGTCGAAATGTTCTCCGCCGGCGAGCAGGACGCCTGCCTCCGGCACGGTGAAACCTTCGCGATGCCACTGATAGACATGGCTCGGCCAATCCATCAGGGCCGCGCCCTCCTGCGTCGGCGAGATCTGACAATAGCCGATCTCGACGAGCCCCTCGGGGTGCGACGCGACCTTGCCGCCAAGCTGAAGCGACAGCATCTGCGCGCCCAGGCAAATGCCGAGAAACGGCTTCTTCTCCGTGAGCGGGACGCTGATCCACTCGACTTCCCGGCGGATGAAGTCATCGGTGTCGTTTGCGCTTTGCGGTCCACCGAAGATAACGGCCCCGGAATGGCCCGCGAGCGTATCGGGGAGCGGATCGCCGAAGCGCGGGCGGCGGATGTCGAGGGGATATCCCTTCGCCCGCAGCCAGTTACCGACCCCGCCCGGGGACGAATGTGCCTGATGCACGATCAGCAGCACCGGCAGGCGCTGTTCCTGCGCGCATGCCTGATCACCGCTCCATGCCGTAGGACGAAAACCACCGGACTGGCTATGGGGACGTTTGCGCACGCGAAGTCGCGAATGGGGCCTATCGGTTGGGTGCCGGGTCAACACATACCCTTTGAGCAGAAATCGGGGACCAAGTCCATGGGACAAGTCATTACAAACAGGTAAATCCGCTAGCTGAAACGGCTCTCGACCGACTTGCGCAGACGGATACGGTCGCGCGAGGTGACGCCAAGCAGCTCGGCGGCGCGCCAGACAAGGTTGGCCTCCATTTCGTGGATGACGCCATCGGCCATGACGATTTCCCACAGCATCTCGACGATCTTCAGCCGCCCGGCCCGGTCGAGATGGCGCGTCAGCACGCTGGTGAACCCGTACAGGTCAACCGCGTCCTTTTCCTTCTGCGTGGCTTCCTTGATCAGCCGTCCGGCCTGGCCATGGTCGAGGTCGAAGCGACGCTCCAGCACGTCGCGCAGAACCTCCGCCTCGCGGCGGCTGACCTCCCCGTCGACAACGGTCGCGTGCACGAGCAGCGCCGCGGCAGCGAGCCGGACTTCCTCCTCGTCCAGGTCATCGTCCTCGGGCTCGGCTCCGGAGAACCGGTCGGCAATTTCCTTCAGCTTGTCCAAAAACGCCATTGTTTGCCTGTTCGTCAAAGCGGATGTATGTGAAACCTAACATACGGGTTTTGCGGGTTCGACCCGCGCGTTCGGCGTAGGTAAAGACGTGATTGCACGAGTCAAAGGTGTTTGCAGGGCAGCGTGGCGGCAGGTCGCTCCGGCCTTGCTCGCTCTTGCGGCCGCGGTGGCCACAGCTTCGATTTCCCACGCCACTCAAAACGAAGATGGGCCTTTCGTTTCCGAACTCAAGTCACAGAACGCTCACCTTTTCGCCAAGCCGCGCACGCCTGCGAAGGAGCGCACGCCACCGACGCTCAAGCGCGACTATGAGGACAAGCTCGGCAAGACCGAATGGACCCTGAGCGACGGGCCGGTGCGTGTGGACGTGACCCTGAAACGGGGCGGACCTCCGGACGGCGTACTCTACATGAACCCCATCGTGACCGTTTCCGTGGACGGCAAGGAGACGATCACGTCGGAGGGCAGCGAATCGTTTCCCGACAATCCGGTGTTTCTGGTGCAGATTGCAGAGATGGACGCCTCGAACCCGCACCCCGAAGTGGTGTTCTCCACCTACACCGGCGGCGCCCATTGCTGTTCCGACACCCGGGTGCTTGCGAGCTCCAGGGACGGCAGGGAATGGCGGGAGATCACCGTCGGCCCGTTCGATGGCGGCCCGCTGGCGGCACGCGACCTCGATGGGGACGGGCGGTATGAGCTCGCGACCCGGGACAATGCGTTTCTCTACACCTTCGGCTGCTATGCCTGTTCCACGGCGCCCCTCCTGGTCCTCGCGCTCGACGACGGAACCCTGACCAACGTGTCCGCGAAGCCCGCGTTTCGCGCCAATCAGCTGGAATCCCTCAAGCACATCATCGAATGGGCGGATGAAGGCGGCGACCGCAACGGCTTTCTCGCCGGATATGTCGGTCAGAAAATTCTGCTGGGCGAAGGTGCCCCGGCATGGCAGTTCATGCTCAAATACTATGATCGCAAATCGGACTGGGGCCTTGAGTCCTGCGCCGTCGAACTCACCAAGGACGGGACGTGCCCCAAGGGCAAGTCCGTCAAACTCACCTACCCGGAAGCGCTGAAGCGGTTCCTGAGCGAAAACGACTACAAACTAGAACAATGAGCGGAGGAGAAACCCGTGCAGAAAGACAATTTCTACAATCTTCACGACATGGACCAGGGCATCCAGCGCAGCCTCACCGAAGGCCTGAACGCGCGCGTCTTCCCGGGCGAGCAGGCGATGATCTCCATCGTCAAGATCGGCCCGGGCCACAAGGGCACGCTGCACGCGCACCCGGAGGAGCAGTGGGGCGTGCTGCTGCAGGGCAGCGGCGTGCGCACCCAGGGCGGTGAGGAAATCGAGGTCAAGGAAGGCGATTTCTGGTGCACGCCCGGCAACATCGAACACACCTTCGAGGCGGGTCCGGACGGCGCGACTGTGCTCGACGTTTTCGCGCCGCCCCGCGAGGAATATCGCAAGGCGGGCAGCGGATTTGGCGTTTCTGAGACGGATTAGGAAAGTTTATCGATATACGGACGAGAAAAACTGGTCCGTGCCGATCAGTGTATTAAGGGGACAGTTTACTTAATTTCGGGTCCACTGGTGGACTCGTTCACGACACAGGCTGAATTAAGTAAACTGTCCCCTTAATACGGAAATTCAGCAAAAAAATTCCGGTCATACGGACCGGCGTGACGTCAGGATGACGGCGTCACGCCGCTGCTAACCTTCCGCCTGCTCGGCGCGCAGGATTTCGATGATCTTCGGCGTCGGGAAGCCGTCGACCTTCAGCCCTTTTTCCTTTTGCATGGCGCGGATGGCCGCCCGCGTCTTCGATCCGAGAATGCCGTCGAGCACGCCAAGATCGTGTCCGCGGATCGTCAGGAGCCGCTGGATCTCGAAGCGCTCATCCTCGGTGAGCGCCCGCGCGCCATCCGGCCAGCCCGTGACGAACGAATCGCCGCCGCGGATCCGGTCCGCCAGATGGCCGACCGACAGCGCATAGGTGTGCGCCGCATTGTAACGCATGATGACCCGGAAATTGTTGAGCAGCAGGAAGGCCGGACCGTTCCGCCCCATGGGCAGGTACAAATAGGCGCGGTCGCCGGCGCGCGGGAACGCGGCGCCGTTCACCCGCTTGACGCCAAGCGCGGACCATTTGCCGATACTGCGCGAGCGTTTGCGCCCCGCATAGCCGGTACCGACGCGGGAGGGCAGTTTCACCTCATAACCCCATGTCTTGCCCGGGGACCACTTATGGCGAGCGAGAAAGTTCGCAGTCGAGGCAAGCGCCTCGTGCGGCGTGTTCCAGATATCGCGCTTGCCGTTGCCGTCGAAGTCGACGGAGAACCTCAGATAGTTCGACGGCAGGAGCTGCGTATGTCCCATGGCACCGGCCCACGAGCCCATCATCGGCCCCTCGGGAACCACACCGCGTTCCATCATGCGCAGCGCGGCGATGAGTTCGCTGCGCCCGAAGCGGGCGCGGCGGCCCTTATACGCCAGCGTCGACAGGGACCGGATCACGTTCATGCTGCCCATGAAGGTGCCGAAATTCGTTTCCATGCCCCAGACGGCGAGCAGTACATGGCGGTCGACACCCCAACGCTTTTCAATCGCATCAAGCTCCGTCTTGTATTTTTCCGCCATTTCCCGGCCGATACGCACACGGGTGTCGGTGACCGCGGCGATGACATATTGCGATGGCGGCATCTTGAATTCGGGCTGGGAGGCGTTCTTTTCCAGGACGACGGGATCGGGCGCCAGCCCGGCGAATGCGGCGTCATAGGTCTTGCGCGAGACACCGGCCTTGCGGGCGCTTGCCCAGAACTCCCGGACGAACTTGTCATAGCGTGCATCCGCGTTCGCCTCGCCGATGGGCACCACCGCGCCGGCACCGATACAGAACGCAGCACATACCGCAAGCCACGAGACGCGTCGAAAATCAATCATCTTGCTGAAATCACTCCGTTAGGCGGCCCCGTGTGCCTCGACTGTTGAGACGAGACGCTCAAACAGCGCATCCCCGGGCGTCGAAACCGCATTCACGATCGTGAAATGGTTGCAGTCCGCAACCTCAAGATACGCCGCATTGACCCCCGCGCCCTTCCAGGCATCCGCGACATCGCGTGACTGTATGCGGAAAGGCTCCGACTCGAGCGCGCCGACGGCCGCCACGAATGTCAGATCATCGCGCGGTGCCGGCCAGAACATCGGGCTCGCCTCCCGGGCGCTCTCGGGCGTCAGGCGCAGGTCGTCGTTGATGTCGGTTTCCAAAAGCGGCCGCAGGTCGTACAGCCCGCTGAGCGCAAAGGCGGACGTCACGAGGTCGTCCGGGACCCGATCGTTCCTGGACCAGTCCGTCATCAGCATGGCCCCTGTCAGGTGCCCGCCGGCCGAGTGCCCGGCAACGACCGGCCGGACCGACGTGTTTTCCCAGACCTTCACCAGGCATGCGCGCATCTGTCCGATGATCTCCGGAACGGTGACGTTCGGAACCAGATCGTAGGACGGAATTGCGACGGAAATGCCGCGCGCGTTCAGGCCCCTGGCCAAGTGCGAGAACGTCTTGCGGTCGCGTGAGCGCCAATAACCGCCGTGAATGTAGACACACACCGGCGCGTCGGGCCGGTCTGCGGGGAAGAAATCGTATTTTTCGCGTTCTCCATCGCCGTACGGGATGTCCAGTTCCCAGGTCCCTTCCGCGCGGTATTGCGCGGCCGCCTCGTCCCAGCGGGAGGAAACCTCCTCATGGTCGGGAACCGTCTTGCGGGCGTTGTATTCGATATTCGGGTCGAACGCGGTCATCGCGCGTAATGTAACGCGCTTTGCCCCGACCGCAATCGCAGATCAGCGAGTCAACGCGATTTCCGTGGCCGCGACGCGGCTTGGCCCGCCGGGGCCGGCGTGACCTTCGAATACGCCTGCGAAATAGGCGGCGAGAATGAGTACGGCGACGAAAGCCTTCACAAAAACCATTTCCCTGCTCCTCCAAAAGATGCGCGGTCTGCGCCGCTACATGCATTCGTCGCCGCGGAGCGGAAAAAGGTTCAAATGTGCGGGGCGTTTTTTCTGAAGCCGCCGAATGGCGTCATGTGCCGACGACGAGCGGACTGGTCAGGCGCTCCAGCGTGGCGATGACGCTATGCGCGGTGATCCGCCCCGTGCGCGGGTTTTCCGTGCTCGGGATGTTCTCGATGGACATGGTGAATTCCGCACTGTCCGAGGTGCAGGTGACCGACTGAATGTTGCGCGAAACTCCAGGGTCGGCCCAGATCTCGACCTGTGTTTCGTCGGGCCCAAGCCCGGCAAGCGCCAGCGCCGCCCCCACGTTCAGATTTGCCGGGAACCCTTCGGCGGCCTCACGCGCAGTCCCCGAAAACAGCTTCAGCGGTTCGCTCAACCCGTCGAGATCGATGTTGTTCGCCTCCACAAAAGGCGCGCCCTTGAGGCCGGCGGGAGGCTTGCGCGTCTCCAGTTTGACGGTGCGCAGACCGCCGGACTGTGCCGCGCGGACCGCATCGAGCCCGATGAGCGCGCCCGTCGGCACGATGATGCGTCCGCCCGTTTCGCGCGCCAGATCGACGAGTTCCATGTGGTTCAGCAGAACCCCGACCGAGAGCGGAACGAAAATGCGCCCCGCCGCCAGCGCCGGCCGCGCCACGTCCAGAAAGTGCGCCGCAGGCACGCTCTCGACGACCACATCGCCGGCCTCGGCAAGGTCTCCCAGACCGACGATCGCAGGTGGGCTTGCGAAATCCGCGACCTTTTGTTTCGCACGCCACGCGTCGCGCGCCGACACCGCCGCGAGGGTCATGCCCTCGATCCCCCCTTCGTCCACGCGCCGGGCGACCGTCATACCGATGGCTCCCAGTCCTGCGATGGCGAGGCGAAGCGGCGGTTTGGATGTCATGTTCATTGTTTTCCCGGTTGCGAACTGCAAACTAGATGAGGGCGCGCAGCGTCATATATACGCCCGCGACGAGAAGCGCCCAGAAGAAAAGGGTGCGAAACAGTTCCTCCGAGACACGGTGCCGGTAGCGCTGTCCGACAAGCATGCCGATGCCGGTCGGAACAAGGGACGCCGCCGACAGCAACGCCGTCTCGGTCGGCATCAGATTATGTTGCGAAAGGGAGACACCGAGGGTCGAGGTCATGGTGAGGAAGGTGATGCCGAGCGACTGGACCAGCATGTTGCGATTGAAGCCCAGCGCCTGCAGGTAGATCACGCCCGGGATCATCAAGGAGCCGGTGTAACCGTATGCGAGCCCGCTGAGCGCGCCGACGAGTGGCGTAAGCCAGACCTCCCATCCGCGTGGCGGGGCGAGTTGCGCCTGAGTCAGGCTGTACGCGGCGTAGGATGAAAGCAACACACCGAGAATGCCGGCGGCAAGCCGCGCGTCGGCCCCGGCGAGAAACCCGACGCCGACCCAGACGAAGCCGCATCCCAGGACCAGCATCGGCCAGATGCGCATGATGATCTCACGGAAGCGGCCCCCCACGACCGCCTGCCAGATATTGGTGACGATGGCCGGGACGACCACCAGCGCGATAGCCGTCTTCAGGCCAAGCGTGGGCACCAGCAGCGCCAGAACCACCACCGGCAGGCCGAAGCCGACAACGCCCTTGATAAAACCTGCAAGGAAAAACGTGGTGAACACGAGGGCGAGAACGTCAGCGCTCCACATTGCCGGTCCCCGTCGTGCGATCTTGGGTTTGCGCCGGACTGAAATGCAGTTTGATCATCCGCCCAGGCGCGCATGTCCTGCGCTGTCCTCGCCCGTCCACCGAGATTGCCGGTGCATCCCTCACCTTCCATGCCTTCAGAAGCGGGGAGTGTTACCTCAGAGTGTTTCCGGTTTCCACCATCAAGACGGCCTGTCGCGCAACGGGCCGCAGATTCCGGTCTGTTTCCCGAGCCCGCAAGTCCCCGAGCCGTTTGCAGTCAACACACGTGCATCTTGACGCACGGTCAGGGCGTATGGCTATCAAGACGGAAATGAGCTCACTCGTGGCACGGTGCCCATTCTCCCGATGGTGCACCGTGCCATCCAACACCGTGACAACAGCCGGGACAAAGACATGTCGTCATATGACGAGCGCCGGGCTCTCAAGGCGAGCTGGCCCGCCACCGTTCTGGACGAGCGCCACACGAGGACCTGCCGGGTGCTCCCGACGCGCATGCACCTGCTTGAACACCTGCCGCAGGGCGGTGTGGTGGCGGAGATCGGCGTCGCCTTCGGAGACTTCACGGAGAAGATCCTGCAGAAGAACAAGCCACGGACGCTCCACCTGGTGGACGCCTGGGAGGCGGACCGGTTCAGGGGAGGGTTGGCGCAGCTTCGCGAACGTTTCGCCGCCGAAATCGAAAACGGCACGGTTGAAATCCATCAGGGGCTTTCGACAGAGCGCCTGGCAGACTTCCCCGATGGCCACTTTGACTGGGTCTACATCGACACCGATCACTCTTACCCAACCACACGCGACGAACTCAGGCTCGCCGCCCGCAAGGTCAAGCGCGACGGATTCATCGCCGGTCACGACTTCTGCAGTGGCAATCCGGTCCGTGCCGTACCCTACGGCGTGATCGAAGCCTGTCATGAGTTCTGCAGGGAGGAAGGATGGGGCTATGCCTTTCTCACGCTTGAGCCGAGCGGGCATTTTTCCTTTGCCCTTCTTGAGTTAACGGCGCTAGGAAGATGATCTCCCAATCGCTCACGTTTTCGCTAACACATTGAATTCAGACGTCAGATGACCCACATTTGCTGCAATCAACCGGCGTCTGCCACAGCCCGGACCAGAAAAACCACTTAAGGCAGCACATTGACACAGACACACGAAACGCGCGGACTTCGGCCACTGGCGCCGGGTGTCGGGGCCGAGATTACCGGCGTCGATCTGTCTGATTTCTCGCAAGACGATGCCGGCTTCATCGTCGACGCCTATCACACGCACGCAGCGCTCCTGTTCCGCGATCAGGAGTTAAGCCATGACGGGCTGATCGCGTTCAGCAGCCTGTTCGGAGAAGTAGACGTTGCGCCGGAAAACCAGCGTATGAAGGCCGTTCCGGGAAAACCGCAGATCTACGTCGTGTCGAATATCAAGGGCGAAAACGGCAAGCCCATCGGCAGCTTGGGTTCGGGCGAGGCCATTTGGCACGCCGACATGTCGGACCGCGAAAATCCGCCCGAGGCGACCCTGCTCTATGCGGTCGAGCTGCCGCCGGTTGGCGGCGATACATGGGTTGCCGGGATGGCGTCGGCACTCGAAGGCATGCCGGCGGAGCTGCGCCGCAGGATCGAGGGCCGCTCCATCAAACATGACGGCACCTACAATTCAGGCGGTTTTGTCCGCAAGGGCGTGGAGGCGAGTGACGATCCGCTCACCTGCACCGGAACGCTTCATCCCGCCATCTGCGCGCATCCGGTGACCGGCCAGCAGGTTCTCTATCTCGGTCGGCGGCGCAACGCCTATGTGGACGGGCTCTCGCTTGCAGAGTCGGAATCGCTGCTCGATGCGTTGTGGGCGCATGCGACACAGGACGCCTACTGCTACGCGCACCGCTGGCGGAAGGGCGACCTGCTGTTGTGGGACAACCGCTCCACCCTGCATCGGCGCGACGCATTCGATCCGGAGCATCGCCGGATGATGTTGCGAACCCAGACAAAGGGCCGCCTGGCGCCGCGCGCCGCCTGACGGGATCCGCGCGACCCGCGGAACGGATTGAAAAACCTAAGTGTTTGCCGAATGCAGCTGACCGCATTACCGTTACGACGTGTACGTGCAATGCATCCCTTTTGCGTAGAATACCGTAGAGATTCGAAACGTTTGGCCGGAATTCGGGGGGACCGATAGCCGCTTCCCGATCTCGTTGGAACAGAGAGCAGCGATCATGGAAAAGGACATTTTCGGTTTCATCTGGCGTTACAGCAAGGCGCAACAGATCACCATCATGGTGATGACCGCCTTCTCGCTGCCGTTTCTGTACTTCGTCCTCGACCTCCCGAAATACATCATCAACGACGCCATCGACGGCAAGAGCTTCCCCGTCGAAATTCTCGGATTCGAGTTCGGGCAAATCGCGCTGCTGATGCTGCTCTGCGCCCTGTTCCTGATACTGCTGGTCATCAACGCCGTCTTCTCGATGGTCATCAACACATATAAGGGCGTGTCCTCGGAGCGGCTCATCCGGCGCCTCAGATACCAGCTCTATGAGAACATCCTGCGCTTTCCGCCGCGCCATTTTCAGCGCGTCACCCCACCCGAACTGAGCGCGATGATCACGGCTGAAGTCGAACCCATGGCCGACTTCATCAGTGATTCGTTCTCCATGCCCATGGTGCAGGGCGGCACCATGCTGACGATCCTGTTCTTCATGATCTCCGAGGACCCGATCCTCGGCATCGTCGCCATTTCGATGGTCCCTGTGCAGGCCTACGTGATCCCAAAGCTCCAGCGAAAGGTGAACATGCTGGGCCGCGAACGCGTTTTCCGGGCCCGCAAGCTGGCCGGCTGGGTGGGTGAATCCGTCCAGGGTATCGGCGATATCCACTCCAACGACACCTCCGCCTACATGCGGGCGAACCTTTCGGAGAAACTCGGCGGCATCTTCAATATCCGCTACCAGCTCTACCAGAAGAAGTTCTTCATGAAGGCGCTGAACGTCTTCCTGAGCCAGTTGACGCCGCTGTTCTTCTATTCGATCGGCGGCATCCTGATCATCAACGGTGATCTCTCGCTCGGCGCGCTTGTGGCCGTTCTTGCCGCCTATGCCCGCTTCACCACGCCGTGGAAGGAACTGCTGAAATACTACCAGCGTTACAACGACATCAAGATCAAGTACGAGCAGCTTATCGAGCAGTTCCAGCCTGGCCAGATGCAGAGCGCCCAGCTTCTTCTGGAGCGGCCCCAATCGATCCCGCGCCTCAAGGACCCCATCAGCCTGCGCAATGTCCGGCTGGTCGACGAGGGCGCGAAGATGCTCGACGACGTCTCGGTCCGGATCGAACCGTCGGACAAGATCGCAGTCGTCTCTGAACCCGGCACGCGGGACAGGTTCGCTCATCTGATCGCACGCCTGATCCACCCCACGAGCGGGACAATTTGCGTGGGTGACACAAACCTCGCTGAACTCCCCGAAGCTGTGACCGGCGCGGCGATCGGCTATGCCGGTCCGGAATCGTACATTTTCGACGGCACCGTCGAGGACAATCTGCTTTACGGCATCAAGCACACCCAGAAGCCGAATGGGGAAATCGTCGACGAAGACGACTTCGCGTACCGCGAGTCGCTTGCGTCGGGAAACAGTGTGGATGACGCCAACGGCGACTGGATCGACTATGAGCAGCTCGGCCTCACCAATGAACACGAGCTGAATGACTGGGTGTTTCGGGTCATCCGTGCGGTGGAACTCGACGGCCTGCTTGCCGCCCGCTCCCTCGGCATGGGGATGGATGTCGAGAAACACCAGGAGCTTGCAGAACGACTGGTCGAAGCCCGCTCGCTCATCGCCTCCAAGCTGAAGCAGCAGAGCAACGGCGCGGAGCTCATTCGCCCGTTTGCGTTCGATCGCTACAACGCCAACGCCTCGGTTGCCGCCAACCTGGTATTCGGCGAGCCGGTGGGCGACACGTTCGAATTCAGGACCCTTGGAAGCAACGCGCTGGTGCGCTCGGTTCTCGACGAGTGCGACCTGACAGGCCGGTTCGTCAACATCGGACAGAAGCTCGCCGAAACCCTGATCGATCTGTTCGGCGACATGTCTCCCGATCAGCCCCTGTTCGAGACGTTCAGTTTCGTCGACAAGGACACCCTTCAGAAACTGAAGATCATCACCACGAACGTCAACCGGGACGGATACGACGCGCTGGAAGAAGACGAGAAAACGCTTCTGATCTCCCTCACCTTCCAGATCATTGTCGACCGTCACCGTTTCGGGTTCATCGACGAGGACATGCAGGCGCGTATCCTCGAGGCCCGGCGGCTGTTCCGCGAAAAACTGCCGGAGGACGAGAAAGACGCGATCGCGTTCTTTGACCAGGAGACCTTCAACGCCCAGTTGAGCAACCGCTGCAACCTGCTCATGGGACGGATCAACCACACGATCAGCGGCGCCGAGCAGAAGACCAACGAGATCACCTTCGAGGTGCTCGAGCAGATGAAACTCTCGAACGAGATGATCCTGCTTGCCACCGGATGCCCGGTCGGTGTCGGCGGCTCGCGGCTATCGCATTCCGACAAGCAGAAGATCACGCTTGCCCGAAGCCTCATCAAGAAGCCCGATATCCTTGTCAGCAACGACGCGTTGAGTTCACTGGACCGCGACGCGCAAACGCGAATCCGACGCAACATGTTCGGCCTGCTGCCCGATACCACATTCGTTCTGTTCTTCAGCGAGATGCCCGAGAGCTCCGAGTTCAAGCAAGTTCTGACACTGCGGGACGGCCGCATCACCGACAGGCTGATCGAGCATCGCGAGGATGAGGCCAAAGCCCCGGCGGTCGAGCCGGAGGAGGCAACAGCCGTGGCGGAAGACGGCGAAGCGCAGCCGGTCATCCTCAATGCAGAGACGGCTGCATTGGAGAAAATCCCGCTGTTCTCAGGGATAAGCCACAATCATCTGAAATTGCTGGCGTTCAGCAGCCGGCGGATTGATTTTGCCGACGGCCAGAACCTCATCAAGGAGGGTGAGCCCGGCAAATATGCGTTTGTGATTCTGGATGGCGAAATCGATATCATTCTCGGCAAGGGCAAGAAGCAAAACGTGATCGCCACATACGGCAAGGATACCCTGATCGGGGAACTCAGCCTGCTGACCGATGCGCTGACGACGGCAACGGTTCGCGCAGCCGGGCCGGTGACCGCCCTGCGCATCGAAAAGGACGTCTTCCTGCAACTGATGGAAGGCGATGGCATGGTCGCCTCGCAGGTTGCAAGCTGGGTCAGCAACAAGCTTGTCCATCAAACGAAGCTGCTCAACGAGGCCGCATAGCCTATGGAGAGATCCGACCGCGAGAGCATGTATCTGGATATTCTCAAAGGCCTGTCGGTCTACTTCGACAGCCCTTTCGTCGCGGATATCCGCGAGACGGCTCTGCGCTACCCGCGTCTGACGCTCGGCCACGCCCTCAACCGCAATCAGATGACGTCGAAGCGGTGGCTTGTCGAAAAGCTGCTTGGCGCGACGGGCGGGGAGCTCGGCCGCGTCTGCATTCTCGGCGGCTGGTACGGCGTGCTCGGCGCCATGCTGCTGCACGATCCGCGCTTCAGGATCGAGCGCGTGCGCAGCATCGACATGGACCCGGGCTGCGAAGACATCGCCAGGAGCCTCAACCGCACCCATGCCGAGGCGGGCCGGTTCGAGTTTCAGCTTGCCGACATGTACGAGATCGATTTCCCGAAAGACGCGTTCGACCTCATCGTCAACACGAGCTGCGAGCATCTGGAGACGATCGACAAGTGGTTCGAACGCATCCCTTCGGGCACGCTGCTGACGCTTCAGTCGAACAATTATTTCGGCATCGACGGACATGTGAACTGCGTCGACAACATCGAACAGTTCAAGCAGCAGGTCCCGTTGTCCGAGACCCTATTCGAAGGCGAGCTGGAGCTGAAGAACTACACCCGGTTCATGCTGATCGGCCGTCGTTAGGGCTTTGTATTAAGGGGACAGTTTACTTAATTCAGTCTGCCTCGTGAACAACTGCACCGGTCGGCCTAGAGCAAAATCCGATTAGGTTGACTCACCCTGTTTCAACCTAATCGGATAAATTTGCTCTATATCTTTCTTAAAGTGTTAGAGCATCTTTATGCGTTCGGATTTCGCCACGAAACGCGTCAATCCGAACGCATGATGCTCTAGGAATTAAGTAAACTGTCCCCTTAATACCGCTGATTGGCGAGCCAGGACGAAACGAGTTCAGCGCTTTTTTTCGCGCCGCCGACGTCCAACGACACCGGCTTCGGGCGCGGTCCGGCGAGTGCTGAATCGACAGTGTTTGCGAGCGTTTCCGGCGAGAGCGCCTCGGGGCCGACGAGGTGTGCCAGACCAAGCTCTTCCATGCGTCGTGCGCGTGTGAGCTGCTCCGTTTCTCCGCGCGCGGCGTAAGGAACGAGGACGGACCGGCATCCGCAGCGCAACAGATCTACAACCGTGTTGTATCCCGCTTGGGACACGGACAGCGCGCACGCCGCCAACAGGTCGGGGAAATCGCTCCGGTTGGCTTCCAGAATGACGCCATCTGGTTTGTGCGCGCCAAGCGCCTCGAAGGTGCCGGACGGCAGGTTCGGACCGGCCAGAAGCCGCCACACCCGATTGTCTGCGGATCTGAGGGCACGTGCCTGCATTGCAGTTCGCAACAGCACCTCGCTGCGCGTTGCGCCTCCGCCCGCGGATACCAGGACTTCGCCATCCTCGCCACCGTCCGAGACCGGCGTGTCCCTGGAGAAGTCGCCGACAAGGCCGGTATGTTGCACCTTCTCCGCGATCTCCGAGGCGCGCGGAAACGTCATGTCGAGACGCGCGAATGCGGGATCGCCATGGACGAGCACGCGATCGAAGAACCTGTCCAACACATCGAGGGTTTCCCGGGCGCGGCCCGGCTTTTTGTTGGTCTGCAGGACATCGCGCACCGAGCAGACGACAAGTGGCCGGGGCGACGTGTCCCGCGCCGCCTCAAGAAGCGGGACGAGTTCGAACCGCATTTGCCGGCGGCCGAAGGGAAACGCCTCGACGATCAATACCGCCGGGTGCTTGCGTCGGAACAGATCCAGCAAGGCGTCGCGCCGGAGATCCCTGAATGTACCGTCGATGGGAGCGCCGTCAGCGCCGACCAGATCGCTGAAGTCACCGTCGCGGCACCTGATCGGCGGCAGTTGGTGAACGTTCACGCCATCCGGGACGAGGCCGGGCACGGGAACCCCGCCCGACACCAGATCCACATGAAGACCCGCTCGTGCCATCGCTGCGGCAATGTGCGCCGCCCGGTGGAGGTGCCCGACGCCCTGAAGGTACTGAACGTAAAAGAAGACCCGGGGCGCGCTCATGTCAGCTCGATGCTGACGTTGATGCGATCAAGATGCACCGTCCCGCCGTCCGAAACATGGAAGCAATGCATGGCGCCCCAACGGAACTTCTCAGGCAGCGGGTCGATCATGTTCCAGCCGGTCGCAAGCGAGTAGAGCGCGCGCAGCACGCCGTGATGCGAGACGGCAACCGTCGGTTCGGCCACCTGCCCCACCTCGGCCAGCCAGGAGCGCAGCCGGTCCTGTACCTCACGCGGCCGTTCACCGCCGTCGGGCTGGAAATCGAGACCCCGCGCCTCGTTGTCGGCCATCTCCTTGCCGAGGGACTGGCGCAACTCGGGCAGCGAGCGCCCTTCCCAGTCTCCATAGTGCATCTCGGTGAGCCGCAGCTCGATTTCAGGCTGCTTCGCGCTGAGCAGTTTTGCGGTTTCGGTCGCGCGCGAAAGCGGGCTCGAGACCCAGCGATAGGCCTCGAGCTCGGCCGGGACGCGCCAGCCTGAGACGACCGCGCGCCCTTCCGCGCTCAGCGGTACGTCCGTATGGCCCTGAAGGCGTTTTTCGCTGTTCCACGCGGTCGGGCCGTGGCGGATCATGGCAAGGGGGATCAATTCCACGGTTCCTATGCCCGCAGGCGCGCCGATGTTTCGGGAAGGCCGAACCGGCGCGCCAACTGGTCGATGCCGCGCTCGTGCGAGAAATCGCGCCGCACCCGGTCGGACCCCCGCGCGCCGAGGCGTTCGCGCAGGGCCGGATTGGCAATCAGCCGCGCGAGCTCGGCACGAAGTGCACCAACGTCATCCGGCGCCACCAGCACCCCGTTGACGCCGTTCTCGATGAGCTCGGGGATCGCCGAAATCGACGTCGAAAGGCACGGCAGGCCCTGACTCTGCGCTTCCACGATGACGTTCGGCAGCCCGTCCATGTCACCATCCTCGGCAACACGGTTGGCGAGCACGAACAGATCGGCGCTGCGGTAGGCCTCGATCACCTGGTCATGCGGCTGCGCACCCATCCACGTCACCTTGTCGTCAATGCCCAGATCCTGCGCCCGACGTTTCAGCTCATCCAGCAGGTCGCCGAAGCCGATGTGGACGAAACGCCAGTGCAGTCCCTCCGGCAGAGCGGCCAGCGCTTCGAGGAGACAATCATACCCTTTTTTCGGGACAGCGCGACCGACCGACAGAATGGTGACAGCGTCGGTCTCGCTGCTGCCGTCGTTGTTACCTCTGGCTTGAGGTGGTGCGGGCAAACGGGAAAAATCGAGCCCGTGATAGACAAGCTCCAGCCGCGCCGGCTCCGGCGCAAGGCCCGAAAGATGCTGGAAGCCATAGTCGGTGCACGTGACGAGCCACTCCAGATCGCCAAGCTTGTCGCGTTTTTCCCAGTCCGGCGTCGTCCAGATATCGCGCGCATGGGCGGAACAGCTCCAGGACGTGCCGCGTGCCATCGCCGCGTAGCGGGTGACGGACGCCGGCGTATGCAGATAGTGCGCGTGAAAACGACCCGCATCCGGCGAAAATTCTTCTGCCAGAACAAGCGCCTGAAAGAAACTGCGGATTCGCACGACCGAGAAATCGCGGCGCAGGTCCCTCAACCATTGTTTTTTTGCGGCCCCGTAACCCTCGCGCCTGCGCGCACGCCGCCATGCCTTTGCGACGCGGACAGGTTCACGGGACGGGAATTCGGGGAGGTAGAGCACCGGCGCCTTGATCTCCTCGTGAACGGGATGACGCCGGGTGTCGGTCGGCTGGCGCAGGGACACGATGACGATGTCGAGGCCGCGCTGTTCAAGCGCCAGGATCTCCTGGGCAATGAAGGTTTCGGAAAGGCGCGGATAACCCTTCAGCACGAATGCGACCGGAGCGGACACGGTATTCCCGTCAGATGTCAGCGAGCTGGAGTTCCTCGGCATCGATTCCATCGCCGAGGATTCTGCGCGCCATGCCGCCGATATAGTCAAGCCCGCCAAGCATATCGGGCCGCAGCGCCGCCGACGGCTTCGCCTGATGGGGAAGCTTTTTCAGCGCCTCGATCATCACACCGGTGTCCATCTCGCTGTCGGGCACCAGCACGTCCAGCAAACCTAACTCCCGTGCCCGCAACGCCCGGATCAGCTGTTCCTTCCGCGGTTCGGTGCGCGGAATGACCAGAGCGGGTTTGTCGTAGGAGAGGATTTCACAGAACGTGTTGTATCCGCCCATCGACACGACGCAGCTCGAATTGGCCATCAGCACCTCCAGACGGGAATCGAAGGTGATCACGTTGACCCGGTCGAGACACTTGGCCCGTTCGATGAAGTCGTCGCGCTCCTCATGCGGCATGAAGGGGCCGAGCACGACGAGGGCGTCGAGGGGAAGCGTCGCATCCGCCTCGTAGGCGCGCATGACCCAGTCGATCATGGCGACGCCGTCGCCACCGCCGCCGGCCGTCACCAGCATGTAAGGCTCCTCGATGTCGAGCGCCTTCGGCAGATCGGTTTCCCTGGGCAGGGACCGCGGCAGGTAGCCGGTATAGTGCATCTTTTCGCGAATGTCCGGGGACAGGCTCATGCTGTCGAGCGGATCGACGAACTCCTCCAGCCCGTAGACCCAGATTTCATCATAAAGGTCTTCCATCGCCGCAAGAGAATGGCCGTTGCTCCACTCCTTCTTCAGCAACATCGGCTCATCCATCACGTCGCGCATCCCGAGCACCAGCCGCGTATCGGCCGACTTCAGCATGCGCAGGGTTTCCTCCATCTCGCCCTTCAGCCCGAGCGGCTCCTTGTCGACCAGCAACAGATCGGGCGAGAACGTCCGCGCGGTGTGGCGGATGATGGATTCCCGGATGGAGAGCGTGTCCTTGAGGTCGATATGCAGTCCGAGCGACGTATAGTCGCCATTGTAGAGCTTGATCACGCCGGGGATGCGGATGAAGTCCACCCGGGCGCGAAAATCGTAGTTCCCGATGATCGGCGACCCCGACAGGATCAGCACGGTCAGGCCCTTGAACCGCTCAACGAGCGAATGGGCGATCGTCCGGCACCGGCGCAGATGGCCAAGGCCGAACGTGTCATGGCTGTAGATCAGGATGCGCTTGGACCGTAATGATTCGACCATTGACCGGGGCCTTACTTACTGTGAACCGCACCGCCGCCCAATGAGACTCGTCCCCGGGCGAGGGTACGGTAGTTGCTCGTAATATGCTTTACAATCCTTAACGGTTGCCCGGGCAAATGCGATGCATCGGGCATCCGAAACCGCGGCGTCGACGTTCATCCGCAATACGAACGGCGCGCTCGCACGGATTGGGCATTCAGGCGCCAAAATCGGCGAAAATCCGAGTTGTTGTCACCAGATACAGAAAATGGATGTCAGTCATATATCGTTCGACCAGCTGAAGGACTATTGGGCCGAAGTCGACCATTTCCGCGATCCGGACAAGAAATTCCGGGAGGTGGTACGCCGGCTCGGACCTTACACGTCAAGGCTGAGTGACCCGAGGCGCTTCTCCTATGGTCTGTTCGACGGGCCGGATCTGGTCGGCGCGACGCATCTGGTTCAATGGAGCGACAGCCTGATCCGCTACAGGACGCTGAATGTCCGTGAGGCGTATCGCGGCCGGGGACTGGGCGCGTACCTGCTTTGCGAGGCCGTCAATCTCGACTGGCGCGACTGGAAATCGGCGGAAAACGCGCTGTTCGGGTGGATACGGCGGGACCATCGCACATGGGCGGAAAATCACGGATTCCAGCCACTCGACGGGCAATGGCACGACGATCACATCGCCATGAGCAAACCGCTGAACCGTTTCTGACAGAGCAGGCATCGGCATCCGGATTCCCCGGCCTGTCGTATTCATTTCATACGCAGTGTTAAGCTTGGCCGGGGGGCGGCGAATTGTTCCATACCATGCGCCATGTTACGTTTTTGCCTGTTGGCTGACTTGGAATCGAAGAGTGCCCTTCCTTGAATGACCTTGTGAGGATTAACGACCTCAGGGTCGAGTTTGCCCTGCTCGGCGGCACGGTCGAAGCCGTCAAGGGCGTCTCCATGCGCATCCGCCCCGGATCGACCGTGGCCCTGGTCGGCGAGTCGGGCTCCGGCAAGTCGGTCATCGCCCAATCGATCATGGGCATTCTGCCGAAGGCCGGACGCATCACGTCGGGCGAGATCCTGTTTGCCGATCCGGTACGCGACGGCGGCGTGGTCGACATTGCCGCTCTGTCGCCCAACAGCCGCGAGATGCGCGATATTCGCGGCGGCAGCATCTCGATCGTGTTCCAGGAACCGATGACGTCGCTTTCACAGTTCCACACCATCGGCAATCAGATCGGAGAAGCGCTGCACCTGCATCGCAACGTCGGCAAGGCGCAAGGGCGCGACACCGTCGAAAACATGCTGAAACTGGTCGGCTTTCCAGATCCGGCCGGTGCGGTCGACAAGTATGCCTTCGAGCTTTCCGGCGGTCTGCGCCAGAGAGCCATGATCGCCATGGCCCTGATCTGCCGTCCCGCCCTGCTGATCGCCGACGAGCCGACAACGGCACTCGACGTGTCGATCCAGGCGGCCATTCTCAAGCTGATCAAGGACCTTCAGGCCGAGTTCGGCATGGCGGTTCTCATGATCACCCATGATCTCGGCGTGGTGGCCAACATCGCCGAGGAGGTGGTGGTACTGTATCACGGCCGCGTCATGGAAAGCGGGACCATCACCGACATCTTCCGCCGGCCGAAGCATCCCTATCTGCGCGCGCTCATGAAGGCGGTCCCCCATTTCGACATGAAGCCAGGCGAGCGGCTCACCCCGCTGCGCGAGATCACGTACGAGACCGGCCCGATGATTGAGACGCGCGCGCCCTGGCCCGAGGGCGTCAACACCGACGTCAACGTATTGAGCGTGAACGGGCTGACCAAGTCCTACACGACGCGCAAGCAGGCCTGGCTCGGCTCGCGCGAAGTCACGCGGACGGTGGCGGTGGACAATGTGAGCTTCGACATCAGGCGCGGCGAATGCCTCGGCCTGGTCGGCGAAAGCGGGTGCGGCAAAACGTCGGTCAGCAAGATCATCATGCGCGCGATTACGCCGGACGCCGGCACCGTCACATTCAACGACCGCGGTGAGGACATCGACCTCCTGGCGGTCCCGGACGACGAGATGATGCCGCTGCGCCGCAAGATCCAGATGGTCTTCCAGGACCCACAAAGCTCGCTCAACCCGCGCATGACGGTGTTCGACATCATCCGCGAGCCGCTGATCATTCACAAGACCGGATCGCCGTCGCAGCAGGCCGAGATGGTCAAGGAGCTGATGCGGCTCGTGGGCCTCGATCCGAGGTTCCTCAACCGCTACCCGCACAGTTTTTCCGGCGGCCAGCGCCAGCGCATCGGCCTGGCGCGTGCGCTCGCTCTCAAGCCCGACCTTCTGATCTGCGACGAGCCGGTCTCCGCCCTCGACGTCTCGATCCAGGCGCAGGTGCTGAACCTGTTCAAGGACCTGCAGAAGGACCTGGGGCTCACCTACCTGTTCATTTCCCACAACCTCGCCGTGGTCGACTACGTCGCCGACCGCATCGCGGTGATGTGCCGGGGCCGCATCGTCGAGATCGCGCCACGCGAAGTCCTGTTCCGCAATCCCGTCCATCACTACACGCAGCGGCTCATTGCCGCCGTGCCCTATCCGGACCTCAAACGGAAACTGGATTTCTCCAAATTCGGCAAGCCGGGCGGCGACGATCCGGAGAAATGGCCGATGCCGTTCGCCATGGGACCCGGTCATCCCTCGGCCATGTTCGATCTCGGGCACGAACACTACGTTCTTGCCGCGGAAGGCGCATCCCGCCGGGAGCTCGTTCAATGAGAGCCCGGTTTCTCCTGGCAGTGCTCGCCCTTGTCCTGTTTGCCGCACCGGGTTCGGCCGGAACTCTGGTCGAACCGCCGTCGCTGGACAAGCTGGTCCGGGCCGGGAACCTGCCGCCGGTGCGGGAGCGCGTGCCGGCTGAGCCCGCTATTGTCGATCTCGACTCGGAGGGCAAGACCACCGGCCGTTACGGCGGCGAGCTGCGGCTACTGATGGGCAAGCAGAAAGACACCCGGATGATGAGCATCTACGGCTATGCCCGTCTGATCTCGCTGGATTCGGATCTGGAATTCGCGCCCGATATCCTGAAGAGCTTCGATGTGAAGGATGGCCGGCAGTTCACGTTCCGTCTGCGCAGGGGGCACAGATGGTCGGACGGTCATCCCTTCACGGCAGAGGATTTCCGCTACTACTGGGAGGACGTGGCCAACAACAAGAAACTCACGCCGCGCGGATTGCCCAAGGCCATGCTGGTCGAGAACGAACCGCCGAAATTCGAGGTGATCGACGAGACCACCGTCCGCTACACCTGGCACAGGCCGAACCGCGAGTTCATTTCCTGGATCGCCGGATCGCGTCCGCTCGCGCTCTTCCGCCCTGCCCACTACCTCAAGCAGTTCCATGTCGACCATGGCGACAAAAGCGGGATCGACGCCCTGGTGAAGGCCAGCCACAAGGTTGACTGGGCCGACCTGCATATGAGCCGTGACCGCTGGTACAACATGGACAATGCGGACCTTCCCACGCTGCAGCCGTGGATGAACACGACGCGGCCGCCGGCCATCCGGTTCATCTTCAAGCGCAACCCCTACTATCACCGGATCGACACCAATGGCCGCCAGCTGCCCTATATCGACCGCGTTGTTCTGTCGCTCGGCGAGTCGAAGATCGTTCCGGCCAAGACGGGCACCGGCGAAGCCGATCTGCAGGCCAAATATATCCGTCTTGACCACTACACCTTCCTGAAGGAAGGCGAGCAGCGCCATGATTACTCGGTCCGCTTGTGGAAACGCACGCAAGGGGCGCACATCGCCCTGTTCCCGAATCTGAACGCTGCCGATCCGGAGTGGCGCAAACTTCTGCAGGACGTTCGTTTCCGCCGCGCCCTGTCCCTGGCGATCGACCGCCATGAGATCAATCAGGTCGTCTATTACGGTCTCGCGCGTGAGGGAAACAACACGGTCCTTCCCGAAAGCCCGCTCTATCGCCCACGCCTGCAGTCCGCCTGGGCGACGCTCGACCTGGAGCGCGCCAACATGCTTCTTGACGAGATGGGGCTTACCAAGCGCAACAAGGACGGTATCCGTTTGCTGCCGGGCGGACGGCCGCTGATCATCACCGTCGACACCGCGGGCGAGAGCACCTATCAGGTCGACGTCCTGGAGCTGGTGCACGACAGCTGGCTCAAGGCCGGCGTCAAGCTCTTCACCAAACCGTCGCAGCGCGAGGTATTCCGCCAGCGCATCGTCGCCGGCCAGACGGTCATGTCGACCTTTTCCGGCATCTCGAACGGCATTCCCACCGCCGCCATGAGCCCGGAGGAATTCGCGCCGACCAACAGGTACCAGTTGCAATGGCCGCAATGGGGATTGTGGGGCCAGACAGCGGGCAAGATGGGCGAAAAGCCCGCGCTTCCCGAGGTGTCCCGCCTGTTGCGGCTCTATCAGGATTGGCTGTATGCGGCCGATGAAGATGAACAGAGGAAGACCTGGGAGGAAATGCTCGGCATCCACGCCGACCAGGTCTTCACCATCGGAATCGTCAATTCCACCCTGCAGCCGGTGGTGGTCAACAATCGGCTGCGCAATGTCCCCGAAAAGGGCTTCTACAACTGGAGCCCCGGTGCCTATTTCGGCATCTACAAGCCCGACACCTTCTGGTTCGCGGCCGAATGATCGCGCGCTGGTCGAACGCCGGAATGGAAGGGGGGTAACACATGATCGGCTACGTCATCCGGCGCATACTGATCATGATCCCGACCCTGCTCGCGATCAGCATGATCGTGTTCATCATCATCGAGCTGCCGCCGGGAGACTATCTGGAGAGCTATGTCGCCGAGTTGCAGGCGCAGGGCGAAAGCGTCGATCCTCAGGAAATCCAGTTCCTGCGCGAACAGTACGGCTTTGACGAATCGCCCGTGCAGCGCTATCTGCGCTGGGTCGGCGGCATGCTTCAGGGCGATTTCGGCTATTCGTTCGAATACAGGCTCCCCGTTTCGGACGTAGTCGGAGATAGGTTGTTCCTGACCATCGTCGTTTCCATGGCGACGATCATCTTCACCTGGGTGATCGCCTTCCCCATCGGCATCTACTCGGCGACGCATCAGTACAGCTGGGGCGACTACGGGCTGACGTTCATCGGGCTGCTTGGTCTCGCCACACCGAACTTCCTGCTTGCGCTGATCCTGCTCTATTTCGCCAACGTGACGTTCGGGACATCCATCGGCGGCCTGATGGACCCGAAGTACATCGACCAGCCATGGAGCGTGGACAAGGCGCTGTCGGTGCTCGAACACCTATGGATACCGGTCGTGGTGATCGGAACGGCCGGCACCGCGGGGATGATCCGCCGGTTACGCGCCAACCTGCTCGATGAGCTCCAGAAACAGTATGTCGTGACCGCGCGCGCCAAAGGCCTGCCGCCGGGCAGGGCGTTGGTGAAATACCCGCTCCGTTCGGCATTGAACTTCTTCGTCGCCGACATCGGCACACTGCTGCCGAGCGTCATTTCCGGGGCCGAGCTGGTGGCGGTCGTGCTCTCACTGCCGACCACCGGACCGATCCTGATCACCGCGCTGCAGAGCCAGGACATGTACTTGGCAGGATCGTTCCTGATGTTCCTCGCCACGCTGACGGTGGTCGGCGTGCTGATTTCGGATCTGCTGCTTGCCTGGCTCGACCCGCGTATCCGGCTGGCGGGAGGCGCGTCCCGATGACCACCCCGTCCCGCAAAGAAAACAAACTCGCGCATTTCGTCTCCAAGGAGCCGTTCGACCCGCATTCCGTCGACCATCACGTATCGGCGGCGCAGGAGAAGTACTATCTCGCGTCGCAATGGAAACTGATGTGGTGGAAGTTCACCCGCCACCGGCTCGCCGTCATCTCCGGCATCTTCCTGCTGCTGACGTATTTCTCGATCCTCATTTCCGAGTTCCTTGCGCCCTACGGCCTACACACCCGGAATGTCGATTTCATCTTTGCCCCGCCGCAGAGTGTCCATTTCTTCCACGAAGGGTCGTTCGTCGGCCCGTTCGTGTACGGCACCGACTACCGTCTCAATATGGAGAACCTGCAGCGGGTCTACACGGAGGACAAAAGCAGGCTGTACCGGCTTAAGTTCTTCTGCCGCGGCGACGCCTACGAGTTCTGGGGTCTGTTCAAGAGCGACCTGCATCTCGTGTGCCCGGAGAAAGGCGGCACCCTGTTCCTGCTCGGCACCGACCGCCTCGGACGGGACATTCTGTCGCGGATCATCTATGGCGCGCGCATTTCGCTCACCATCGGGCTCATCGGCATCGCGATCAGCTTTTCGCTGGCGCTGGTGATCGGCGGCATCGCCGGCTATTACGGCGGCATTGTCGACCTCTTCACACAGCGCGTCATCGAGGTGATCCAGTCATTCCCGCAGATCCCGCTCTGGATGGCGTTGTCCGCGGTCCTGCCGGTGACGTGGAGTCCCCTGCTCGTCTACTTCGCCATCACGGTCATTCTCGCCATGCTCGACTGGACGGGGCTTGCCCGCGCCGTACGCTCGAAAATCCTCTCGCTGCGCGAGGACGACTACTGCATGGCTGCCCAGCTCATGGGCGCACGGCCCCGCCGCGTGATCGGCCGCCATCTGCTGCCCGGTCTGATGAGCCATCTTATCGCCTCGGCCACACTGTCGATCCCCACGATCATTCTCGGCGAGACCGCGCTGTCGTTCCTCGGCCTCGGCCTCAGACCGCCGATCACCAGCTGGGGCGTGTTGCTGAACGAGGCACAGAACATCAACGTGGTCGCGCTGTACCCGTGGCTGATCCTGCCCGTGGTGCCCGTGGTCCTCGTGATCATTGCGTTCAATTTTCTGGGGGATGGCCTACGGGATGCCGCGGACCCCTACAAATAGACGTCTTTGCTCCTTGAGCTACAATATGTAGCCGGCCGCTCATCAAACTGTGTGCATATTTCCGGGCCGGGTTTGCGTACATAATTACAGCAAAGGCATCTTTGGGAGAGGAACGGATGCTGTCAGGACTCAGGCAATTCGTTTTCGGCGAGAAGATCGGCGGCGCCCTGCCCGAACGGGTTCAGGAAGACATTTCCCGGCAACAGCAGGAGGGCGAAAAGCTGATCGGCTGGGTACAGCTTGCCCTCGTTCTCACATTTGCAACGCTCTACGGGATCGCGCCGAAAACCGGTGAACACGCCATGGTCCAGCCGGTGCCCTGGGCCATCTCGGCCTACTTCCTGTTCACCATCGTTCGGCTTTTCGCCGCCTACCGGAACTACCTGCCCAACTGGCTGCTGATCGCCTCGGTCATCGTCGACATGGGGCTCCTGATGTTCCTCATGTGGAGTTTCCACATCCAGTACGAACAGCCCGCTTCGTTCTATCTGAAGGCGCCGACGCTGATGTACGCGTTCATCTTCATCGCGCTCAGGACCCTGCGCTTCGAGCCCCGATACATCGTCTGGGCCGGCATCACGGCAATCATCGGCTGGACCGCAATGGTCTCATACGTGCTGTTCGCCGATCCCGAGAATCCGATGATTACCCGCGACTATGTCGCCTATCTCACCTCCAATTCGGTTCTGATCGGCGCCGAGGTCGACAAGGTCATTTCGATGGCTGCCGTGACATTCATTCTGTTTGTCGCGATCCTCAGGGCCCAGCGTATTCTCAACCGCGCGGTGCTGGACGCGACGGCGGCGCGGGATTTGTCCCGCTTCGTATCGCGCGAAGTTGCGGACCGGATCACCTCGTCCGACCAGGCCGTCCAGCCCGGCGACGGTGAATCGCGCATCGGCACGGTGGTGTTCACCGACATCGAGGGCTTCTCCACCGTATCGGAAAAGCTCACGCCGCAGCAGCTCGCCGAAACCCTGAACGAATATTTCGAAGCGACGTGCGAGATTATTGACAAGCATGGCGGGGTCATTACCCAGTTTCAGGGAGACCTCATGCTGATCACCTTCAACGCCGTGACCCCCGACGAGAACCACGCGACGAACGCCATGAAAACGGTTATCGGTATTCGTGACCTGACGCAGAAGAGGAAATTCTGCCACGGCGGCAGGCTTCCGACCCGCTGTGGCGTCAACACCGGCGAGATCATCGTCGGCGCCATCGGCTCCAAGGAACGGCTGTGCTTCACCGTTCACGGGGACCAGGTGAACGTCGCGGCGCGGCTCGAACAGCAGAACAAGCAGTTCGGATCGTATATTCTGGTCGGCGAGAACACGGTCGATGCGTGCGGGTCGGAGTTTGAGTTTACGCGCGTCGGTGAAGTGACCGTGCGCGGGCGCGAAACCCCGACGAAAATATACACGGTGAAGGGCGAACAAGAACATGACCGACAACAAGCTCCCGCTGCTGGCGGAAAAACAGGGGCACGTCGCAAGGCTCACAATCGACAGGCCTGAGAAACGCAATGCCATGACGCTGGCGATGTGGGGCGCGCTCGGCGACCAGCTTGAGGCCTGGTCCGGCGACACCGACGTGCGTGTGCTGATCCTGACCGGCGCGGGAGACAAGAGTTTCTGCGCCGGCAACGACATCAGCGAGTTTCCGACCCTGCGCGCAACGCCCGACCAGCGGGCCAACTATGACGCGATGACCAAGCGCGCCTATGACGCCCTGCGGAACTTTCCCAAGCCGACGATCGCCAGGATTCGCGGCTTCTGCATCGGCGGGGGACTGGAACTATCACAGCTCTGCGACCTGCAGATCGCGGCGGACACGTGCGAGTTCGCGGTCACGCCCGCGCGTCTCGGGATCGGCTACAAGCTGGACGATATCCTTCTGCTGACCTCGAACATCTCGGCGAAGCACGCCAAGGAGCTGCTGTTCACCGCGCGCCGTTTTCCGGCCGACGACGCGCTGCGCTGGGGCCTGATCAGCCGCGCGGTGAGCGAGGCCGAACTGGACCGGACCGTCGATGACTTGGCCAACGAAATCGCGGCGAACGCACCGCTGTCCGTCGCCGCGGCCAAGGCGATCGTCCACGAGGCGGTCAAGGAAGAAGGTGCACGCGACCGCGACCTGTCCGCCCGGCTCGTGGCCGCGTGCGACGCGAGTGAGGATCGCCAGGAGGGGCAGAAAGCCTTCGCCGAAAAGAGAAAACCGGAGTTCAAGGGCCGCTGAGCGCGGCGGCCAGGGCTATTCGGCTGCTTCCGCCGATCCGCCGCCTTCGCTTTCGATCAGCGCGGCGAGCGCGTCCGACGCTTCGTCGGCGCCCGCGCGCGTGACATCGAGATGCAGTACAGCGCGCATCCGCGCATCGCTCTCGGCACCGATGCGAATGCCTTGGGCGATCAGTTTTTTCGAGATTTGCGGTGCTGTGAGGCCCGTGCCGGAGACGTCGAAAAAGACCAGATTGGTCGGGACCTCGTCAAAGGCGAGGCGAATTCCCGGGATCTCTGCGATCCGGGACGCGAACCGTTTTGCGTTGTCATGGTCGTCATGCAGCCGCGCGATGTTGTGATCCAGGGCATAGAGCCCGGCGGCCGCGAGAATGCCCGACTGGCGCATACCGCCGCCGAAACGGTATTTCCACGTCAATGCGTCCTCGATGAACCTGCGCGACCCTGCCAGCACGCCGCCGACCGGACATCCGAGCCCTTTTGAGAGGTCGAGCCAGGCACTGTCGCAATGAGCGCAATAGTCCGACGCGGCGTCTCCGGAAGCCACCACGGCATTGAGCAGCCGCGCACCGTCCATATGCACGGCAAGGTCGTGCGCGTGCGCAATCTCGGCCACCTGCGCAACGGTCTTGAGCGGCCAGATTGCGCCGCCTCCGCGGTTGGCGGTCTGTTCGATATTCACAAGCCGCGACCGCGGCGTCTTCGGCCGCGGCGGGTTCAGCGATGCCTTGAGGCTCTCGCCGTCAAAGATACCCTGTTCCGAGGGGACGGCCCGGATCAGCGACCCGGCGAAAACGGCCGCCCCCGCACCTTCCGATCCGATGATGTGTGCGCTCTCGGCGGCAAGGACCTCGTCTCCGGGCCGGCAATGCACCGAAATGGCAACCTGGTTGCACATGATGCCGGAGGGCAGGAACAGCGCCGCCTCCATGCCGAGAAGCTCGGCCACGCGCTCGCACAGCGCCGATGTGCTCGGATCCTCGCCGCGTTGCTCGTCCCCGACCTCCGCCGTCGCCATGGCCTCGCGCATCGCGACACCGGGCCTGGTGACCGTGTCGCTCACAAGATCAATGCGAATGCTCGGCGCCATGTCGGAGTTTCCTGTCAATGACCGCGGCTGACCGCGTGCAGCTCGGTGGCGAAGCGGTCGATATCGTCCCGGTTGTTGTAGAAGTGAACGCCTGCGCGCATCTGGCCGTCCTTGGCCGCGACGATGATGCCACGTTCGCGCAACGCGGCCTCGATCTTGTCCGCATCGCCGTCCACGCCGATGGCGACAAGCCCGGCGCGCTCCTCCCAGGGCCGCGGCGTGAGAACCCGCAACTGACGCGATTCGAGCTCGTCGATGAGATAGGTGGTGAGCTCGCGCACGCGTGCTTCGATGTTCGCAAGGCCGACCGATGCGATGAACTCGGCTGATTGCCGCTGCACCCAGAGCCCCAGGAAATTCGGGTTTCCATATTCATAGCGATGGGCGTCACACGCCAGTTCGAGATCGGGCACGGCGCGGTCGATCGACGTGAACGAGAACTTTGCCGCATAGGGCGGATCGAGGAGATCGATCATCTCATCGGTGATGTACATGAAGCCGGCACCGGTGAGGCTGAACTGCGCCTTGTGGCCGCCAGCGCACAGAACGTCGGCGCCGAGGGTGCTGATCGGCGCCGACAGCACACCGATGCCCTGAATGGCATCGACGATCAGCCTGATGTCCTTCTCTCGGCAGAACTCGGAAACACTGTTCAGATCGGCCCGATAACCATTGCCGTAAGCGACATAGGCCACCGCAATGATCCGGGTCCGGTCGTCGACCACGCGGGCGTAGCTCTCGACCGTGACGCGGCCTTGCGCGTCCGGTTCTGCCCAGCGGACCTCGATGCCCTTTCGGGCGAGATAGCGCCATTGAAACGTGTTGTTCTCATGCTCGAGCCTGGAGATCACCACATTGTCGCCTTCTACCCAGGGAAAGCCGGCGGCGACGATGTTGATTCCTTCCGACGTGTTCTTGACCAGCGCGACGTTCGACCTCGGTGCGCCGAACACGTCGGCGACCGCATCGCGCGTGTGCTCCTGCCCGTCCATGGAAAACGCCTTTTCGCCGATGTTCGTGTAGACATCGTCGAACCAGCCGTCGGCGGCCGCCTTCACGGCGCGCGGCAGCAGCGCCTTGCGCCCGATATCGAGATAGGCGTACTGCCCTGTCGCCGGGAACTCGTCTCGCAACCTGTCCCAGTCCGGCGTCCCGTTCGGTTCCGCTTGTCGTTGTACGCTCATGGGTGGCCTCGTCGCCTCAATGGGTCAGGATCTGGCTGAGGAACAGCTTGGTGCGGTCGCTCTTCGGCTTGCTGAAGAAGGTCTCGGGCGGCGCAATCTCGACGATCTCGGCATCGTCCATGAAGATGACCCGGTTGGCGACGGTGCGGGCAAATCCCATCTCATGGGTCACCACCACCATGGTCATGCCGTCCTCGGCGAGTTCGACCATGACGTCGAGCACCTCCTTGATCATCTCCGGATCGAGCGCCGACGTCGGCTCATCGAACAGCATGATGCGCGGCTGCATACACAGCGACCGCGCGATGGCAACGCGCTGCTGCTGCCCTCCGGACAGTTGGCCGGGATATTTGTAGGCCTGCTCCTCGATCTGGACCCGGCGCAGATATCCGAGCGCCATCTCCTCGGCGTCCTTCTTCGGCATCTGCCGGACCAGCATCGGCGCGAGCGCCAGATTGTCGATCACGCGCATGTGCGGGAAGAGGTTGAACGACTGGAACACCATACCGACCTCGCGCCGGACCGCCTCGATGTTCTTCAGATTGTCGGTGAGTTCGATGCCGTCGACGACGATGCGGCCGCGCTGGTGATTTTCCAGCCGGTTGATGCAGCGGATCATGGTCGACTTGCCGGACCCGGACGGACCACACACCACCACGCGCTCGCCCTTGTCGACGGTCAGGTTGATGTCGCGCAGGGCCTGGAAGTCACCGAACCACTTGCTGACACCCTCCAGGGTGATGATCGTCTCGCCTGTCTCGTTTTTCTTTCTTGTTTTCCTTGCGCCGGGCATCGGCACTGCTCCTGTTTTTCCGTTAGAACCGCCGTCCCTCGCTCAGCCAGCGTTCCACCTGCTGGCTGTACTTGGAAAGCACATAGCAAAAGAAGAAATAGACCGCGGCCACGAACAGGTAGGCCTCGACGAACCAGCGCCGCCACAACGGATCCTGCATCACCGCCGTCGTGGCGGTCAGAATGTCGAACAGGCCGATGATCAGCACGAAGGACGTGTTCTTGAGCGCCGCGATGATGTGGTTCATGATACCCGGAAGGGCGATGCGCAGGGCCTGCGGCAGGATGATCCGCGTCGTCATCTGCCAGTAGGACAGCCCGAGCGATTCCGCCGCCTCATACTGCCCGCGCGGGATCGCCTGCAGTCCACCGCGAATGACCTCCGCCTGATAGCAGGCAAAGAAGATGGCCATGCCGACCATGACACGGACGAGCTTGTCGAACTCCAGCCCGTCCGGGAGCGCGAGCGGGAAGACGTTCACCGCCACGAACAGGATCGTGATCAGCGGCACCCCGCGCAGCGATTCGATGATGGTGACGCTCGTCGCCTTGATCAGCGGCAGATGCGACCGCCGCCCCAGCGCCAGCAGGATCGCAATCGGAAATCCGAGCACGACCGTTCCGGAGAACAGGACCATGGTCAGCGGCAGCCCGCCCCACTGGCTGGTCTCGACGAACGTCAGCCCGAACACGCCGCCCCACAACATGGTGGAGATGACCGCAATCGCGACGGTCCAAAGCGGCACCAGGATCTGCCAGTGCCAGAACCGCCGAATCAGCGTGATGGTGAAACTGCCGAGATAGACCGCAAGGGCGACAACAAGCCGCCAGTGTTCTTCGTACGGATACAGGCCGAACAGCATCGGTCTGTGTTTCTCGGCGACCACGGCCCAGCAGGCCCCGTCCGACTGGCGGCATACTTCGGGGTCGGGCGTGTACCAGATGGCGTCGATGAATCCCCACTTGATGAATGCGGGCACCCAGTAGATCAGCGCGGCGCCGAGAATGATGGTCAGCAGCGTGTTTCCGGGAGACGCGAACAGGTTCTCCTTCATCCAGCGGAGAACCGCGATCTTCTCGGTCGGCGGCGGCTGCTGGCGCGACCTCGGCTGGTCCGTGTCGGCCTGCCCTTCCGCGCGCGGCGGCGCGGCGATCGGAGCGGTTGTATCGGTCATTGCTCTACCTCTCCTTGATCGCCACAATGCGGTTGTAAATGTTCATGCCGAGCGAGATGGTCAGGCTGATGCCGAGATAGACCGCCATCATGACCGCGATCGCCTCGACCGCCTGTCCTGTCTGATTCAGGGTGGTGTTGCCGACATTGACGAGATCCGGATAGCCGATCAGCACGCCGAGCGAGGAGTTCTTGGTCAGGCTGAGATACTGGCTGGTGGTCGGCGGCACGATCACCCGGAGCGCCTGCGGGAAGGTGATGTAACGCATGATGAAACCGCGCCGAATTCCGAGCGCCCGTGAAGCTTCGATCTGCCCGACCGGCACCGACTGAATGCCGGCCCGCACGATCTCGGCAATGAAGGCGCCGGTGTAGAAAGTGATGCCGATCAGAAGCGCGATGAACTCGGGCGTCAGCGACGCACCGCCACGGAAGTTGAATCCCTTGAGTTCCGGTACGCTCCACACCAGCGGCGCGCCCTGTACGAGCCAGGCGGCGAGCGGCAGTCCGATGACGATGCCCATACACGGCCACAGGGTGGCGATGTACTTGCCGGTCTTCTCACGGTGCTTCTGCGCCCAGTAGTTGAAGCCGAACGCCAGAACGAGACCGGCGGCGAGCGCCACCCAGACCCAGGTGTAGGCCGGGTTCGGTTCCGGCACCGGGAAAATGAATCCGCGGTTCGCCAGGAACACCCCCTCCATCGGCGACAGGGCCTGTTTGGGCGAGGGCAGGTTGCGGATAACGGACGCCCAGAAGATGACGTGCAGAACCACGGGCACGTTGCGGCAGATCTCCACATATCCGGACGCCAGTATCGAGGCGAGCCAGTTCCGCGAGACGCGGGCAATGCCCATGATCGTTCCCAGGATCGTTGCCAGAACGATGCCGCAGGCAGCGACGCTCAGCGTGTTCATGATGCCCACGAGCAGGGCGCGGCCATAGGAATCCTCGGAATCGTACTCGATGAGGGTTTCGCCGATGTCGAAGCCCGACGTTTCGTTCAGGAAGTCGAACCCGGTCGCGATCCGCTGTTTCTCCAGGTTCGCGTTCACATTCTGATAGAGGAGATACGCCAGCAGCACGATGGCCGCCGCGAGCAGCACCTGATAGGCAACGCCGCGAAAGGCGAGATTATGCAGCAGCGAGGAGCTGCCTTTTTTTATATCGATGTTTGCCTCGTGAGCCACCGTCACCCCCGTGCCGCCGTTACCGGCAGGCGATCTGCAATATGTACAAAGAAATCAGAAAAAAAGTTGGTACGAGGCGGACCGCGTCACTTGCGGCCCGGCCCGCCTCACCACCGATACAAGGCTCTTATTTCATCGGGAAGCCGTACATCAGGCCGCCGTTGATCCACAGATTGTTGAGGCCACGCTCCAGCTTCAGCGGCGAATTGGCGCCGAAGTTGTTGTCGTAGATTTCCTTGTAGTTGCCGACCTGCTTGACAACCCGGTAGGCCCAATCATTGTCCAGGCCGAGCTTCTTGCCAAGATCGCCCGACGTGCCGAGCATCCGCTTGATGTCGGGGTTGTTGGCGTTCTTCATCTCGTCGACGTTCTCTTTGCTGACGCCCATCTCTTCAGCGTTGAACGTGGCGTAGGTGACCCACTTGATGATGTCGTACCACTGGTCGTCACCCTGCCGCACGCCGATCGCAAGCGGCTCCTTGGAGAACACGCCCTCAAGGATGATGTGATCGTCCGGCGTCTTGGCATCGAACTGCCGGTGGCCCGGAAGCCCCGCCTGGTCCATGGCCATCACATCACAACGCCCGGAGAAATAGGCGCCGACCATCTCCTTCTGGTTCTCGATAACCACCGGCGTGTATTGCATGTTCTTCGACCTGAACAATGCGGCGATGTTCTTCTCGGTGGTCGAGCCCGGAACAACGCAGACCGTGGCACCGCCCATATCCTCAACCTTTTCGACGCCGGCTGCCTTGCGGACCATGAAGCCGGTGCCGGTGTAGAAGGTCGGCGGGCCGAAGTTGAGCCCGAGCGACGAGTCGCGCGTGAGCGTCACCGTCGTGGTGCGCGACAACATGTCGATCTCACCGGACTGCAATGCCGGAAAACGCGTCACGCTCGATACGGGGATGTACTTGACCTTCTCGGAGTCCCCGAGAACGGCGGCCGCAACCGCACGGCAATAGTCGACATCGAGACCCTTGTACCTGCCCTCGCTGTCGGCGGTGGCAAAACCGTAACGGCCCTGGTGAACGCCGCACAGCACCTCGCCACGTTCCTTGACCTTCTTGACCGTCGGACCTTCCTCGGCCTGAACCGGTGCAGCGGGCTGCAGGGCAAAGGCGGCTACGGATGCCAGCACAGTCAGCATTGAGAATTTCTGAATACGCTTCATTACGTCACTCTCCCTTTTCACTTCCATCAAAGCTACGGAACGGCATTGCGTGTCATTTCCTTCTCCACGCCGGTTCCTTTCTCCGCGCGTTGCCGCGACAGAACTCTTCGCCGTCAACTGTCCGTCAATCGGCTTCCATGGTCTCCATTTCAAACGGTTCGAATTCTTCAAGACTGTTGAACATGTCCAGCCGCATGCGCCAGCCGCTCGCCAGGTGCGCGCACATCAGCCGTTGCGCCTCCGAGGCGTCACCGCGTTCGATAGCGTCGAGGATGCCCAGATGCTCGTCGACGAGTTGCCGGATCACGGCGACGCGGCTCGCATGGATCAGTCCGCTCTCGAGAAGGAACGGCAGTCTGAACTGCTTGAACACCTTCTGGAGGGTCTTGTTGCCCGTCGCCTCGACGATCTTCTGGTGGAACCTCGTGCCGAGCTCATCAATATCCGCGGCTGTGGATCCTTCCGGGTTGCGGACCAGTTCCTCGAACTTCTGGCGAAACGCGAGCAGGTCGGGCGTGACGCCGCGCTTGGCCGCCGTGAACGCCGCCATGCCCTCAAGCGCATAGCGGATCTCATAGATTTCCCGCATGTCGGAAATGGAGGGCCGCTTGACAAAAGTCCCTCTCGCCGGCACCACCTCGACCAGTCCGGAGCGCTCAAGATCGCGAAGCGCCTCGCGGATGGGAGTGCGGCCAATGTTGAGTTTTTCAGATAGTCCGCGCTCGGAAATCGGATCTCCGGGAGCGAAGCTTCCGGAGAGAATCAACCGGATGAGACTGTCGTATGCCCGCTCGCGCTCCAACTGAGATGCCACTGCCATACCAGCATGCAATCATGTATAGTCCAGCCGAGTCAAGGCCAACCAGTCCGGCCAGGCGCCCCGGTTCAGGGGCAATCTGGCCACACACCAAAAAGGAGTGAGAGAGAATGACCAAGTTAAAGGTCACGGACAGAGTGGGGAGAATCAGCGCATCGCCGAGCGCCGTCGCATCGCAGCGGGCGCGCGAATTGCAGGCGGAGGGCCACAGCATTCTGGCGCTGAGCGCGGGAGAGCCCGACTTCCAGACGCCGCCGCATGTCATCGAGGCGGCACACAAGGCCATGCTCGACGGCGAGACCAAATACACCAGCATTTCCGGCACCCCGGCCCTGAAAGAGGCGGTGCGCGAGAAGTTTCGGCGCGAAAACGGCCTCGACTACACCCATGACGAAATTCTCGTCTCCACGGGCGCCAAGCAGGTGATTTACAATGCCATCATGGCGACGGTCGAAAAGGGCGATGAGGTCATTATCCCCGCGCCCTACTGGATCTCCTACGAGCAGATCGTCCAGCTGGTCAACGGAACCGCGAAAGTGGTCACGTGCGGGGCGGACGTCGGGTTCAAGCTCTCCGCGCAAGCGCTGGAGGAGGCCGTCACTCCGAATTCACGCCTGCTGATGCTCAACACGCCCTCGAACCCGAGCGGCGCGGTCTATACCGAGGACGACCTCGCCGCGCTTGCCGAGGTCCTGCGCGCCCATCCGCAGATATGGATCCTGACGGACGATATCTATGAGCATATCGTGTTCGACGGCCTGAAGGCGGCAACCATCGCCGCCGTCGCGCCTGATCTGAAGGACCGGACAATCACCGTGAACGGGGTCTCCAAGGCCTATTCCATGACCGGGTTCCGGATCGGCTATGCCGGCGCGCCGAAAGACCTGATCAAGCACATGAACAAGGTGCAGTCGCAATCGACGTCGGGCGCGTCGTCGGTCGGACAGGCCGCCGCGGTCGCCGCGCTGAACGGTCCGCAGGACTTCGTCGAGACCTGCCGGCAGGCCTATCAGGAGCGGCGCGACCTTATCGTCTCCATGCTGAACCAGACGACGGGCGTGAGCTGCCAGACGCCGGAAGGCGCCTTCTATGCATTTCCCGACTGCTCCGGGCTCATGGGCACGACCACACCCGAGGGCAAGCGCATCGAAAACGATGAAGACCTGGTGATGCACCTGATGGACGACCACGGCGTCGCCCTTGTGCACGGTGCGGCCTACGGCGTCTCACCCAATTTCCGGGTGTCCTTCGCCGCGTCCATGGAAGAACTCGAAGAGGCAGGCCGACGCATCCAGAGCGCAGCGAACGCTCTCGCCCGGGACTAAACACCTAGCTGAAAATGGACTCAGGCCAATCGTTGGCCGGGCGTTAAAAAGGTAAGGACGCGAACTGGTGCTTGGGCCTTGGTTCGGCACTCTGCTGCCCACATTTTTGCGCGACCAGTCCAATATCCGTGGCTAATCGGGGACAATGGCCATCCACGACTCACTTCAGGGCTACTAAGGGCGTGTCGCAGCTATTTTGTTCAATCGGCGACGAAAACTGACGAATCACTCTCGTACCGTCTGGTTACAAGTCACGAAGCTTCAAACCCCTGGCACTTCGGCTGAACACATTATCTGAGTTTCGAAACATCTGAGTTTTGAGACATCCGCAAACTGCCGTCGGCTGTCAGTCGCCTCGCTGACTGGATCAACGAAGGTCGCAGAAGCCGAAAAGATGATTAATAGAGAGCTTTGTTTGATCGCGTTTTTTTTTGATTGATTACAGGATGAACTTCAACAATGTCTCCTCGAGGTGTGGTTTACTCTGATTGCCTTCCTTTCAAAATGAAGGCCTTGCGACAGCTCGACAGTAGGGAGAGATGCTAATGCTAAATGCCCCTTTGGAGGACTGGCTCAAGCTCTTCGATGCGCTGAAAGGCAAGTTCAAGGACGCTGACGGTAAATATATTTACGAACCCAAAGATTCAGCTTTAATTATTAAGAGCCATTTGCGATATTTTTCATTATACTGCTTTTTTACATCTATTACATGTTTTATATTGAGTGAAATTTTCAACTCCTCGTTCTTCAACTCACTTGGAGTTCTTATTCTTGGGCTGGCCTTCATATGGATTTCGATTTTGGCCTATGGCGCAAAAGAGATCATCTCAAAGTCTAATTTACTTTTAAATACATTCAGGTGGGTGGGGTTTTTCCTGCTTCTGGTACTTGGCGTAGCAGTATTTATGTGGAGATTGCCAGCCGGACTTGATGCCTGGCCGATACTGCTTATCTATTTTGTCCTGATTGTGGGTCTCGGCGCTCTCGGAGTCAGATTCACCAAAGAGGTAATTGGCACCCAGCTTGTAATTGGCGCTGTTATTGCTGGAGCTACGTTGCTGCTGCCTAAGACGGTTGCAAGTATAGGTACGACAGGCGCGTCTGTGGACAGGCAGATTCGCCAACTGCTCCTTCCGGAGCCTGTAGAACTGGACATGACGCTCGCAGTCATGCGGGGCAATAGTGCAGATGCCCCCCCATTGTTCATTGATGGCGATCCGGAGTGGTGGTGCAGAACCGATGATGAGCGCGACTCCGGCTATCGCTGCTTCGATCAGTCCGGTCCAGACAGAACCACCAGCGAAATTCTATTTCCGATCACGCCCACCGTTATTGAGGACGCTATCCGAAACTTGAAGGAAGCTCAGATTCGCCGAAAAAAACTAGAAGAGAAGCAGGCTGAAGACCAGAGAATTCAGGCAGAAAAGAAGGCGGCCATAGATGCGAATATTGCGAGAGACAAACAAAAAGAGATAGATGATATATTGCGTCTGGATAGAGAAAAAATTCGAAAGGAAAATGAAAAACGTCAATATGATTCCTTAGTTTATTCATTTGCCGTAAATTCGTATTCTCAAGATGATGTTATTATTGGAGCAAACTCAGAAGAAAATAATAACTTATCACGTTATGCAGTCGATCAAATATATAATATTTTATCAAAACGCCTAAAGAATTCTGGGCTAAATGTAGATAAATTCCGCCCTGATGTTTACCATCAAGGATACTTTGACCAAATTATGGAAGGAAGAACCAATATTCTAGACAAGGTTGGTCTAAAAAGAAAAATGCGTGCAGCTATATTGGTTAACGTCAGAACGAGCTGCCGTCCTTCAATACAAGATCTTAAAAGCTGTTCTGTTTCTGTTGATATTCGTCTTTTGGCAAAGACAGCTGCAGGCAGTTCGCTGAATCATGTTTCCGAGGTTGGAGTTGGAGTAACCTCAGAGCAAGCGGTATTTCGGGCGATTGAACTGGTTGTTGAGCGCCACGCTCATCTGTTCGACGGCATCTAATTTGGAGGATACTGAAAAATGAAAAATATTAGATGCCTCGCAGTGATATTATTTTCTTTTTTATTTCTAAATATTTGCTACAGCCCGGTAACTGCACAAAATATTGGTTCCGAATATAAAAACAGTTTGGGTCATTTGGCGACAAATTTGATTTCAGAAGTTCAAGAATCTGGCCAAAGGCATGGGACCGTTCTCGACTTCACTGATCTGCAGGGGCAGGGAACCGTGCTAGGGCGGTTTCTTGCTATTGAGCTATCGGACCAAATTGTATCTAGGGCTACATCGTTTTCATTGATCGATCGAGCTAATTTCCAGCATCTCCTTCGTGAAAATAAACTGTCGCTTGATGGCTTTATAAATCATGAGTCACGCCGAAAAATTGGCAACATGATAGGAATTGACACCGTAATCTCAGGTTCTGTGACTCCTATTGGCAGCCGTGTAAGGCTGAGTGTTCGTGCCATATCTGTGGAGACAGGAAAAATAGTATCTGCTCAATCTGTTTTTATAACAGCGACTCAAGAGCTGCTGTCACTCTACGGACAGGGACTTGACAACGAAACTGCGAAACTTGGAGTAACAAGGCCAATAGGCCAGGAAATGAAGCGTTTTCGGCGCGATTCAATCAAACTTGTTGGAAAATATGTGCGATATCAAGACCATATTTACGGGGGATCTGCTGGAGAAAATACTGCGCAGGCAACTGCTTTCTTGATGCTGGAAAACCTAAGCGGTTTCGGATTCGAGGCGGCATTCAAACACGATTCAGCCTACATTGAAACATGTAGCAGCAACAGGATAGTCTCCGTGAGAGGAATAAAACCTTATTGTGCAGGATGTTTCTCAAATCATATATATCGCTTTAAATATTCTAAGGCATACATACCAGCAAATGCAAAAATACCTGTTATTCTTAAACTTGGATATTGTCGAATTGGGGGAGAAAGAACTGTCAGCGCTGGATTCACATTGACAATTGAGATGAAAAAGAAAAGATTCTCACTTCCGCTGAGCGCGGCAAGATTGCCAGTTCGTTAGTCGGCTAGTTTGGGCCTATGTCCAATCCGATCCGTTGAAACAGAAGTACAATTATGCATAAAAATAGAAAGTTGGCTTACTGGCTCATATCAATGCAAACGAATTCACACTTTCACTGAATTTTTTCCGGATCACAGAACTGAATGCTGGCCAATAACAAAGCCTTTTTGGCAATGTTTGCTTCTCTAGCAACACGCGAACATTATCGCCGGCGCGTCAGGTCTTGAGCGCGTCGGCGATGATCCGCGTCGCCGCCGCGGCGCCGGATCCGCCCATCGGCGCGTCCATGGCCCCGAGCGCCGCCTCTATCGTCGCCAGGGTGCCCAGGACCATCGGCGGGTTCAGATGGCCCATATGGCCGATCCGGAACGAGCTCTCCGCAAGATCGCCGAGCCCGACCCCGATAGTCAGGCCGGCATTGTCTTCGCAAACGCGGCACAGCCGTTCGGCATCGATCACGCCCGTCAGCACGGTGGTTGTCGAGTCCGACCGATGCGCCGGATCGACGATATTGAATTCAAGGCCATCCGGCGCCGTCCAGGCCTCGACTGCCGCGCGAACGGCGTCGGCGAATAGCTTGTGCCGGGCCCAGATGGCCTCGAGGCCTTCCTCGGCGATCATGTCGAGAGCGGTGCGCATGGCATAGATGTGCTGGATGGGCGCGGTGCCACAGTACCGCAGATAATGCGCGTCGGGCGAGGAACGGGCCGTCCAGTCCCAGTAGGGCGTGCGCAGGTCGGACGTCTTGTGCGCAGCCATCGCCTTGTCGTTCGCCCAGACCAGCCCGAGGCCCGGCGGGACCATCAGACCCTTCTGGCTGCCGCCGACCGTCACGTCGACGCCCCAATCGTCCATCCGGTATTCGACACAGCCGATCGAGGCGATGCAGTCGACCATGAAGAGCGCGGGATGACCGGACGCGCGGATCGCGCGGCTGACTTCGGCGATGTCGTTCCACACGCCGGACGCCGTGTCCACCTGGACCGCGAGGATCGCCTTGATCTCATGTCCGGTGTCCGCGCGCAGCCGGTCCTCAACGGCCTGCGGATCGACAGCACCGCGTTGCGGCGCGTTGAGCACCTCGATTTGCGCCCCAAGCATCTTCGCCTGTTCGCCCCATCCGATCGCAAAGCGGCCGGACTCCAGCACGAGCACATGATCGCCGCGGCTGAGCGTATTGGTCAGCGCCATTTCCCATGCGCCGTGGCCGTTCGAGATCGCCATGAAGGCTTGTCCGCCGGTCTTGGCAATTGCGGGCAGGTCATCGAAGACGCTAACGCTGGTGTCGATGAGCGCGCCCTCATAGATGTTCGGCATCGCCGTGTGCATGACGCCCAGCACACGGTCCGGGATCACGGACGGTCCCGGCATTGACGTGAGCATTCGGCCTCGGTTGAGCTTCATGGGAAATCTCCGGGGGGCAGTCTCGGGGAACGGCACTCTAGCTGATCTCGGAACACAAGAGACACAAAATATGCCGGACTCCCGGTACCGTTGGTACCGGGACTGTCCAGAGGCGGCGCGATCAGTCCGTCCGGGGCGCGCCGGTCACCGCAGCGCGAGGAACCGGCCCGCGGGCCGGAAGTTCGACCGGCCATCAAGCAGCCCGTGCCTGGGATGATAGCCCCGGTCGATGTCGGCGCAGGTGTCGAGCTGCAGCGTGACGTGCTGCAGCGGCCCGGCAATCGCCGTCGCGTCGCGCACGCGCGCCAGAATCGCGTCATCGTCGAAGTTCGGCTCCGCCGGATTGACGTCCGCAAGGCGAATGACCGCGACCGTGGCAAGACCGGTCTCCGTAGCCCAGCCGTTCATCGCCGGCAGGCGCTCCAGCAGATCGTCTGCCATGTTGACCTGGAACGCGACCGCCCTGATCGTGTGGTTTCCGTCAATCTCCCGCAGCGCGGCGAGCACAGTGTCGCGATCCTCCCATTTGAAGCCGTAACTGACGCTGTGGGCGAACTTCGAACCTTGCTTCGGCTCATGCGCCGAGGAATGGAATTTGCCCAGATGCACGGGCGGACCGCCGGAGGCGTCGAATACCGCCAAATCCGTGGCCATGTCCGAGAGGTCGCTGGTGTTGGAAACGAACTCGACTGCATCGATCAGCGCCGCGTGCGCCTTGCACGCCTCCCACGCCGGCGCGGCCGCGACGCCGGGGCAGAAGAACGTGAACCGAATACCCGCTGCGTGATAGTCCTGTACCCGCGGGCCGTATTCAACGTCCCTGAGGTCGCGCAGCGGCGTACGGACTTTTGAAATACCCATCTGCCAAAGCCGCAGCAGCACATAGTCGTTGCGCGCACGCTTGCGCGCGAACTCCTCCATCGGCCCGTTGTAGGGCATGTCGGTGGCACGCGCCCAGGCGTGGCGCAGATGCACCGTCAAAGGTTCCGGCTCAGGCGCCGCAACTACGGGATCGGGCACCTCCAGCGCATTGCCGGCGCCGAGCGTGCGCCCCTCCGTCGGAATTACGCGCACCCGATGTCCGGACGGAAGCACGTCGACCAACGCATAGCTGAACTTGCCCGTGTCGTTGCGGCCGAACTCGGCGGCCGGAGCGATCTCGTAGAGCTCGCTGTAATCCTGCCGGGTGAAGCTTGTCGGCGGCAGGCAATAGAACTTCGTCTCGCCGATGCGGTTGAAAAAGAACTGGTGCACGTGCCCGGAGAAAACCGCCTCGAGATTGCAGGACTCGATGAGGTCCAAAAGCCAGGCGCGGCCCGGCTCGTCGTAATTGTCGTAATGCACCGGCTCGTCCACCGTATTGATGAACGGCGGATAATGGGTGAACAGAAAGGTCCGCTCGCTGCGATGCGCGGCAAGGTCGGCTTCGAGCCACTTGCGCTGCCGGGCCTCCAGATCGGTTCCGGAGTTCACCAGCGAGGCGTTCATCACCACGACGTGCAAATCGTTGTGGTCGAAGCTGTACGTCCCCGAACGGAAATACGTCTTGTAGATCTCCGCGCTTTCCGCATCGACGGCACCGGCGGGTGCGCCCGCCATCGGCTTGTCGCCGATATCGTGGTTGCCCGGCACGAAGTACATCTGCTCAAGCAGGGGCTCAAAAATCGACAGAGCCTCCTCCGCCGCCGGTCCGTATGTCGGCAGGTGCGGCAACGGATGGACCATGTCGCCGAGATGAACGGTGAATGCAGGCTCATGCCGGGCGATCGCGGCGATGGCGTAGCGCGCGCGGTCGTTCGCAAGGTCGTTGACCGGAAACGGCGAGGACTCATCGCCGCCGGGTGGCCGGATATGGGTGTCCGTGACGATGGCGAATGTGAAAATCGGGTCTTCGGGTTCCGTGGTGGGGGAGGTCATTGTGAACGCGTCCGATACGTCTTGAGGTTATGCGGGGCCTGCCGCCCGGCGAACGGCACCGGTGTGTTCTGACCCGCCATGGCGCCAAATACAACCGCGAGTGGTGCGATTCCCCCGGCGGGCCGATTATTCCTGTATACCTCGCAACGTATCAGCGTGCCGCCAACCCGTTTCCCTGAATAATCTATAGGTCCGGCTGCGCATCGCACTTGCACATCGCTGTGGAAGCTGAATGATACGGGTCTGAACGATCAGGACATCCCGCCCTGCCGCCTCGTTCCGAGGCCTCACTCTCAATCGTCACCCGCGGATCAGGAGCCCCGTCATGCCCGCCATCGAAAACACCATGAAGACCAAGCTGGAGGCCGGAAAGCCGGTCTATTCGTTCAATGTTTCCCTGACGCGCACGGTGGCGACGCCGGGGATCGCCAAGGCGTGCGGCTTCGACTGGCTGTTCATCGACGCCGAGCACAGCACCATGGATTTCGACACCATGTCAGCCATCTGCCTGGCGGCGCTGCCGCTCGGCATTACGCCGATCGTGCGGGTCACGGGGCATGAGTCCTTTCACGCGACCCGGATGCTGGACGGCGGCGCGATGGGCGTGATCGTGCCGCATGTCGACACGCCCGAGCAGGCCGGCCAGGTGGTTCGCAACTGCAAGTTTCCGCCCATGGGCGAACGCTCGATGACCGCGCCGGCACCGCAGCTCGGTTTCGAGGCAATGCCGGCGTCGGATGCCATCGCCGTGCTCAACGAGACCACGTTCGTCGCCGTCATGGTGGAAACGCCGGAAGCTCTGGAGAACGTGGACGCGCTTGCCGCCATCCCGGGCGTCGATAGCCTGCTGATTGGCAGCAACGATCTCTCCGCGACCATGGGCATTCCGGGCGAGCTCGGCCATGAACGCATGGCTGAAGCCTACGAGAAGGTCATCGCCGCGTGCGAGAAGCACGGCAAGCACGCCGGCATGGGCGGCGTTTATGATCACGCGCTGATGGAGAAATACATCGGGATGGGCGTCCGGTTCTGTCAGGGCGGCGGCGACACCGCCTTCCTCATCAGCGCCGGCAAGGAGCGCATGGCCTTCCTCAACTCCCTGTCGTGAGTTGATGGCCGCCCGGTCCGCGCTGCTTTCAGGAGCCCCAGCGGTCAGTCGGGATGGTGGCAGGCGATATAGCGTTCCGGTGCGATCTCCCGCCATTCCGGGATTTGCTCGCGGCAGATGGCGGTACATTTCGGGCAGCGCGGATGGAAATGGCACCCCGAGGGCGGATCGATCGGCGACGGCACCTCGCCTTCCAGCTTGCGGAAGGTGATCTTCTTCGCCGGGTCGGGCACGGGCGAGGAGTCGCGGAGCGCCTGGGTGTAGGGATGGCGCGGATTCTCGAAAATGTCGGGCACCGGGCCGAGCTCGACCAGCCGCCCGAGATACATCACCGCGATCCGCTCGCAGAAATAGCGGACGATGCCGAGATCGTGGCTGATGAACACGAAGCTCAGGTCGCGGCTCGCCTTGAGGTCCTTCAGCTTCAGAATGATCTGTGCCTGGATCGACACATCGAGGGCGGAGACGGGCTCGTCCGCGACGATGAGATCGGGATTGAGAATCAGCGCCCGCGCGATCGCCAGGCGCTGGCGCTGGCCACCGGAAAACTCGTGCGGGAATTTCCAATAGGCGTCCGCGGGCAGGCCGACGTCGTTCAGGGTCTCGCGGACCCGCTCGCGGGCCTCGGCCCGGTCACAGACGCCGTGCACCCGCAACGGCTCCGACAGCATGCGCGCCACCGACAGCCGCGGATTTAGCGAGGAATAGGGATCCTGAAAGATGATCTGGATTTCCTGGCGCAGCCGGTTCAGGTCGCGGCGGTCGGCTTGAGTGATCGATTGGCCCTTGTAAAACACTTCACCGCTGGTCGGCGGGATAAGCTGGAGCGTACAGCGCCCGACCGTGGACTTGCCGCACCCGGACTCGCCCACGAGACCGAAGGATTCGCCCGGCCGGACGGCAAAACTCACCCCGTCGATGGCCTGCACGTGCACCGTCTGCGGGTTGGGAAATCCACGCTTGGTGGTGAAGACCTTTCTCAGGTCCCGGACTTCGAGGATTGGCGCTGCGCTCATGCCGCACTCCGTCGCGAGACCCGGTTGCGGACGTGGCATCGGGTCAGATGGGTCTTGCCGCCGCGGCGTGTGCGCAGGTCAGGGTGCTCCTCGACGCAGATCTCCTCGCGCAGTTCACAGCGCGGTGCGAAGCGGCACGCGGGCGGCATGTCGTATATGGGCGGCACCTGCCCCTCGATCGCGCAGAGGTCCTTCGTGTCCTGATCGGACCGCGGGATCGCCTTGAGCAGCGCCTCTGTGTAGGGATGACGCGGCGACTTGAAGAGAACGGAGGTCTTGGCCAGCTCGACGATCTCGCCCCCGTACATGACGGCGACCCGGTCGGCGATGGTCGCGACGACCCCCATGTCGTGGGTGATCAGCACCAGCGCGAACGCATGCTCCTCACGGATTTCGTCGAGCAGGGCGAGCACCTGAGACTGGATGGTGACGTCGAGGGCGGTGGTCGGCTCGTCGGCGAACAGGACATCGGGCCCGCAGGCGAGCGCCATGGCGATCATCACGCGCTGGCGCATGCCGCCGGAGAACTGATGCGGATACTGGTTGAGGCGTCGGCGCGCGTCGGGAATCTTGACCAGCTCCAGCAGGCGCACCGCCTCTTCGTCCGCCTCGTGGCGCGTCATGCCGCGGTGAAACATCAGCGGCTCGCCGACCTGCTGTCCAATCGGTAATACAGGATTGAGCGACGTCATCGGCTCCTGAAAGATCATGGCAAGCCGGTTGCCGCGAATTGTCCGCATGGCGTGTTCATCGAGTTTGGTGAGGTCGAGATCTTCGAACCAGACCTCACCGGTGACGCGGCACCCTTTGACGGTGCGCATCAATCCCATGGCAGACATCGCCGTGATGCTCTTGCCGCACCCGGATTCGCCGACCAGACACAGCGTCTCGTTTCGCTCCACGTCCAGGGACACGTCGCGCACGGCAGGAAACCAGCCCGAGCGCAGTTTGAACGCGGTGGTGAGGTTGCGGATGGAAATGATCGGCTGGGCCATGGCCGCGTCCTACTCGTTGCGCAGCTTCGGGTCGATCGCGTCGCGCAGACCGTCGCCGAGCAGGTTGAGGGAGAACACCAGGATCAGGACCGCCAGGCCGGTGTAGATGCACATCCACGGCGCATCGAGAATGTATTCGAATCCCTGCCGGATCATGCCGCCCCAGGTCGGCGTCGGCGGTTTGACACCAAGCCCGATGAAGCTGAGATAGGCCTCGATCCGGACCGCGGTCGCCGTCCACAGCGATGCCAGCACGAGCACCTCGCCGACCACGTTGGGGAGAATGTGCACGAACATGATCCGCGTGTCCGAATAGCCCAGCGCGCGGCAGGCCTCGATGTAGTCCTGTTCCTTGACGGCGACGGTGGGCGCGCGGGCGATACGGGCAAATTTCGGTACGACGGTGAGCGCGATGGCGATGATCAGATTGGTCAGGTTGGCGCCGAGAACAGCGACCACCAGCAGGCCCATAACCAGTGTCGGGAACGACAACAGCACGTCCATGCACCGCATGATGATCTGGTCGATGCGTCCGCCCTTGTAACCGGCGATGATGCCGAGCGCACCGCCGATCACCATGGCAATGCCGATCGACATGACGCTGACGAACAGCGAGATGCGCCCGCCCCAGAGAATGCGCGACCACACGTCCCGCCCGAAGCTGTCGGTGCCGAGCCAATAGGTGTCCGACGGCGGCTGCAGGGCGTCGACGATGTTCTGCTCCAGCGGATCGTGCGGCGCAATCCACGGTGCCAGCAGCGCCAGCACGGCCACGATGAGAAAGATGATCAGCCCGACCCACGACGTCTTGTTGGTGTTGAAGACGTGATAGAGCTCGGTCAGCGCGTGGCGAACCCCGCTGCGTTCCTGCGGTGTCTGGGTGGCGATGCTCATTGGTACTTCACCCGCGGATCGCTCATGCCGTAAGCAAGATCCGTCACGAGGTTGGTGAGCACGATAAAGAAGGCGTAGATCACCATCAGGCCCTGCAGCATGGTGTAATCGCGCTGCTCGAGCGCGCCGACGATCAGCTTGCCGAGGCCGGGCCGGTTGAAGACGATTTCGATAATGACCGAGTTGCCGATCAGGATGCCGAGATAGAGGCCGATGACGGTGATGACCGGAATGATCGCGTTCCTGAAGCCGTGCCTGGCGATGACCACGAGCGCGGGTGCCCCCTTGGCCCGGGCGGTGCGGATATAGTCGGCGCCGAGCGCCTCGATCATCGAGGCGCGCGTCGTCCGCGCCACATAGGCCACCATGATCAAGCCGAGGCTGAGTGCCGGGAGAACCAGGTTGTACAGCCGGTCGCCGGGGTCGGACAGGTTTGCATTGCTGATCACCGGGAACCACGGAAAATGGATCGCGAAGGCGAGGATGAGCAGGATCGCGGTATAAAAGGACGGGAAGCTCAGGCCCAGCAGCGACGTTATACGCGCCACATAATCAACGGGACCGTTGCGGTAGACCGCAGCGAGGATGCCCACGGGTATGCCGACGATGACACCGATGATGATGGAGGCAATGGTCAGATCGAGCGTGTGAGGCAGAACCTCGAGCACCTCATTGAGAACGGAGCGCCCGCTCACCAGGGAGTTGCCGAGATTGCCGGTCAGCGCGTCGGTCAGAAAGTACCAGTACTGCTCGAGCAGCGGCTCGTTCAGCCCCAGCCGGTCGCGCAGCGCATCGATCGCCTGCTGGCTCGCATTGTCGCCGAGAATGGCGATGGCCGGGTCTCCCGGCGCGATCCGGATGATCACGAAGATAACCGTGAGAACGGCGATCAGGGTCGGAATCGTGGAGCCAAGACGTTTGAGCGTATACCGTAACACCTGATCCGCCTTTCGCTCGGGCGCTGTCGGGTAAGGGCGTTCGATATCATCCTATCCCGCCGGACATGGCGACGCATGCCCGACAGGATAGGCGGGAGGATTACTTCTTGGCCGACACTTCGGTGAACAACGGCCCGAGGCTCAACGCCCCTTCAAGCGTGTAGCCATAGTCGACCGAGTTGCGCCGTGCCCATACCTGGAGTTGCTCGAACAGCGGGATCGAGCACACATTCTCCATCAGCTTGCGCTGCGCCGCGGCCCAGAGTTCCTTCTGCTTGGCCGCATCCGGCTCCTTGCGCGCATTGTCGATTTCCGCGTCGGCCATGTCGCAGTGATTGAAGTTGGTGACCGCCGTCGGCGTACCGACCCGGCTGTTACCGTGATAGAACTGCGTGAGATAGGTATCGGCCACCGGGAAACGTGCCGCGCCGTAGAGAACCATCGGGCTCAAGTCCTTGCGGATCTGCGCGTGGAACGCGGAGTGTTCCACGACGTCGAGCTCCAGATCGATGCCGATCTTCTTCAGCTGCGCCTGAATGACCTGCATCGGCCGCAGCAGGGCGCTTCGTTTGGTGATGATCGCATTCATCTTGAAGCCGTTCTCGTGTCCGGCCTCCTTCATCAGCGCCTTCGCCTTGTCGAGATCATGCTCGTATTTCGGCAGATCGCCGGTGTGGCCGAGATACCCGTTGGGTACCGGTGACCAGCTCTTGCGGGTGACGCTGTCGCCGACCAGCTTGATGAAATCGTCGCGGTTGAGCGCATGGGCGATCGCCTTGCGCACGCGGATGTCGTCGAGAGGCTTCACCTTGGTGTTGAGGTGCAGGGTGCGCAGTTCGCCGGGCTCGAACACGTCGACCGTCAGGTCACCGTCCTGGCCGATCCGCTGCACCCACTTCTCCTCGCGCTTGCCGGTGAAGATGTCGAGCTCGCCCTTCTTGAAGGCCAGTTCGCGGCTGCTGTCCGACGGAACGAACTTGAAGTCGAGCTTGTCGATCTTCGGCTTGCCGCGGAAGTAGTCCGGGTTGGCGGCGAGCGTGATGCCCTGCTTCGCCTTGTAGTCCTTGAACATGAACGGGCCCGTTCCGACCGGCTTCTGCTTGAAGCCCTCGCCGAGCTCTTCCGCCGCCTTTTTGCTGACGATGTTGCCGCCGTGATAGTTGGCGACCAGGCCCAGCAGGGACGGGACAGGTGTCTTCAGAGTGATACGGACCGTGTGCGGATCGACGGCCTCGACCTTCTCAAACTGGCTGTAGTCGCTCGAAACGGAAGATCGTTTCGGGTCGCCGGCACGGGTGAGGGAGTAGACCACGTCGTCGGCCGTCAGTTCGCCATAGCCGTGGTGGAACTTCACGCCCTTTCTCAGCTTGAACGTCCACACCTTGCCGTCGGGAGAAACTTCCCAGCTTTCGGCGAGGTCCGGCTCAAGATTGGCCGGGCTCATGCTGCCGGGCTTGAAACGGACGAGGCCGTTGAACAGAAGTGCAAAAATCGGCTTGTCGCCGGATTTCGTGGACAAGTGCGGATCGAGTGCCGTCGCATCCTTCGCCTTGAGCCCGACATTCACTGCCGTCTCGGCGCGCACCGCATCGATCGATCCGTAAGAAACGCAAAGCGCGAGAGCGAGACCCGTACCCGCGTGCGTCAGAAATTTCCGCATAACATCCTCCCAAATGCGTACAAACCTGCCGGCCATCCATTGGCCTGTCGCAGCAGCACCTTCGATGCTCACGGAAACAACCTTATTAAGTCAAATATCATTTTTTTCATTGTCCATAATTCCATTTTATGCCTTCCATAGCGCTCATGCAGCTCGACACCGTGATCCCATGAAGCTCACCTGGCGACAGATCGAGGCGTTTCGCGCCATCATGCTGACAGGCACCATCACACAGGCGGCCGAGTTCCTGTCGATCTCGCAACCGGCCGTCAGCACCCTGCTCGGCAATCTCGAACATGAGCTTGGTTACAAGCTGTTCCGGCGCCAGCACGGCCGCCTCGTGGTGACGAGCGAGGCTGAGGCGCTCTACCCGGAGATCGAGCGGGCGTTTGTGGGACTGGAGGACATATCGGCGGCCGCCTTTGCCATCGGACGCATGCAGACCGGCATCGTGCGCCTTGCCGTCATGCCGGCGCTCGCCGGCGACCTCCTGATCAATGCGATCGCCGCGTTTCT
>JANQLP010000205.1 GCA_028280515.1 Hyphomicrobiales bacterium
AGAGTAACGGAGGCGGGCGAAGGTAGGCTCAGGCTGGTCGGAAATCAGTCGTCGAGTGCAATGGCATAAGCCTGCCTGACTGCAAGAGCGACGGTTCAAGCAGAGACGAAAGTCGGCCATAGTGATCCGGTGGTCCCGTGTGGAAGGGCCATCGCTCAGCGGATAAAAGGTACTCCGGGGATAACTGGCTGATACCCCCCAAGAGTCCACATCGACGGGGGTGTTTGGCACCTCGATGTCGGCTCATCACATCCTGGGGCTGGAGCAGGTCCCAAGGGTACGGCTGTTCGCCGTTTAAAGTGGTACGTGAGCTGGGTTTAGAACGTCGTGAGACAGTTCGGTCCCTATCTGCCATGGGTGTTGGAGCATTGCGAGGCGCTGTCCCTAGTACGAGAGGACCGGGATGGACGTACCTCTGGTGGACCGGTTGTGGCGCCAGCCGCACCGCCGGGTAGCTATGTACGGACGGGATAACCGCTGAAAGCATCTAAGCGGGAAGCCCCCCTCAAAACCAGTACTCCCTATCAGAGCCGTGGAAGACCACCACGTTGATAGGCCGGGTGTGGACGCGCGGTAACGCGTGAAGCTAACCGGTACTAATCGCTCGACAGGCTTGATCTTTAGCTCACCGCCAAGGACTAACCCCCTAGGCACCAAGCCAGCTGCCTTCTGCCTCGACGCACACATCTCAGATGTCAGAAAACAGATGTCGGATGTCAGAATGCGGAACCCCGCCTTCTGCGCTCAGACGTCTGACTTCTGCACCCAAGCCCACAAGCGTGGGCCGGGCCGGTCAGGCCCGAAAGCCAAGCGGCCGGACGGCCGCGCCCGGCGACTGCGGGAACATGAAAAACCTGACATCTGATATCTGACATCTGATCCCGTGTTTGGATGACCTGGTGGCCATAGCGAGGGGCCCACACCCGATCCCATCCCGAACTCGGCCGTGAAAACCCTCCGCGCCCATGGTACTGCGTCTTAAGGCGTGGGAGAGTCGGTCGCCGCCAGGTCTTCCAAACCCGGGGTCAGAAGACAGAATTCAGAACTCAGAAGACAGAAATCAGATGTCAGAAAACGGAAGAGTACGCGGATCCTGCCACGCTCTTCCCCCTGACTCCGCCCCCAAAGCCCACAAGCGGGGGCCGGGCCGGTCAGGCCCGAAAACAGACATCATGAAAACCCTGACATCTGAAACCTGCCCTCTGACATCTGAACCAACATCCTCAACACACTCACCCGCCCACAACAACCCGTCAGGCACCACGCCAGACACACCAAATACACCCAACGCGGGGTGGAGCAGCCCGGTAGCTCGTCAGGCTCATAACCTGAAGGTCGTAGGTTCAAATCCTACCCCCGCAACCAAACTTTCCTCGCATTATCAAAGGCTTAGCCGCAGGACCGCGGCTGTTTCCGCATGTCGCAACGCGTGGCATAGCCGTCACACGGAAAACCAAGCGTTCTCAACGACTTCGGCACGTTCCAGCCAGGAGTGCCAATCGTTCCCGACGATTCCGTGTCACATGCATGGCACATGAAACGCGCGATAGGTTCTGCCTATGTTCGCACGCTTCGTGCCACTGACGACATCGGTCGAAGGGCAGGGCGCCCATCGACAACAGGATCTGGGAGCACAGGCTCATCCGGCCACCATCGCTGCACCATCTGACCGCAGCACAAAAAAAGTTTCTCGGAATTCTGCGCGCCGAAAAACATGACCACCCCAACGGTCCTTTGAGAGTCAGTCTGTAAGAATCGACCCCCCTTCCCGGGGTGTGGCCGAACACCTATCGGGATGCCGTCAAAGGCAAAAAGCTCGAGCTCGGGAGAACCGGTAACTCTGCCATCGCCGGTGCGTTGACGACTATGGCGACTACGACAATTATGGCGCCCTAGTGATTGAGCCGTATTGTCATAATCTCACGCCCCGTTTCCGGCGGCCAAACGGATGTGCAGTGGACAATGAGCCCCGTCGGAAAGGCGGATGCGTGAGACGTTGAGGAACCATCGAACTGAGCAGATGGGCGGAAAGTGGCCGTTGGCTGCGGCAGAGACGAATGGCCTATTCTGGATCGTTAGCCGTCAAGAAGATCTCAGGCGCTAACAGAGGAAGGCCTAACTCCACGTGTTCCAGCCCGAGTAAGGAACGCAACTAGCTTTCCTGCTTCGAAGCCTCTAGCAAGGCAGACAGTCAACTGGACAATCATAAATGCGCGGGACAGCCCGAAGCGGACCGTGCCAGAGTTGGGTAGTAGACGAGTGGCTTGAGACGCTACCGGCGTTATCACCCCGTCTAACGAAGTAGCAGCGGGGTAGCGCGGAGACGTAGCTTGACGTATCCAACTCGTAAAGAAGTATTGCAGGTGGTTGCCTCGACACGGGCGGGGCAGCGCGGTGCAGTCCGCCTCGGGCCAACTGCGGGTCTAGGTTGCGTTTGCTGTAGAGCGCCGTCGGGCCGACCGCTCCTGAGGGCGACTGGTATGCTCCGGGTCGGGCGGCATCGAGCCTCATGATAAACACGCTAGCGCTCAATTTGGTGGCGGACGTCATGAGATGGGACAACGAGCGGGCAACCGAGGAGTATGCTTGGCTGCGCTTAGTCTCAGCGATGAAATACGACGGCTACTCCGACTTCCGAGCGGGGGCTCGCTTCCTCGAAAGCCTCGTCTCTTGGCTGCGGCAGTTCGACGCTGCTGACCGAGAGGCCGCGTACGGCTTTGTTAAGCAGCGCCTTGTCTACATCTCCACGCTTGAAATGCAGCGGGTGATCGAGGCCTTTGTACCAGAAACCGTGACCCCCTATCTTCGACGGGCAGTCGCATGCGAAGTGGGCATTCGCTCATACGAAGTGTGGCGGAGCCCCGAGGGGGCAAGAGAGTTCCGGCGCAAGCTCCGTCGTTGCCTGTTCGTTGGGCTGAGCGACGGAAGCATGATCGACATCCTGCGCCGGGCTAACGCTGGCCGGCTCTCCCAGGAGCAGGTGGTCCCCATGATGAATGTTGATGACGAGAAATGGAAGAGTCTTGACGAAAATCTAAAGAAAGAAGAGGGCAAAGATGCCCAATTCGACGACGTCTACCTGATTGACGACTTCACCGCGTCCGGCACGACGTTCATCCGCTTCCCCGACTGCACGCCCAAGGGCAAGCTCGCGAAGTTCGAGAGGATTGTAAAGGACGCAAAGGACCGCCTTGGCAAGGATTTCCCCCTCTCGCCAAGCTACACTCTGCACATTCACCACTATGTCTCGACCACCCAAGCCCGTGGCGCGCTAGTCGAGCGGGTCGAAGAGGCCGACCGCGTGCTGGCCAACCGCAGCTACGGCGTCGCCAAAGTTACCGAGGGCATGCTACTACCCGACGACATCAGGGTCGCCACTGTGGGGGGATCGGGCGCGAGCGTCACACCGGTGCGAGCCGGCGACGATGTCATCGTCGATCTCAGCGACCGCTACTACGACCACTCCCTGTTCAAGCGGCTCGAGAAGCACTGCAGAGAAACCGGCCAGACCGACATGAAGTACGGCTACGCCAACTGCGCGCTGCCGCTCGTGCTAGAGCACAACACGCCCAACAACTCGATCCCGCTGCTCTGGGCGGAGACCGACGGAAAATCTGGATCGCAAATGCACTCGCTCTTCTTACGCCGTGACAGGCACGGCTGAGACGTCATGGCCAACCCCTTCCTCCGCCGCGCCACCGAGTATGTCCGCGAGGACGAGTCCTTCCTTTCGATCGTCAGCCCGGCGCCGCTGACCACCTTCTTGGCCACCAACAAGCACCGTGACGACATGTTCGAGGTGCCGGTGCGAATCATCGGCGCGCCCGGCAGCGGAAAGACAATGCTTGCCACCCTGGCCGAGTTCCGCATGGTCGAGATCATCCTGCGGGACGAGACCAACGCCACCAACCGTACGCTCGCTGACGCCCTCGCCCAGGCCGGCTTCCTCAAGGACGGCCGGCCGCACGTGGCCGCCGTCCGCGTTCCGATGGAGTCCGAATACAGAGACTTCTGGGAGCTACCCTATGATCCTGCTGTCAAGACCAAGCTCGCCTTCTGGCTCGTGCAGGCCCGTGCCATGCTCGGGCTGGTGCGTAATCTCACCGCGAACAGGACCCGCGGTGTGGACGACATCGACTTCATCCCGCGGGCGAACTACGAGGCGCACCTCGAACAAATCGGCGGCCTGACCGCTACAGGTATCCGCGAGAGGGCGCTCGCTGTTCAGCGTGCGATATACTCGGTCGGCGCCGGACTACGTGCGCCCAGGCTAGAGTACCTACCGGCCGACGCAACAGCGCCATATGCGCCGTTCGACGCGATCAGCCGGATTCGCATCGGATGGTCAGGCGAGGCGATCGAGGTTACGCCGCTGGTCATGCTCGATGACGTGCACGCGCTGCACCATGACCAACTCGAGGCGATGTTCGAAATGCTCTCGCACCGCGAGATGAAGTTCGGCCGGTGGATGATGATGAGGTTAGACGCCCTCAGTCCAGGGGCAGTGATGCATTCGCCAGCCACCCAGCCGACCCACAATCGCGCGAGCGGACGAGACTTCGTCGACATCTGGATGCAGGGGGACCAAAAGAAGGACGCTGCGCGCCGGCAATTCCGTGTCATGGCCCGCGACATGGCCAAACGCTACCTCCCAATGGTCGAAGGGCTACGGAACCGCGGGGCGACCGACATCGATCGGCTAGTGCCCAGTGCTCCTCCCCGACTCCCTCCCGGCAAGGTGAAGGATCTGGTGGCGCAGGTAGCGAAGGATCAGGTGAAGCTAAAAATAGGCCCCGAGCGGCGGGCCGAGATCGATAGCATCGTCGACGCCTTTATCGCTCGAACGAAATCGTATGACGACGCGCCCGAGGTCGCGCTTGCGATGAAGCGCATCCTACTGCACCGCTACGCTGTACGGATCGCCCGTTCGACGCCTTCGCTTTTCGAGGAACTCGATCCCGATCCGCCGAAGCCGCTTAAGGCGGATTCAGATCTCGCCCACGGCGCCCGCCTGCATCTTCACCACCAGTTCGACCGTCCGCTCCACTACGGTGTCGATGACGTGTGTGACGCGAGCAACGCGAACGCGGAGGTGTTTCTGCAGTTCGCGGGCGCGCTAGTGGCAAACATCGAGACGCGCGCCATCAGAAACAATCCGCTGCCGTTGCCCCCCCGGGAACAGCAGTCAATCCTGATCGACAAGGCCCGATCGATTATGGACGGTTGGGCGTTCCCGAATGCACAGCGCGTGCGTGACATGGTTGATGCCATCGGACGGGACTGCAAGGACGAATCCAATCTTCCGAACGCCCCGTTGGGGGCGGGCGCGAATGCGATCGCGATCCTAGAGGATGAAATGGAGGAACTGTCCCATGACGACGAACTCGGCTCGGTGCTCAAGCACGCCATAGCGAACGGAGCGATCACGATCGAGCGAAACTATGGCCAGGGTGGGAAGCTCTGGGCCCTCGTGGAACTCACCGGAACGGTCGCGCTGGTACATGGCCTGACTTTCAACCGCGGCGGCTTTCTCCCCAAGAACGTGGGGTATCTCAGCCAGGTAACTGGGCTTGCCGATGCGTAGCCATTGGGAGAACTGTATCGCCAACTTCGACAATGAAGTTGACGAGTTCGTCGCCGACTACTTCTTGGAATCTGGACGGCGTGTCCTCCTCGTCGCGGCGGCGGGGTTCGACCCCCGATCCCGGCGTATCTCGCAGATGCTCGCGGGCTCGCTTGGCGACAGACTGGCAGCGTACTATATCCGCGAGGAGCGCCCCGGTGCCAACGAGATCCTGTTGCGGCGTGCGGAAGAGAACGAGCAGGCGCTGAAGGCCATCGTGCCGAACTGCCGCATCCTGCAGTTCGACGTGTTCGCTGACGATGGAGCCCCAGTGGGGGGCGCACGAATTGTTGCGCTCCTGGAGGAGCACGGTATCCCCGCCGATGTCACCGATGTGATCCTCGATCTGAGCGCGCTCTCGATCGGCGTCGGCTTTCCCGCCGCCCGGCTCCTACTTGAGGACTGCGAGGCGAGCGACGACCGAGCCTTCCACCTCATGATCGTATCCAATCCAGAGACGGACGATCTGATCGCCAGCGTGCCCTGGAGTCGCCCAGGCTCGGTAAGGGGCTTTTCGCCGCCAATGGGTGATGCCGGCCAGGATCTCGCTCAGGTTTGGATCCCGCAGCTCGCCCGGGGGCGCATGTCCTTACTGACTCAGGTCGGCATCGACATCGGCCGTTGCTACAAGATCTGCCCATTGCTGCCGTTTCCGGCCCGGGACCCAAGACGCGCCGATGATCTGCTTGCCGAGTACCGTACAGCCTTGGTCGACGAATGGGAGGTCGATCCGCGCGACGTGGTCTACGCGTCCGAGTGGAACCCGCTTGACTGCTACCGCACGCTCTCCACGCTTAAGGCAAGGCTCGACCGCACCATGCAGGGCACCTACGAGCCTCGGATGGTGTTGTCCCCGGTGGGTAGCAAGGTGCTCGCTGCTGGGGCGCTCATGGCCGCGATCGAGCACGGTATGGCCGTGCACTATCTCGAAACAGAAGCCTACCAGTTCGAACAGCCCGAGGAAGGCGTTGCGGGTCCGCCAGACATGACTGTGCACCTGATTCTTTCGGGACCCTTCTACGGTAGCTACGGCCTCGAGGAGCTGGACTCATGAGCACGCCCGTGTTCTCGGCCAAGTTGGACAGGCTTCCTGCCACACTCGACCTCTTCCGCGACTTCGACACGAGCGATCTGGCCGACGCGCTCGCAACAGGAGGCGGACGCCACGCGGTAGCAGTGGGCTCCGGCGGTTCGGCGATCGCGGCCGAATACCTCGTACGCTGCCGCGATACTCTCGGCCTCGGCCCCACTACGGTCCAGACGCCCATGCAGGTCGTTCTGGAATCGCGGGATCTCGGTCTGAGCGACGTGTGGCTCTTCAGCGCGAGCGGCGACAACCCCGACATCGTCGCGACGGTGCGCGCGGCCCGGGATCGCGGGGCGGTGAGTATTCACCTCGTCACCCGCAATCCCGATGGAGAGGCAGCTCGGCTCGTATCGACGGTAGGCGGCGCGCTCCATACTGTTCCGGTTTCCGACAGGAAGGACGGCTTTCTCGCCACTCACTCGCTACTGTCGTCTGTAACCGCGCTCCTCCTTGCCTCGGACCTCGTCTCGCGCGACCCGCGCCAGCCCGTGCAGCTGCTCGACTCGCTGACAGCGCGGCTCGTCGACATGCGAGCCAATTTCACCAAAGCTGCATCGAGGAAGGCGCTTACCACGCTTCGGCCAACGGACACCCTGCTCATCGCAGCCGACCCAATGCTCCGGCCACTCGCGGTCCTGCTCGACACGTCGACCTGGGAAGCGTCCCTTTGCCCCGTGCAGATCACGGACCTCCGCAATCTCGCGCACGGCCGCCACTCTTGGCTACATCATCGCGGCGCCGAGACGCTTGTCCTGGCCCTAACCACTGCCGACTCTCGTCCGGTCTGGGTCACCATCAATGACGCCTTGCCAAGTTGGATCCGAAGATTCGTGCAGGATCACTGCGCTGGTGGCAGGTTGGACAACGCGCTCGCGATCATCGACGGACTTGGCCTCATAGAGGTGATGGGAGAGACACTCGGGACCGACCCCGGCAAGCCCGGGACCGCTGACTACAGCCGGGCGATCTACGACGACCGGTCGCTGGCGCAGTTCGCCGAAACGATGCCGCCCAACGTGCGGCACAAACGAGCGGCCATCGCCAGGGCAGACACCTTCGATCCCGTCGGCGCGCCACTCGATGCGGTCGGCCGCAAATGGCTTGCCGCCTTGGCGATGGCTGACATCGGCGGCGCCGTGCTCGACTACGACGGGACGATCGTCGCCACCGCCGGCAGATGGTCAGTGCCGGAGCCGGAGATCGTCGAAGAGCTCATGAGGCTGCTCCGACTAGGATTCCGGCTTGGCGTCGCGACTGGACGTGGCGGTTCTGCGGGGGAGGATCTCCGCAAGGTGCTGCCGCCCGACCTGCTGCGTTCGGTCGTGATCGGCTACTACAATGGGGGGCATCTGCGAACAGCGGAGGTGGACATAGAGCACGACCCGGCGCAGCCGGACCCGGCCATTCAGGAGACGGCAGCTTGGCTGGATGAGAATCCAGAGCTTTTCTCGGCGAAGAACTATAAGTGCCGAGGCGTGCAGATCACCATCGACATGGACTGGCTGCAGCGGCCCTATCGCTTCTTGGTTGACCTCGGTGGATGTGCCGCGTTCGCCGATGGACGAGTGAAGGTGATGGGATCGGGGCACAGCTACGACATAATCCCGACCGCCTCGACCAAGCTCGCTGTCTTTGACGCGATCCGGGCTGTGTTGCCGGCCGACGACGTCGTCCTTTGCCTTGGTGACAGTGGCACGAAGTCCGGCAACGACCACGCGCTGCTCGCCCACACACATGGAATCAGCGTCGGCGAAGTCTGTGGAGCGGCGGAAGGTTGCTGGTCGCTCTTCGGTTCACAGCCGCAGGGCCCCGAAGCTCTTCTGAGAATCCTGCGCGCTCTGTTACCCGTTGCAAACGGCAAGGTTCGCCTGGACGTCGCTTCGCTTGGGCTCGACAGCCGATGAGGAAAGGTACATAAAGTGAACATGCGCCGGTCAACCCGCCATGTCGACGTCGTTGGCACCGGATTCACGGTCCTTGACCGCATCTATGCCGACGGCGATCTAGCCGACGAGGCCCTGGGCGGCTCTTGCGGGAACGTGCTGGTCTCGTTGGCTATGCTGCATCGGCACGTTGCTCCGGTTCTCGCTCTCGGTGATGACGACGCTGGTGAACGCCTCGTCCAGGAATTCACGCAAGCAGGGGCAATTATCGGCTACATCAGTCGGCACATAGGACTGCGTTCGCCGATCCTCGCCCAGGAACTCGACACCGGCTCGGGCACACACGACTTCAGCTTTGTCTGCCCCGACACCCGCGAGGCGATGCCACGATATCAACCGATTAGTGAGGAAGAGCTCGCCTCGGCGTTGCCCGTTCTGACCAACTGCAGGGTGTTCTACGCCGACCGGGTGTCATCGGGTATCGTGGGGGCGATGCGCGCTGCCAAGGACGCGGGCGCCAACATCTTCTTCGAGCCGTCCGACGTCGAGGAAGGAGGCCTTTTCGAGGAGGCACTCGGCCACGCCACTATCCTTAAATACTCGGAGGATCGCCTAGGCGAGCGGCTCGCCGGCCTGCGAACCGACTGCATCAGCATTGTGACTCATGGCGCGGCCGGCCTCGAGGTGCGCGACCGCGGCGGCGCCTACTGGTGCCACGCCATCGATTCGTCGCGAGTCCTGGACACCTGCGGTTCGGGCGACATGGTGAGCGTTGGGGTAATCGACTGGATGCTGGCCAGCGGCAGGGCAAAGGGTTGGTCTCGCGCCGCCGAGCTGCTCGAGGGCATCGTCGCCGGACAACGGCTTGCCGCGGAGAACTGCGCCTTCGCCGGCGCGCGTGGGCTCTTCAAGATGCGCGGCGCCGACTATGCGCGAGCAATCCTGCGCGGTCGGTCCTACTCGGCAGCCGCCGGATAGCGACCGGCGCCTACCAACTGGGCCCGCAGCTCGTCGCGAACCTCCATTAGGAGAATGCCAAGCATGTTGCGCCCGACCCCGTTTACCTCTCCCCACAACCGGTTGACCTGGTTGTCGACTGTCGCGCTCTCGACCAAGCGCGCTTCACCCGTCGACAGAAGTAGTTTGGCGAGGTCGGGATGCTGACCGAACTTGGCGCGTAGCACTGCGCGCATCCTGTCGAACTTCGAAGTCGACCAGCCCGGCGCTATATCCCAGTAATAGAGACCATGTGCTGCCATCGCGAGCAGCGCCGGCGTCGGTGCCGACATGAGCCATTGACGGACCTCCGGCTTGCGCGCCTTTCCCGCCTGATAGGCATGCTCGCTAGTGGCAAACACCTCGCCCTCGAAGACTAGTTTGCGCCGGTAGAGGTTGCTGAACGCGCCGTGGGGCTTCTCGCTAGCCCGATAGAATCGGATTTCGTCCATGCGAACTCCTTGCAAATATGCGTGGCAAAAGACATGCTAATTTGCATGAAACCAACGGGCAAGCAGATTAATGCCTTGCAGGCGAGAATTTCGGAGGCGCTCGAGGAGAGGCCCCTGTCTAATGCTGAGTTGGGGAGGCTGTCGAAGGTGCATCCAAGCCAAGTCAGCAGAATTCGTGCCGGCAACTTCAAGACCTTCAGCAACAACGTCGTGCAGATATGCAGGGTGCTGGGCGTAAAAGTTCCTCGGATCGAACCGGAGGGAGCCATGGACCCGGAGTGGAGAAAGGCGCAGGCGAGCATGCGCCGGATCTGGAACGAGACGCCCGAGGGTGCGATCATGATCCGCCGCGTACTGGACGCCATTGCGGATCTGCAGGCTCAGCCGCGGCAACCCGGGGTGGGTCGTCCCGCAGGCAAGCCGTAGGGCACCTATCGTTATCTAACCTAGAATAGTCGACCCGGGCTCGCGCAGGAAAGTGGTTGTCAGGGAATAGGGACGGCCGTTACCGGCGGCTGACAGCCAGAAGCATCCAGGTGCCGCCGTCCCAACCCCAAATGACTGATAGAAGGCGATGAACTAGACGAAACAGCGGTAAGAATTGAGATCGGCTTAGCGGCTGGCGAGCGGCGGCCAGTTCGGGGCGAGAAGCAGAAGTTTGCTTGGAGGCGGTCGAGCGGCAGCTAAAGGCCTACCTATATGGCGGGTCCTCCGCATCAGATGTCGACGGCCTCCGCGATCGCCAGCGTGTCATCTGAAATAAGGCCCAGATATCGAACCGTGCCGTCCAATTTCGTACAACCAAGCAACAGCTGGACTGCTCCCAGATTTCCGGACTTGCCATAGATCTGGGCCACCTTCGTTCGGCGCGTCGAGTCGGTGCCGAGACGCTTGGTTCCGGCCCGATGGATTTGGCCCATTCGCGAACCATACGTGCGTGCTGACAGGTCGAGATATTGGGACACTCGCGTAACCGGCGCACCCAAACACATCCAAAGCTGACCATTCCAGGAGCATTCAGCCAGCAGTCGACGGATTGATGGGTACCTTCGCTAGTCTCGAACTGGACCGGCTCTTCCGTCTCGCCCTGAATGATTGATGAACGTTCCTTAGCCTGGCTCGCTGCCTAGACTTCTGCGACCTTCAGCACGACCGGATCGTGGTCGCGAAGCTTACTGTTGAACGCCAGATTTTGAGCGCCGGGTCGCTTGCGTTTCCCGCGATCGTCAGACAAAATCGGACTATCCAAACTTGTTTGAGTAGGAGCGGTCTTTTCCGACCAACGAGGCGGCTCTTGTTCGTGTCAGGACGACGTGCACCGATGGCAGGCAGGTTTGGTGTTTGGATGGCGGTAGCCCAGTTCGCCACGCCTGTCCGCACTACCGACACGATGTTCACAACATTACTTTGACGTGTAGGGGTGCTGCCGCAGCGAACGACTGATGAGCCAAACTGAGACACTCGCTTCGCTGTAGAAGAGATCCGCTGTGCTTTGGTGCGCCACTCAATACTTAATGCCGGGTTTCCTTACACGCCAAGAATTCAGATCGATAGCATCGACCACTTAACTTGCATACATTTACCAGCAAGAGCACGTTCCCCTTTTAAATCGGCTCCAGCAAGCCAGTGCGACGGCCGATTCAGGCGCTCGACTCCCCACGACGAAGATTGAGCTGCCTTACTTGACGAATGCGCGTGCCAAATCGAAATCTCAACCAAGGTCGGTACGAACCGCACAGCGTTTCGAAGGCCGGCGGAAGACGCCATGTCGCTGGCGCGGGCGGCGCAATTCGATCAGCAAACAGATAAGCACCGACAAGTATCATGGTCGTCAAGTGAATGGACTGGACGGCAATCGGCACCAGCATCCAAAGCCAACAGGCCGCGATGCAGCTTGCACCAACGCTGAGCCCCTGTTGCGCGCTGTCAACAAAGACGCCAGGACCGAAGGCCCGGATCGGCCGGGTCCGATGGCAAAGGTTCCTCGCGCGCTGCGCTAAAGGCGACGCGCTCCATACCAAGGCGACCGCAAGTGCCGCCACTAGATCCAAATCAGGTCCG
>JANQLP010000197.1 GCA_028280515.1 Hyphomicrobiales bacterium
GCACACTCAAGGTGATGGGCTATGCCGGCTCCAAGATGCTGTCGCGGACCATGATCTGGAAGCGCGCGCCCTCCAACCTCAAGCGCTGCGCCTGAGGACGGGCCCAACGGAACAGCCAAACCGGCTCTCTCGGGAGCCGGCCAGGACTTCGAAAGTGAGAAACGGTATCGCGAAGGTAAAATCCGGCTGAGAACGGGTGTTGCAAATGGGGATCGGTCCCGGAATTTGTTACACGAAAAATGCCGTTTGAGCCTTTCACGACCATACGGATGGACCATATAGATAGAAGGGTGACGTGGACCGGAGGACTTTGTTCCCCGCACCCCTGAATGAAAGGACATGAGGTTCGTTATGCGCCGTCACGCCATACTTTTCATTTGTTTCCTCATATTCGCGATAGGGACGGTTAACACCGCGTTGGCGAAACGTGTCGCGCTGGTCATCGCGAACTCGGACTATCAATACGCCGAGAAGCTGTTGAACCCGACAAACGACGCCAGGGCGATTGCTGCCGCATTCCGAAGGCTGGATTTCGACGAGGTGATCCTCAAGGAAGACCTCGATTACCGGAACCTGCGGCTCGCGCTCAAGGATTTCGCGAACAAGTCGGCTGGCGCGGAGCTGGCGATGGTTTACTTCGCCGGGCATGGCATCGAGGTCTCGGGCCAGAACTATCTGATCCCGACGGACGCCCGACTTGAGTCCGCCACCGACATCGATTTCGAGGGCATTCCGCTTCCGAGCGTGATGAGCTCGGTCGAAGGCGCAAACAACCTCAAACTGGTCATTCTCGATGCGTGCCGGAACAACCCTTTCCGCTCGCGGATGGCGTTGCGCTCCGGTACCCGCTCGATCGGCCGGGGACTTGCGAAAGTGGAGCCCGAGAACAATACGATGGTCGCCTTTGCAGCGAAGGAAGGCACGGTTGCGCTGGATGGCGAGGGTGAGCATAGCCCCTATGCGAACGCTCTGCTTCAGGTCATCGAGGAGCCCGGCGTCGAGATTGGTTTCATGTTCCGCCGCGTGCGCGATCTCGTGCTGAAGGCAACCGGTCAGCGCCAGGAGCCTTTCACCTACGGCTCGCTTGGCGGAACGCCGATCTACCTGAAATCGCCTGAGAAGACTGTCGACGCCAAGGAAACGGCAGAATCTGAGGATCGCATCGCGAAACTGCGCGAGGAACTCGAAGAACTGAAGCGCCAGTTCAACGAAGACCGGAACGCGGACGCCGAGGACGAGAACAAGTCCGAGAACATCGTCGTGGCCAAGGCCGAGCCGAAGACCCGCGAGAACACGAACGCCGGGGAAACGGCGAAACGCAAGGGTTCGAGCACGCAGGACGAATTCAGCGCGCCGGCTGGTACCACAAAGACGGACAAGGATGAACCGACTGTCGTTGCCAGCGCGCAGCCTGTTCCGACTGCGGCGGAAAAGGACGCCAACGCGGAGCCGAAGGCCAATCCGGTCGAGCCGTCCCCGACGCCTCAGCTGGTCACCGACATTCAGCAGCAATTGGCGCGCCTCAATTGCAATCCCGGTCCCGCGGATGGCCTGTGGGGACTGCGCACCAGCTCTGCGATTTCGGATCTGAATTCGGAAACCGGCAAGAAGCTGAACACGAGCGGTCCGCAACAGGAAACTCTGGATACCCTGCGGGCGATGCAGGGGCCGGTTTGCAAGACACCGGCACCGCAGATCGTGAAGCCGAAGCCGGTCAAGCGCACCAAGCCCAAGGTCGTTAACAAGCGCAAACCGACCGTCGTGAAGAAGAACCCGTACGCCGCTCCTTCGACTTACGGCGCCCCCAGGCAGACCTACTCTTCGCCCAAGAAGAAGAAGGAGTACTGGGGCGGTGAAGACACGCGGCTGGGCTGCGAGAGCGGCGCGGAGATCACCGAGAAGTGCTTCTGATACGCAAGTAAGGGAGGATGCTCCATGGGCGTCCTCCCAGCCACAACGAATTGACACGGCAGGCGGAAACACCCGCCTGCCGTTTTTCTTTGTTCGACACCCGCATGTGCCGAGGGAAGAGATTAGGCGCCGCTCGCAGCACGCCTTGCACGGCGCCTGAGCGATTGAAACCAGAAGATAGTGGAGAAAGTTACAGCCGCCCGATCGGCGCGCGAGAGGGCGCGCGACGGCGACTGAGAGGCACTATTGGTTTTGAGGGGGCGGGGAGGATAAAGGAGGGGGCCGGGTGGCCGCCCTCCTGGCTATCGAGGCAAAGGGACAGCAGGCGGAAACGTCCGCCTGCCGTGTTTCTTATTCGACCTGCATGTTCACGATCTGCACGCGGCGGTTTTCGCCGGCGTTGGGCGTATCGGGCAGTTTCAACTGCTCCTCTCCGTAACCGATCGCGATCAGTTTCGAAATGTTGAGATTGTGCTCGCCGACGAGGTACTGCCTGACCGACTCGGCTCTCCGCTCCGAGAGGGTCTGGTTATACCCGTCGCTGCCGACGGCGTCGGTGTGGCCGGCGATCATGAACGTCTCGCCGTCCAGCTTTTGGTCGCTGAGTGCGGCGGCCAGTTCCTCCAGCTTTGGCAGCGAGCGTTGGTTGATACGGGCGGAATTGAAGTCGAAGTAAATCTCCATATCGACGGCAGGAAGGTCTTTCTCCTTGACGTAGTCGGCGACCTGCTTGCGCTGTTCCACCGTAATCTGGCGCGTACTCACCTTGCGCAGGGTGTCGACAAGTCCCTGAAACTGCTTCTGGTCCTTGCTCGGTGCGGCTGTCACGGAGCGTGTCTTGACCCGGGACAGGGATTTGATCAGGTCGTCCTTGTCCTGCGCATACGCATATTCGAAACCGACGGCTCCGAAGGCGAAGGTTGCGACGGACAGAACGGCAAGGGACTTTAGTATTCGGCCTGAAGTCATTGCTTGTCCTCCATTTTCGCGTATTGGGCGGTATGGGGGGCCTGACCGGGCGGGTGCATTATGCAAACGCGCTCAGCAAGACGGCTCGCGCCAATACGGCATGCTTGGGCTCATACCGTCGATATAGGAGCAAACATCATTTTCGCAACTCGGATATGCGTTGTTCGAACCATTCAAGGTCCCTTTTCCAGGCTGCGTTGCCGGGCGTATGCTCGACCAGTTCGCTGATGATGTTCCTGCCCATTTCAAGCGCTTCAATGGCCCGGTCCCGGTCTCCCGTTAACTGGTGGGCAGCCGCAAACTTGGAATACACAACGGCGAGATCGCGTTGCCAGACGGCATTGCTCGGATCCGATTGGACGAGCTCCTTACGAATCCTCAGCGCCTCGTCGTAGGATTTGACGGACTCCGAAATCTCCTTTTTCTGCGCGAGCACGTCGGCGACCTTGATCAGGGCCACAGACAGCGCGCGGCTCCACTTTGCATTGCCCGGCTCTTTGTCGACGAGCCTTTCGTTGATCGTCAGGCTGTCCTTGTAAAAAGTGAGTGCTGCATCAAGCCGGTCAAACCTGCGCAGCATATCTCCGACCTTGGTGGCCGAGACCGACAGATCATACTGGCGCCCGGCATTCTCCGGGTCGCGCGCCGCAAGGTCTTCCGATATCGCAAGGCTTTGCTGGTACTTCTCCAGTGCCTCGTCGTGGTCGCCCTTGAAATGGAGTGCGTCCCCGAGCCTTTCCAGCGCGACGGAGTGGTCGCGCTGCCAGCTTTCGTTTCCGGGCGCCCGTTCGGCGAGGGTGCTCCGGATCGTTGCGCTCTGACGGTAGGACCCAAGCGCGTCGTCAAACTTGCCCTGGGTCACCAGAACGTCGCCGATGCGCTCCAGAAGCACCGCGAGATCGCGTTGCCAGTGGGTGTTCTTTTTGTCGCCGCTTGCGAGCCGTTTCGATATCTCCTGTCCCTTGCGGAAATAGACCAGTGCCTTGCCGATATCGCCGGTCGCGTAAAAGACGTCGCCCAGTTTCTCGTAGGAGACCGAGAGGTCGCGCTCGCGTTCGGCCTCGTCCGGCTTCGCCTCGGCGCGTGCGATGGCGATTTCGTTTGCGGCCATCTGGTGTTTGAGAGCGGCATCGAGATTGCCGCGGTCGCGAACAAGCTCGCCCAACCGAAGCTGCGCCCGGAACACGCCCCGGCTGTCGTTTTTGCGTTTCGAGATGTCCAGGAGCCGGTTCAGGTCCCTTTCGGCAACCGACAGGTTTCCCGCCAGCAGGCTCAGCCAGCCGTGCCAGTACAAGGCGTCGGAATCGCTCGGGTCAAACTGAAGCGCCTTCGCATAGGCTTCTCTCGCCCGTTTCGGGTCTCCCAGGCCTGCGATCGCGCCCAGACGGCGATAGGCCTCCGCGGCCCGCCTGCTTTCCGTGTCGGCCCGTCTGGCGGTCTCTTCCGCCAACTGTCTCAGGAGAGCTTCAGCCTGCTCGACATTGCCGTCCTTCAGGGACCGGAGCGCACGGGCATACCGCTTGTCGCGTGCCGCACCGGTGACAATTGCCGTGATCGCGTCCGTCAGTTGCTCGGTTGACGTGGTGGTTGCCCCCTCCGCGGGGGACACGACGCTGTATCTGGAGACCAGGATCTCGATCTCGGCGAGCGTTTGTCTCTGGCTGTGCGACGTGTAAGCGAAGATCGCTCCACCGATTGCAAGGCCGGCAATGAGCACGCCGACGGTTGCCCGAACCCGCATGCTCTGACGGCGCTCACGCTCCGCCCTGGCGAAAACCTCATCGGTCCCAACGCCGATGATGCGCGCCACGACCTTGGCAACGGTCAGCGTCCATCCGTCACCCGACGAGCGGACGTCCGCAGCGATGATGTCCTCTTTCTTCTTCGACAGCCGTCCGGTCTTGGTGACCTTGTAGCGCATGGCTGGCGGGAAGCACTCAGCATTGCCGCCATCCGGCGTGCCGTCGAGGATGACCGGGATGATACGTTCGCCGCGTCCCAGCTTTTTGAACAGCAGGACCTCCTGGTTGACGTAGTCACTCCCCGCCGCCGCTGGCGAACACAGCAGGATCAGATATGCCGATGCCTCGAGCGCTTCGCGGGTCTGCCTGTCGAGGGATTTCCCGGCGGAGAATTCTTCCCGATCGCGGAAGACGGGCCGGAGCGAGCCGGGGTCGGGACCAACGAACGTCGCGCGCTCGGCAAGGCTCTCGTCAATCCGGAACCGCTCGAGCGCACGATGAATGCGCCTCGCCCACACATTGTCGCGATGGCTGTACGAAAAAAATGCCGTGTATTTGTAGCCGTGCATTGGGTTCGTTTGTCCCAGGCTGCGTCCCGTTTCCAGACCGTCGCATTATTCGCCTGAACGGCAAAGGGGCATGGCGGTGGTGCAAGAAGGTGTGATCCAGCTTGAGGGCTTGCGCGGGCGCGCGGTTGGGTTTCGCGTGGGCTGGCGGCCAAGACCGGCCGGAAGAAACCCTTTATTGCGCAAGCCGGTCAGGCCCGCATCACAGCTCAGAACGACACCTCCGGCTTGTGGCGCGTCGCCTGCGCCAGCCGCTCGGCCATGGTCCGGCTGATGTTCTGATTGAGCTTCGCTTCGATACGCGGATACAGGCGAAGCGCCTTGTCTTTCCCTTCCGGGCTGAACACCAGCAACAGCGACGGCTCCGCCGCCATGCATGTAGCCGTCCGCGCATTGCCGCCCACGAAGCCGATCTCGCCGAAGACCTCGCCCGGACCAAAACTGCCGACCTTCTTGAGTCCGGCGGTGTCGCCTTTCCTGGAGTCCGTTCCCCTCAGCACGTCGACGCGGCCGGAGAGAACGAGGTACATCTTGTCACCCTCGGACCCTTCGAGAATCACGATATCGCCTTTGTCCACGTCTTCCGTCTCGGAGAGCAGGATCGCTTTCTTGATCTGACGCTGCGACATGCCGCGGAAGATGGGGCTGTCGACCAGAACCTGCGTGCCCACTTTCGACGCGATCAGATCCCAGACGCCCACCAGACGCACGTGCTTGAGAATGAGCGGCGTGATGAAAAGGTCGGCGAGCATGGCGTAGATCATGGTCGCCGCTGCGAGCAGGCCGAACTGGGCGACGTTATTGAACGTCGAAAACAGCAGGGTCAGGAACATTCCGGCGAGCCCGATTGACGTCGAGACAACCGGAATGGACTCCAGGCGGACCGTCTCGAGGATCGCCTTGTCGGGATCGGGATTGTTGCGGCGCTCGTCGCTGTAGCGGATCATCAAATGCGACGTGTCGTCGATCGCGATACCCATTGCGATAACCGCGACGAGGGCGGTGCCCGGATTGAGCGGAATGCCGAGCAGGCCCATCGTGCCGAAATTGAGGATGAGCGGCATCAGGTTCGGAACAAGCGACACGAGGCCGGCTGCGAGCGAGGTGAAAAGGAACGACATGATCGCGTAGATCACGAGGATCAGAAGCAGGAGGGAGTAGAACTGTCCCTTCACCAGTGTCTGCGCGCCGGATGAGATCATCAGGTGCTCACCGGTCAGTTCGTAGGCAATATCGTCTCCGAAAATCTTGTCCAGTTCCGTCTTGAGTTCGGCGATGTACTGGCGCAGGTCGTACGTGTCCGTGATGTAGTGGCGGACGAGAATCTTGGCGCTGCGGCTGTCGGGGCTCACGTAACTGTCCAACGCATCACGCTTGTACAAAAGCAGGAACTGGTCGACCTCGTCGCGCGTATCGGGAACCTTGAAGAACTCTTCGTTGCCTTGGTTCAGTTCGCGGTTGACCAGGGAAACGTAGTCCGCCAGCGAGGTGATCTTGTCGAAGGCCTGCTGCTCCCGCATGAACTTGACCGCGGCCTCGACTTTCTTGAGGTTCTCCGGCTCCCTGAACGCGTCGTCGTCCTCGGCTTTCAGAAGAACGTTGAAGACCTGCATGCCGGCGAGTTCATCATGCAGTTTTACGCCGGCCTGGGTGATCGGGTGGTCCGCCCTGAAGTTCGCCAGCGGGTCGTCATTGACCCTGATGGTGAAGGCAAACGATCCGACGCCCACAACCACGAGCGCCGCGGTCGTCAGCACCAACTTGCCGTGCCTGATGGCGACCTTCTCAAACAGGGCGGAGATCAGCGCCGCCAGGCCGCCAGACCCGCCGATATCCCTTTGCTTCGGCGCCTTGGTCGGCCCCATGACGCTCAGCATGAGCGGCACGAGAAGAACAGTCGCGACGAGGTTGGCAATCATCGCGAACGAGGTCGAGTAGGCGAACTGCTGGATCAGCGGTATCTCGCTGACCGCGTTGGAGCCGAACCCGAACGCCGTCGTGAACGAGGTGATGAGAATGGGCAGCCCCATATGGCGGGACATGTAGCGGATCGCGAGCCTGCGTTTCGCGGCGCGCGTCTCGGCTTCACCTTGCCTCAGGCCATCGAGATAGGCTGAGAGGATATGCGTATCCTCCGTCGACCCGATGACGATAATGAGCGACGGGATCATCGACGAGAGCAGGGTCACGGGCAGACCCACGTGACCCATGAAGCCGAAAGTCCAAAGGATGCTGATCAGTGATGTCGCGACGGGAATGATCGCAAATCTCGGCGTCCTGAGAAAAATCACGATGGACGTGACGAGGATCAGCAGGGCGATCGGCAGCAACACCGCAAAGTCGTTCCGGATGCCTGCCGCAAGGTCGTGCTCAAGGCGCGGCGGTCCGATCTGGAACACGTCCGCGAACTCGCCCTTGACCGGTGCGATGGTGTCTTCGACTGCCTTGAACGCGTTGGTCAGAAAGTTGGGAGTGTTTTCGCTCGATATGGCGACGACAAAGGCGGTCGCGGTCCCATCCTTGTTGATCAGGTCGCCGAGGATCAGGGGATTGGCGGATGCGTTCTCAATCGCCTTTTTGACCTCGTCGGCGTCGTCATAGCGCCCGTTCAGCACTTGGCCGGTGTCCAGGCCGCCATCGCGATATCGGAATGTCGTGACATTGAACAGGCTTTCAACCGACTTCACGGCGTCGAGGTCGAGAAGCTCGTGGTGCAGCGCTTCCAGCCGTTTCAGCTTGGTTTCGGTGAAAAGCTCCGGATCGGACACAAAGACAACCGTGATGTTGTCCGAACCGAAGGTGTTGATGGTTTCACGGTAACCGGGCCATCCGGGGTCCTCGGCGCTGATCAGGGCGCGCCGACTGGTGTCGGTCGTGAGCTGGGCCGCCCCCAAGACCGAGAGGGCCGTAAGTGCAATCAGTATTGCGAGCGCAACAAGCCTGTATGTTGCGCCAAACGTGAGCAAAGTGCGAACCACGCCTGTCCTCCCAATTCCGCGTCGCGGACCCCCTTAAAGCCCCGTCATCTGACGTGGTCGCCGGATATCAAGGTGCGTTCAAAGAACAGTTCCAAAGGCACCGAGTCTTCGTCGAAACTCCGCTCGACGACCTCGACATGGGTCTTGTGCCCGTCTTTGAAGTTCTCCATCGTCTGGCTGTCTGCCCGCCATACGCCGTCTTCGATATTTTTGACATCGGCCGCCGTCTGCCGCTTGATGAGCGTGTCGCGCCAGTCGTAATAGTCCGTGCGCATGACAAAAAAGTTCTCCTGGTCGATCCAGAGGCGGCGACGCTTGTATCCGGTCTCGGCCTTCAACTCGGCGTCCTTCGGTGTGATTTCGATGACGAAGTGGTCTTTGCCGTCCACCTCTTCATCGTCCAGCCGTTTGAAGGCCAATTTGCTGACCGGCTCCGAGGCCAGGTCTTCCGCGGCGAAGTCCGTCCCCATGACATAATTCCGTTTGCCGCCGCTCACGATCCTGACCGGCTTGCCGCCGGCTGCCGGAAGGTAGATCCATTGCCCGTCATCCTTGAACCGTCGTTTCCAGGTGATGGTGGCCGTGCCGCGAATGGCCGGCGGGGAATGGAACACCATGAGGTAGCGTTGCTCGCCGGGGCCGACGGCGCGTGCGTATCGCTTGACGTCCCGAACCTCCTCGGCGCCCTTGTCGTCCGTCAATGTGATCTTCTGTTTCTCGAATTCGATGGGCTTGCCATGGCGCTCCCCGACCTCCTCGAATATCTCCTTGCCCGTCATGTCCTCAACAGGCTTGGTTTCTTCCTTTGCAGGAGGGGATGTGTTCGTCTGTGCGGCTGTGGGCGCGGCGAGAAAGGCAAAAGGCAGCAAAAGCCCGATCAGGAAAAGAACGATTCTTCCGTTGCGCATGCGCCACTCTCCCGATGTTGGGCCTGTGATGTGAAACACTGAAACCCGGGTCCGATATGGCAATCCAGTATTCGCGGTTCCGGGCGTTCCGACTGGTCGATCCGTAGTTAGGTCTTCCGGTCGCCGGTTTCCAGACTATCGGGGCAAACGGCGTGTGAACCTGTGAAGGCGGTCGCGCCATCGAGACTGGCGGATTGAGGCAGAGATGCAGCCATCGATAATGATGCCGGCACAGGCAAGCAGCCGGGTTCGCCCACTTCCCACCGCGTTCAATATATCAATTCCAACCGCATTTCCACTTGGTTTTCTGCGGGTTTTTTCAGCTTGTGCAACGGCTTTTGCATGTCGCGTATTGCATTAGCGAGGCTGGCTGCCAATGTTACCGTAAGGGTCGTTGGGAGACGAAGGGCAACGGACGTGCGTGTGAAGTTCGTGAAGGTTGTGGCGTTTGTTTCAGGAGTGTTTCCGTTCCTGCTCGCGGCGGGCAGCCTGGAAGCGGCGACATCCACGTGCACAAATGAGCTCATCTCCTGCGCACCGATGCTCGACGTCCGCAAAGGCCAGGACCGGAGCTTCCGCTTGGCACAGGTTCCGTCAGTGTCGGATTCAGGTCCCAGTGTTGCAATCAGGCAACCGAAAAAAAACGTGCCGCGTGCAGCCTTCAGGGCCTTGGACAAGCACTGTGCGCGATGTCACCAGCAGGGCCGTCTTGAACGCAACAGGCCGGCCAAGGGTTTCGGCAACATCCTGCAGCTCGATGAGATCGCCCGCGATCCTCACCTGATCCTTCCCGGCAATCCGGACGGCTCCCGCCTGTTCTCACGCATTGTCAAACAGGAAATGCCGTACGACGTCTACACCGAGTTTTCCGGCGGCGAGGAACCGAGCAAGGAGGACGTCCAGGCGATCTATGACTGGATTGAGTCGCTGGATGCGAAGAGAGTTGCCTCCTGCGGCAACCGGCAGCCGATCGATACCGGGCAGGTTGTCAAAGCGATTTCTAACGATCTGAACAAGCAAGCCGCCGGCCGGCGCAAGGGCATGCGCTATCTGACCCTGACGAACTTCTACAACGCGTGTGCCAAGGAAAAGGAACTGCGTCGGATGCACAATGGCACGACGCTCCTCCTGAACAGTCTCAGCCGGGCGCCGACAGTGACCCGGACGTCGGTGATCGGCACGGGCCGGTCGATCATTGGTTTCAATCTCGACGATCTGGGGTGGAGCGCGGAAGACTGGGACACGCTCGCCGCCGCCTATCCGTACGGCGTCAGGCCCAGGTCGCGCACGTTCGACCAGATCAGGCAGACGACGAAGTCATCGCTGCCGTACCTGCGGGCGGACTGGTTCGCCGCAGCGGCTTCAAGTCCGTCGCTCTACTACAAGCTGCTCGATCTGCCGGAGGACCTGGCTGACCTGCAGAGCGAGCTTGGCGTCGACGCCACGCAGAACAGGGTGAACGGGGAAGTCATGCGCGCGGGAACCGGAACATCGATCGTCAGCCGGCACAACCGCATCGTCGAGCGCCACCCTGTCGGTGCGGGAAATATGTGGATGACCTTCGATTTCGACGGCACGAATGCCGAGCAGAAGATCAAAGAGCGTCCTCTCGGGCCCGGCGGCAAGAACGGGTTCCAGCATGACATGAGTGCCGTGATTTTCAGTCTGCCCAACGGCATGAACGCCTTCTACCTCGCCGACGGCGAGGGCAAGCGCATCGATGCGGCGCCGCCGGACGTCCTCCACGATGACACCACGCCGCGCCGCCCCGTGATTGCCGGCCTGTCCTGCATCTCATGCCACACGAAGGGCGTGCGCGATGTTAAGGACGAGGTGCGTGCGCACGCAGAGTCGGGAAGCGAGTTCTCCGCCGCAGAACGCGATGAGATCCTGAAACTGTATGTTCCTGTGAGCGAAATGGATCGCCGGATACGGGACGACAGGAAACGCACCGTCACAGCCGCAGCCGAGGTGGACATAAAGCTGGAGCGGGGGAATGACGGGCTCGATGATTTGAGCTACCTCGCCAACAAGTACAACAGAAACGTTGACCTCCGGATTGCCGCTGCCGAGTACGGGGTGACGAAGAAACGCTACGCCAGCGGATTGGTCAAAGGTGATAGCGAGGCCAAACGCACCAAGCAGCAGCTGGAACAGGGAACCATGACGCGGCGCGAACTGGCACCGCTTTTCCTGAAGCACGCCGCGCTCGTTTCCGGCGACGTTCCGGTCGGGCAGGTGAAGGCGCCTGACAAGAGGCCGGCAAAACCGCCTCTCGCCAAGGCCGGCAAACCGCAAAAGAAAAAGCCCGCCAAGGCGCCTTCAACGGCTGCGAAAAAAGATGAGCCTGCACCGGAAATCAAGACCGCGTCGAAGGCACCGGACGCGCGCGCCGAGAGCGATGAAACGATCACGCTGATTGCGGACAAGACCAGCTATCGCGCGAATGATCTGCCGGTGTTTACGGTCAAGGCCTCCTCCGATTGCCAGCTCACATTGATCAATGTCGGGCCGAAGGGCAGGGCGACCGTGATCTTTCCGAACAAGTATCAGCAGGAGAACTCCATCAAGGCCAGCAAGGAATTTCAGTTTCCCGGCCCGGACGCGCCCTTTCAGTTCCGGCTCAAGGATATCGGCAAGGAGAAGCTGATTGCCGAATGTGCGATCAAACAGAACGGCGAGCGGATCCAGCACAATTTCGAGCAACAGGAGTTCACGGATCTGGGTGATTATCGGGATCATGTCGGCGAACAGGCCGAGAAGGAGGGCGAGAAGAAAAGCGCGGGCGGCGCGCAGACGAACCTCCTCAGGACCGCGATCACCTTCAGCGTGAATTGATTTCGCGTTGCGCGTGTCCAGCCTCAGCCGTCGGCGCGACGTGAGGCCGGGTTCTCACGGAGCAGGTACATACGCTGATCGCCATAGGCCTGCGCCAGCGGCAGGTGCCCCACATATTCGCACCTGAACTCATCCGTGGGCTCCATGGCGCTCAATGCCGCAAACGCTTCCGTGACGAAAACCTCCCGCACCGGCGTGACCGGTTCCATCCGTGCCGCGCGGGTCAATGTCGAGCCGAAATAGGTCTCTTCCTTCTTGATGAAGTCATAGCCCTCGAACACGGGGCCGACGTCCAGTGCCATCCTCATCTCCGGACGGATGGGAAGTCTGCCGATATGGCCGTCGAGCTGTTGAAGCGCCTTCTGCATGTCCAGGGCGCATTTGGCGGCCGTGCTCACGTCATCGAATACGGCGTGCACGGCGTCGCCCCAGGTATTTCGGAACAGGACGCCGTCGCCATATGTGTCCATCGCGCCGCCGAGCCGCCCCATAACCGTTTCAAGGAAAGGGGCGAGTTCGTTGTCCGACAGTTTGCTGTACCCCTTGATGTCGGCGAAGGCGACAGGATAGATCTTGCGGGCCACATTGCGAGTCTGCACGCCCGTCGCGCCAACGGGGTGCACACGTCCTTCCGCGGGTGGCCCGCAATCGATGGTCTCGAGACCGAGGTTTCGCTCCCGCCAGAATGCGACGTCGACGGCCGTGCCGGCCGGAAAGCCGGGCTCCTGACCGTTCCACACGGCGAGCATGTTGAGGTCGGCGCTGAGATTTTGCGCCTTGATCCTGGCAAACCCCATGGCCATGCGTGCGGCATAGTTGAACAGGCTGTCATCGCCGAGATAGGCGCCCGTCGTTGCCTGCGTCACGCTTGTCGCGCGCGCCAGGCAGGCGTCCATCCGGTCTTTCCAGCCCGGGCCGCCGCAGGAGACCGAAACGTCGGTGAACTCTTCAAGCTCAAACGGGATCACGGCATGCAATTCCGCGCCGCGGGCCAGGAGCGCCTCCGCGAAGAGAATATCGCTGCCGCAGGCCAGAGAGCCGAAGCCAAAACCGACATCATGCTTCTTGAGAAGGTCATCGATCTGGCTCCGCACCGTCTTTTCGGAGCCGACGCCGAACTGGCCGGATCGGCCCGCACGGGCAATCATGTGCCCTGAATAGTAAATGACGCTCGGTGGTTTCAGAGGATCGAGCAGGCTTTTGTCCAGACCCTTTGCGGCGCAGATGCGCAGCAATTGCGAACGCGTTGAAGCGGCTGCTGAATAGTCCCCGTTAACGCGGCGTGCGGCCTCGTCTATAGCCGCCTTCGCTTCGTCCAACTCGTCGAGCAGCAGAGAAGCTTCGGCCCGTGTTGCCGCCGGCCAATAGCGCGCCTGTGCGCCAGCATCATGTTCCGCCGTGATGCTGCGTTCGTGCGCCAGGTTGGCCATTTTCGCGCAGTTGGCCGCATCGCCGGAGAAAAGCCACATGGTCGCGGCGTTGATCGCCGGGTAGTAGCCGCCGGACCTCTCGAACACCTCCTGATAGAGCCGTGCCGCCTTGGCGGACTCGTCCGGCCTGGTGCGTTCGGCGCCGGCAAAGAACTTGTCCTTGGCGATACGCGCACCAAGCGAAGACGTGTCTTCCGTTCCCACGTCCTGAAGCCCGAACGTATCGTAAAGTTCCTCGGCGCGTTCGGTCGCGCCGCTGCGTGCCAGGGCAAGGACCGCGTGATACTTCAGAAGCTCGTTTTCCGGATGGGCCTCGAGGCCGCGTATGGCAAGGTCATAGGCCATAAGAAACTCGCCGCTTCGGATTTCCGCGGCGGTTTTCGCAAGCCAATCCTCCGCACTGATACCTGGTGTCGCCAACTGCTCAACCTGTTCGTGTGCCTCGAATCCCGGAAACCCATATGTAGCGGTTCGGTCACCGGTTTTGCCAGCAGAGTATGTAACGCGGACTTGACCTGGATATCCAACGGCGAGAGGTGCTCGCGTACCGCCAGTCCGGCCGCAAAGCGCAAACTTCGCGGAAAACGGCAACTCTGTGATGGGCATCACAGGGGAATGGGCGCCGTATCCTTATCTTCCGGTCATCTAAGCGCACAAACAACTCGCCAGATCGGCGAAGACACCACGGACGGAGTGCAAAATGATGACTTTTGATGCAATCAAGGGCGCCCTCATCGCGCTAACGGCCCAGGGGTCGATCACGATCACGATCCCGGAGGAAATCGACAAGCATCTCAACCTGGGCCAGGTTGAGATTACGATTCAAAAGCCCGCAGACAAGGTGAACCGCGAAACTGCACCTGCCGAGGTTGCGCCCAAGGCCGCGACCGGCGACGCCGAGACCAAGGAAACACCCGCAGACATCAAGCAGGAGATCGCGCCTGCTGAAGAGCAGGGTGCGACGGCTCCGGCAGAAGTCGCAAGCGAGCTGGCACCTGCCGAGGCGACGGGCACGGACAAGCCGGTCAGGCAAACCGGTTACACGGGGCTCTGGTACGACCATTCCGGCCGCAGCGCGATCCGGATCGACGAGTGTGGCAAAGGCCTGTGCGGAAAGATCGCCTGGCTCAAAAATTCGGACCACAGTTCGGTGTGCGGCACGGACATCATCGGCGGTGTCCAGAAAGTCGGAAACGCATACGACAATGGCTGGATTTACGACATCGAGCGCGGCCGCAAGTTCGACGTGGAACTCAAGCTCCTGAACGACAGCCAACTGCGCGTGAAAGGCTATGCCGGCACGAAGTGGCTTTCCAAGACCATGATCTGGAAGCGCGCGCCGAGTGACCTGACACTCTGCAGCTAGGCCTCAAGGCACTTCGAAATGCGAACCCGGTGCATCGTCGCACCGGGTTTTCTGCTGCGCTGATGTCTCCCGCAACAACGCATTCTCGTCCTGTCCGGTTTGAGATCGGCCTTCCTGGAGCCTGCAAGGGCAACGGGCCCGAAGACGCTTGCGATTGACACTCTCTCCGGCGCCTCGGAAAGCGTCGTTCCGCCCGACGCCTATGACTTCGAGCGCTGCAGATAGCGGCGAAGTGTTCGCACCTGACGGGTCGGTTCATTGCAAAATGATGGCAGCTTGCACGGGCGCGGGGGACTGAAGCGGCGGACCAACCCGCACAAGCTGCCCGCGGCAATCACGCTGCGTGTTTCGCCTCGATCATGTCCCATTTGCCGGTGTCGGCGGCAACCGTCGCCTGCCTGAACGTTTCAAGGCGCAAACTGGTTCGTGAGAGCGGGTTCTCGGAGTGGCGCGACTTGCCTTCGAAGTAGCTGTCGAGCTCAAGCGTGAGTTCCCGGTGGCAAAGATCGGCCTCCGTGCGGGAGCCGGGTTCCAGTATCACGCTCAGCGCGTTGACGGAGCCCGAGACCTGGCCATAGACGGCGACCTTTTCGGCGACGATCCCGCCGGTGACGTGACCGCCCTTACACACGATGACTTCCGAGCCGAAGATGTACCCCTGTACGCTCCCTTCGACCTGGATTTGCCCGCTTGTGATGATGTTCCCCGTTATCGTGACTTCTTCCCCAATGACGACTGCCGACATGATGGGTGATCCTTTTCGATTCAGCTGCATTACGTGTTGTCCGCCAAACGCGGACCCCGCTACAGATTCTCTTTATGCCGCCGAATCTACGGGTTCAGAGTGTGTTAAGGGAGGTTAACGAAAGGTAAACGGCGGCTGCGGCCTCCGAAAAAATACCCGTAAATCCGCCCTTTTTCCCGTCAAACGCCTATTGTGTGACGGCGGTCACACGGAATTTGGCACCGCCTCTCCATCTCCTCCTCATCGGACGGACACGTACCCAAGGATGGAGAGCTGACCATGAACACCCTCAGAAACGCCCTTTTCGCAGGCCTCGCAGCCGCAACCCTGTTCCCAACGGCCAATTCGGCAGACGCCGCCGGCGCCGCGGGCCTCTGGTACGACCACACCGGCCGCGCCGCGGTCCAGATCAGCCGCTGCGGTTCGGGCCTGT
>JANQLP010000060.1 GCA_028280515.1 Hyphomicrobiales bacterium
GCCGAGGCGTGGCTGTGCGGGCGGATTTGTCCATGCCCAAGGCCGCAATAATCGCGGCCATGTGTGCTGGGCATCATTAAGGCCTGCACTTGGCCTAAACCGTCTTACCAAGGTCGTGAGCAAAGAGGGCGTCGCGCAGTGACAGGGGGGCATTGCCCGGTCTGGCAACCAGCGCTCAAACAACGCCGCGTCTGCCCGGCCCGGATCGGCGACCCGCACCGCCAACGGCCGTGCGGCCCGGTCCGCTGTCTCCCACACCATCACCGCCAGGTCGTTATCGCGGCCATAGGCCCGCACCAGCCGGTTCAACGCCGAGATCGAGACCTTGCCGTCCGCCTTGCGAGGCAGACGGGCGAGGGCGGTTAGGGCGGGGTGAGTGGGCATTGGCATGCTGGATGGATGGCGAACTGGCGTCTGGCCAAGCTGGTATGTTGAAACGAGTAATGCAATCGAATGAGACAAGGTCTGCTGCCTAGCGCGGCCGAATCTGGGATGAGCGATACTGCGATCGGTTGGTTAACAATAGTACTTCATATGCGGTTTGGCGGACCGTCGGCTCAAGAACGCGACGAAAACGCTCGATGCCAACGCCTGTTGCAAAGGTAGTTGAAAGACTGCATTATTAGATTTCTGTTGTGTCAACTCGCTTTTCCTGGATAGTGACTGGCTGGATGGCAGAAGAAGCCGTCGTTCCGATCCAAGACCTGATTGCGTACTCCGCAGCTCTTGCCGAAAAAAGGGCAGAAGGCGAAGGAATCGAGAGCGCGATCAACGATCGTGAACTTACAAGCTGTTTGCTGGCGCAAGCGGAGGTCGCGCGCGCTGCAATGCAGGATGCCGGAGATAGCAAGTGCTCCAGGTGCCCAGGCTATGTCGAAGTCGAGGTGCGCGATCTTGTATTGTTCGTTCCATACAATCTGGTTCAGGCGTTTCCGTTTGCGCGGACTTTGGACGAATTGGCGTCGATTTCGCATTCAGTCCGACTGACGCAAGGTGGCTCGCTCTGTATTTCTGGCAGTGCCACATATCTTGGTGCCGGTCTTGCAATAGGAGATTTGGATTTTTGCGAGTATATTGAGCGTCTGCACGACGACATAATTGTCACAGCTAAAAAGATCGTTGATTTTGAGCGTTCCGAACCTTATTGCGTGCGCATCAAATGGAATGAGTACGACTTTTCTGCTCCATGGACTATCGAGGCGAAAGTGTTCGATGAGGCGCAGAATTGCGTGGCAAATGGAGGATTCGATCGCGACCACGCTTGGAAGTTCGACTTTGTTGGTCGTCTTGAGCGGTATGGTCCAATCGTAATAACCAACATCGGCCTTCCAGTGGACTACGCCAACATCGAGTATTGGGCAAAGGGCAAGAGTTGGGCCTATCAAGAAGTGCCGGTTCTGAGGGCGTGGGAGAGACAGCCGAGATCGCTTGTGCTCAGGGAGCATCTAGGAGAATATGCACTGTGGCTGCGACAACAGATCGACTGTCACTTGCCTGACACGCCATTGAAAGCGACGAAGCGAGCCCTATCTCTTGCGAGTCTCTTTGGGCTGGGAACAGCAGTCGACCGACTTGTCGATTTGCTATGTGGTTCAGATGTCCGTAAGCTGGTGCACGCTGATCGCATCGCGGAGGTCAAGCAGAAGCTTGAGAGCTGCGATGATGATAACGCCTGTGCATTGAAGCAGGATTTGCAGCAAAACGATGAGGGCAATGTTGACGCTGCGCGTTCAGGTGTGTTTCGCCGCGTGCGGCAAGAAGTGGAGTTCGTGCTTGAAGAAATTGACGCTTTGCTGGACGTTGGTCGTCGAGCCGTGAAGGAGCAGCTTAATGAGCGCAGCAGCTGATTCTGTCACATCAGAGGGCGGGCTTCGCGATGCTGACGAGTTGCTTTCGTTGGCGGGCGTGGATAGCTGGACACGTCAAAGGGCGCTGAAGGTTTTGGCCACAGACCCGGAGGCCCGGGCGTCAATTCGGGCGAAGTTGAACATCGCACAGGACGCGGCCTCAAGAATTCGTGAACTTGCCGGCAAGAGTGGTGAACTGCGAGACGTGAAAGTCGCGACAGACGCCGTTTCAGACGCTCTGGAGAAATCAGTCGATCTGGCACGATCGGAGCTAGCGCGGCGAATCAGCCAAGGAAGTTTAGTGCTGGCTCACGATGTTCTTGAAGATCTCGAACGAATAGAGCCACTTTCCAGCAAGGAGTTCTTGAAATCAGTTCTCGCGATGGAGATCTATGACAGTATTGCTGACATTATTGATCAGGTTTTGTCAAGCAGCGCGAGCACTGAGACTTCGACCTTCTCGAGGCTTCTCAAGAGCGAGGCCCTTAAGTTGGGACTGGCAACCGGAGCTCCGGTTTTTTGTGAGCTTGCGTCGCAATTCAAGCATTTGCAGCCGCGCCAGCTGACGTCGCCAAACCGAATGTCAACAATCGAGTCGATGGAAGGCCTGGGAGTGCTTGAGGCGCTTTCGAGACGCTGGCACGTCGACTGTGTTGTGGCAATCAATCGAGGCGCCCAGATGCTTGGCCGGTACATCGCAACTCGGTTGAAATTGCCGGAAGATCGTATTGGCGTCACCTCCTCATCAGGAGGTGACATGATTGAGAATGACTCTTTAGCGGTTTTGAGGTCAGGCGTTTGCCGGAACGTACTGGTCCTGGACGACGTGTCGCGAACTGGCCGTCGATTGCGCGGTGTGCACGCGATGCTCACACATGAATTTCCAAACAGCCACTTCGAATGCGCATCGCTGGTCAGTACTGTTCATGACGCGCCAATTGATGGGGGACTATATGGCTACGCGGCAAAAATAACGAAAGGCGATGCTGTTTCGTTGCCTTGGGGTTCAGGCGCGTCGTTTAAGCAGCGGCGAGATCGCTACGTATTTGGCGAGGGTAAAGGAAGTATTTACTTTAACATAAAGCTGGCCGAGGCAATCCAGCAAGACCTAGCGGCTTCAGGAGATTAGCGTAGCTCACGACCTCATTTGTCTCTGCTATGGCCATCAGTTGGGCAGTTGCTGTTCACGTCCATAGCGTGTCGTGGCCCTCCGGTTCGTTGGGTCAACCCTTGCCGGACCACCTTGCAACTACCCCCCCAAAACGTCAGATAATCCCCATCATCACAACGCCTCGGGCGGCTCCGCCCTGAGGCCTACAAACAATACCGGGGGAACGGAACATGCCAGCGAAAGAGATCAGGTTTGCCGACGATGCGCGGGCGCGCATGTTGCGGGGGCTGGATGTCTTGGCCGATGCGGTGAAGGTCACGCTGGGGCCCAAGGGGCGCAACGTGGTCTTGGACAAGTCGTTCGGCGCGCCGCGCACCACCAAGGACGGGGTCGCGGTGGCCAAGGAGATCGAGCTTTCCGACAAGTTCGAGAATATGGGCGCCCAGATGATGCGCGAGGTGGCGTCGAAGACCAACGACATCGCCGGTGACGGTACCACCACGGCCACGGGCCTGGCCCAGTCGATCGTGCGCGAGGGCTATAAGGCCGACGCCGCCGGCATGAACCCGATGGATCTGAAGCGCGGCATCGACATGGGCGTCGACGCGGTGGTCGCGGCCTTGGAGAAGGCCTCGCGGCCGATCACCTCGAACGAGGAGATCGCCCAGGTCGGCACCATCTCCGCCAACGGCGCGGCGGACATCGGCGCCATGATCGCCCAGGCCATGGAGAAGGTCGGCAATGAGGGCGTGATCACGGTGGAGGAGGCCAAGTCGCTCGACACCGAGTTGGAGGTGGTCGAGGGCATGCAGTTCGATCGCGGCTATCTCTCGCCCTATTTCATGACCGACGCGGAAAAGCAGAAGGCGGAGCTGGAGGACGCCGTCATCCTGCTGCACGAAAAGAAGCTGTCGAGCCTGAAGGATCTGGTGCCGCTCTTGGAAAGCGTCGTCCAGTCCGGCAAGCCGCTGTTGATCGTGGCCGAGGATATCGAGGGCGAGGCGCTGGCCACCCTGGTGGTCAACAAGCTGCGCGGCGGCTTGAAGATCGCGGCGGTGAAGGCGCCCGGCTTCGGCGACCGGCGCAAGGCGATGCTGGAGGACATGGCGATCCTGACCGGCGGCACGGTGGTGTCGGAGGATGTCGGCATCAAGCTGGAGAACGTCACCCTCGACATGCTGGGCACGGCCAAGCGGGTGCTGATCACCAAGGAGGACACCACCCTGATCGAGGGCGGCGGGGAAAAGGCGGACATCGATGCCCGCTGTACCCAGATCCGCGCCCAGGTCGAGGAGACGACGTCCGACTATGACCGGGAAAAGCTGCAGGAACGGCTGGCCAAGCTGGCCGGCGGCGTGGCGGTCATCCGGGTCGGCGGCGCCACCGAGGTTGAGGTGAAGGAAAAGAAGGACCGGGTCGAGGACGCCATGAACGCCACCCGCGCGGCGGTGGAGGAGGGTGTGCTGCCCGGCGGCGGCGTGGCCCTGCTCTACGCCACCAGGGCCTTGGACGGGGTGGCGCTGGACGATGACGACCAGAAGGTCGGCCTCGGCATCGTGCGCAAGGCGCTGGAATGGCCGGTGCGTCAGATCGCGGCCAATGCCGGCGTCGACAGCTCCGTGGTCGTTGGCAAGCTGCTGGAACAGTCGGACCCCAATTTCGGCTATGACGCCCAGACGGGGCAGTATGTCGACATGGTCAAGGCCGGCATCATCGACCCGACCAAGGTGGTGCGCGTGGCCCTGCAGGACGCCGCCTCCATCGCCGGCCTGCTGATCACCACCGAGGCCACGGTGGTCGACGCGCCGGAGAAGAAGGAAGGCGAGGGCGCCGGCGACATGGATTATTAGGCCGGCCTAGCAAGCGCGCGCGAGCGTCCGCCTAGCGCGGCGTGCTTCCGTGCCGGCGAAGCTGATCCACCTGACCGATCCCCATCTGGTTGCTCCGGACGGGCGGGTTCATGGGCTGGACCCTCGGGCACGGCTGAAGGCCTGCCTCGACCATATCACCGCCAACCACGCCGATGCCGATCTCTGCGTGATCAGTGGCGACCTCAGCGACAGCGGCCAGCCCGAAAGCTACCGTGTTTTGCGCGCGCTGCTCGACGGCTTCCCGCTGCCCGTGCGCCTGATGCTGGGCAACCACGACGCGCGCGCCGCCTTCCGTGGCGCCTTTCCCGACCAGCCGGTGGACCCGGACGGTTTTGTGCAATCGGTTGCCGATCTGGATGCCGAGTGTCTGGTGTTTCTCGATACGCTGGACGAGGGCCATCTTCACGGCCACTTTTGCGAACGGCGGTTGGCCTGGCTCGCGGCTCGGCTGGACGAAGCGGCGGGACGGCCCGTCAGCCTGTTCCTGCATCACCCGCCATTGGTCGTCGGCCTGCCGCACTTCGCGCACATCATGCTGGTCGATCCCGCACCGCTGATGGATCTTCTGCGCCGCCACGGCCGGGTCCGGCACCTGTTCTT